>JAKSTQ010000009.1 GCA_024402475.1 Treponema sp. | reverse complement strand
CACGGCTTCCTGTAACTGCCATACGGATTGGCATCATAAAGTCACCAAGTTTAATACCCAGTTTTTCTGCACATGCTTTTGCAAGTTCTTCTGCTTCTTCGTGTGATTTACCAAAAATATTTTCAACAAAAGCTTTAGATTCTTCAAGAACTTCTTTTGTTTTTGCGGCATCAAGCTTTTTAGGAATAATCTGTTCAACTGGCGGAACTTCAGGTTCTGTAAACATAAAGTGTACCATTTCTGCAGCATCTGTAAGGAACTTAAGGCGTTCCTGGATAAGAGGCATAAGACCGATAAGTGTCTTTTCTACTTCTTCGCTTGACATATTCATTGACTTGTCAACACAGTATGGTTTTCCGTCTTCGCCCATTGCAACGCCGGAATATTCTGGTCCTACATGTGGAGCAGGGAATTCATCTGATACATTGATATCAAGGGCTGCATCACCAGTTTTTGTGATGAACGGCAATGTCCACTTGTAAAGTTCTTCAGCATTCATCATGCGGATGTACTGACCGTTGTACCATTCAAGTTTTTTATAGTCAAATACTGCAGGAGACTTATTAAGGTGTTCAAGCTTGAAGTTTGCAGCAAGTTCTTCCATTGTGTACATATCCTGACCGTCAACATAAGAACAGCCAAGCATTGCAACATAGTTAATGATTGCTTTTGGAAGATATCCGCGTGCACGGAATTCATTGACAGAAGTTGCACCATGGCGTTTAGAAAGTTTCTGTCCGTCTTTTCCGTTTACCATCGGCAAATGACAGAATTCAGGATGTTCCCAGCCAAATGAACGGTACATCTGAACATGCAAAGGTGTAGAAGGAATCCATTCCTGAGCACGCATTACATGTGTTATTTTCATAAAATGGTCATCTACGATATTTGCAAGGTGATATGTAGGGAATCCGTCTGACTTAAGAAGAACAGGATCCGGAGAAATATCTTCGTTTTTCCATTCGATATCGCCAAGAAGGTGGTCATGGAATTTTGTTACACCTTCCATTGGAACCTTAAGACGAATTACGTATGGTTTTCCGGCATCAAGGTTAGCCTTGATTTCTTCTGGTGTAAGATGACGGCAGTTACGGTCATAACCAGGAGCCATTTTATTTTCTGTCTGGATTTTACGGATGCGTTCAAGACGTTCAGCATCACAGAAACAGTAATATGCTTCACCCTTTTCTACCAGTTCATATGCGTATTTTTTGTAAAGTTCAAAACGTTCAGACTGAACATAAGGGCCGTATTCACCACCCTTTTCTCCGCCTTCATTCCATTCAATTCCCAGCCATGAACAGGTATCATAAAGGTTCTGAACATATTTTTCATCATAACGTGTGCGGTCTGTATCTTCGAGACGAAGAATGAATTTGCCGTTTTTAGAGCGTGCAAAAAGATAGTTAAAAAGTGCTGTACGAACACCACCAATATGCTGCATTCCGGTAGGACTTGGAGCATAACGAACACGAACATCATCTGTTGCCATAGTTAATTTTCCTCTATATAAAGTGCAATAATTATATCAAATAAATAAATCCCGTTCAATATTACAGGATCTTAGTAATTTCAGATAAAGATTTCAGGATTGCAAAAGCTTTCTGTTCCATTTCTGCATCCGGTGCAATCTTATCAGGAATCATAACTGCTGTCATCGAAGCATTAACTGCAGAACGGATTCCGTTAGGGCTGTCTTCAATTGCAACGCATTCAGAAGGTTCAAGACCAAGACTCCTGCATGCAATCTGATAGATTTCTGGTTCAGGCTTTGAGTGAACAACCATGTCCCCGTATGTATGGGTTTCAAAGTAATCAAAAATTCCGGCTTGCTTTAACTGACGGCCTGCATGTTCCTGCCTTGTACTGGTAGCAAGTGCAAGACGGTATTTTGTTTTAAGATATTCAAGAGCTTCAATTACGCCGGGCATCAGTGCAAGGCCTTTTTCCCGTTCAACTTCAAAAAAGTATTCACGGCACTTATCAAGGAAAGTTTTTCCGTCCATAAGCCCTTCGTACATCTTATTTATGATAATAGTTGAATCTGCAGTACTTGTACCACGACAGATTTCAAGAAGCTTTTCTACATCAGGAAGATTATTTTCTTTTGCAACACGCTTCCATGCATAATCACAGATTGTTTCGCTGTCAAGAAGAACTCCATCCATATCGAAAATTACGGCTTTGATGTTTTTCAATTTTTCCATAAACTTATTTTACTTATATAGCAGTTAAATGTCACTACAGAACAAAATTACTTTCACAATACTTAGATTGAACCCGTTGGGATTTATATGCTAGTATAATTTTATGACTCATAAAATCAAATTATTATTGAATATACTTTCTCTTATCCTGATCACAAAAACTGCATTTGCAGTTCCAGGCACCATAAATCTCTGGCGTAATGTCAAAGGAATGGAAAATGAACACGCCTGGATGAAATTCTACAAAGCAAATCCTGAACTTGATAAAAAAGCCTGTGTAATTGTATGCCCGGGCGGAAGCTATCATCATCTTGGAATTTTTCATGAGGGAATTGATGTTGCAAAGTGGTTTGCTAAAAACGGTGTAAATGCATTTATGCTGCGTTACAGAGTTGCAGGTGACGGATACAGTCATCCTGCAATGCTTGAAGATATTCAGCGGGCAATTCAGCTTATCCGTGAAAATGCAGACGAATGGAACATTGATCCTTCAAAAATCGGTGCCATCGGATTCAGTGCAGGCGGACATCTTGTTGCAATGGCAGGTGCTTTCGGCGACAAAGAAAATGAGCTTGAAAAACTTGGAATCAAGACAACAGTAAGCCTCAAACCGGACTTTGTAATGCCAATTTACCCTGTTGTTTCAATGCAGGACGACATCGGCCATCAGTGGTCAAGAAAAAGTCTTATCGGCAGGAATCCTGACCAGGCCCTTAAAGATAAATTCTCCCTGGAACTTCAGATACCAAAAGACATGTGTCCTGTATTCCTTTTAACAAATAAAGATGACCGCACAGTAATGTATGAAAATTCTCAGCGCCTTGCAAAAGCCCTTAAAGATGCCAATGTCAGCCATGTATATTATCTTGGAGAACACGGCGACCATGGATTTGGTATGGGAAACAATAAAGTCGTTCAGGAAAGCCAGTGGCACGAGCGCCTTTTAAAACCATGGCTTATTTCACTTGGAGTAATGGCAGAATAAATTCTAAAACTGCCCTTACCCCTTATGACAACTTCTTTCTTCTGGAAGAAACAGAACTTACAAAAAGCCCGATAATTGTTAAAGCCGCACCGATTCCACCGCTGACACTGATTCGTTCATCAAGATAGAAAAATGCACAGATGATTGTTACAACAGGAATCATATAAATTCCCACAGCGGCTTTTACAGTTCCCAGAATAAGACTTGCTCTGTTCCATGCAGCAAAACAAAGTCCTGATGCAAAAATTCCTAAAAAGCACAGATTAAGCCAGTTCGGCAGATTTGAAAATCGTTCAAGGTTTACGGTCTGACTGATATTTACAGCCATGGCACGGGAATCAGGACTTTTAATTCCAATCAGCATAAGCGGAATCATAAAAATAATTGCAAAGAAAAAGATTCTTCTTGTACTGCAGATGCCGTCATAATTTTTGCTGTTGATTATCGTTACAAACAGTGAATAAAAGCCCCAGCACAAAGCAGAAAGCAATGCCAGCAGGTCACCTTTTGGATTCAATTCAAGCAGGTTTGAACCGTTAAGGCTAACAAGAGTAATTCCTACAATAGAAACTATGAATCCTATGATAAAGAAAAGATCTATCTTTTTTTCTTTTAAGAAAATCTGACATAAAATCGCAGTAAACAAAGGACATACTGAAACAATTACACTTACATTGGAAGCTGTGGTATAAGAGATTGCGATGTTTTCAAAAAACTGATAAAGAACAACCCCTGTCAGACCCGCACACGCAAAAAACAGATTATCCTTAAATTTAATGTTAATCCATTTAGGATGAATTACCCAGAGAACGACATAAGCAAGCACAAATCGTATAAAAAGAATTTCAAGTGGCGAAAAACTCTTAAGCAGAGTCTTTGTACAGATAAAAGTAATTCCCCAGACAATTACAGCAAAAGCAGCAAAGATTAGCCCGACTGCTTTTGACTGCCCCAGTTTTGTTTTATCAGAAAACAAAATCAATTACCTCGTGTACATCGCTTACAGGAATAAATTTTATACCGGCCTTAACATGTTCAGGAATTTCTTCAAGGTCACGCTGATTTGCTTTTGGAATAAGAATTGTCTTAATTCCATTACGACGGGCAGCAACAGTTTTTTCACGTAAGCCACCAATAGGCAAAACCTGTCCTGTCAAAGAAAGTTCTCCTGTCATTGCAAGATTCTTTTTTATGGTTTTTCCTGTAAGAAGTGACATAAAGGCAGTAGTCATTGTAATACCTGCACTTGGTCCGTCTTTAGGAGTTGCACCTTCGGGTATATGAAGGTGAACTGTATTTTCATCAAACCATTTTGGTTCTACAATGCCTTTTTCCTGTACATATTTTTTAACCCAGTTAAAGGCAATTGCAGCAGATTCCTTCATTACATCACCCATTTGTCCTGTAAGCTGAAGGTCTCCTTTACCTGTAAATGAAATTGCTTCAAGCAAAAGAGTATCTCCACCCATGCTTGTCCAGGCAAGACCAATTGCAGTTCCCGGTTTATCAGCCTTTTTGATTTCAGACTCATCAAATACCGGTTTACCAAGATATTTATCAAGATCTGCTGCATCTACAGAATATGATTTCTTAACATCAACTTTCTGTGCAGTCATTATTTCTGTAACAATCTTGCGGTTGATTTTATCAAGTGATTTTTCAAAATTACGAACTCCGGCTTCGCGGGCATATTCTTCTGCAATGCGTAACAGAGCTTTTCTTGTGAACTTAACCTGATTTTTTTCAAGACCGTTCTTCTCAAGATTTTTAGGAACAAGATATTTCTTTGCAATCTCAAGTTTTTCCTGATCAATATAACCAGACAGAGAAATAATTTCTGCACGGTCAAGCAAAGGTTCAGGTACACTGTCTAAAGTATTAGCTGTGAGAATAAAAAATACATTTGAAACATCAAAAGGTAAATCAAGATAATTATCACGGAATGTAATATTCTGTTCAGGGTCAAGAACTTCGAGCAATGCACTTGCAGGATCTCCATGAACAGAATTGCTTCCCATCTTGTCAACTTCGTCAATCATGAATACAGGAGACTTTGTTTTTGTTGTTTTAATTCCCTGAATGATACGGCCAGGCATAGCTCCAATATAAGTTCTTCTGTGTCCGCGGATTTCTGCTTCATCATGCATACCGCCAACACTAAAGCGATAAAATGGTTTGTTCATGGCATTGGCAATAGAACGGCCTACGCTTGTTTTGCCGACTCCTGGAGGACCAACCAGAAGAATAATGGATCCCTTGCTGTCCTTTTTCAATTTACGTACTGCAAGATATTCCATGATTCGTTTTTTAACGTCATCAAGTCCGTAATGGTCATTATCAAGAATCTTTTTTGCATTGGCAAGGTCATAATCTTCTACAGAATTATCGTTCCACGGAAGATTTGTTACCAGCTCAAGAAAATTACGGGTTCCGATATATTCCCCGGAATTAGGATCAAGAAGCGCAAATTTTGCAAGTTCATCATTTACAGTTTCCTTGATTTCGCCTTCAAATTTAAGCGCTTCGATTTTTTCCTTGTATTTAAGATAATCGCTCTGATTACCGTGAGCATCTGTTCCAAGTTCTTCCTGAATTGATTTCAGTTCTTCACGGAGAAAATAATCACGCTGATTTTTTTCTACCCGTTCATTGATTTCATGCTGAACTTTTTTCTGGATGCGTAAGAGTTCCTGTTCCTTTTTGATAAAAACCAGGACCTGTTCCATACGATGGCGTACATTCAGGCTTTCAAGGATTTTCTGCTGGTCTTCTTTATCAACATTCAAAATGGAAGCAATAAAATCAGCAATTTTACCCGGATGGTCAATATTTACCATATTAAGACGCATTTCTTCAGAGAACATCGGATTATTTTCCGAAATTTCCTTCATTTCACTGATAAGTGCGCGGGTCAAAGCCTTTACTTCAAAAGAGGAATTTTCTTCTTCTTCAAGATATTCAACAACAGCAAACATAGGATTTGCATTATTGAGAGTCTTTTTGATCTTAAAACGCTTGATTGTTGAGATAAAGATATTAACTCCACCGTCAGGCAGATTTATCTTTTTAATGATTCGTGCAACAGTTCCGACTTTATGAAGGTTATTAATAGAAGCTTCTTCACTTTCTGACTTTGTCATGACAATACCGACAAAACCGTCGCCTTCATAAGCTTTTTCCACAGCCTTAATATCTTCGTCAGCCATGATCATAAGAGGTGTAAATACACCAGGAAAAATCGGTCGTCCTTGCAGTGGAATAATATGAAGTTTATCAGGAAGAATCTGGTCTACCGGTAAAATGGAACCAGATTCCCCTTTTACATGTTTAGTGTTATGTTCAAGTCCATCAATTTCAATAATGATTTCATCAGGTGTTCTTTTCTTAGCCATACTATAAATATAATAAGAATAGAGAAAAAAGGCAAACTTTATTCTCTATCGCTTTGTATCTACAGGAGCTACATAATCCTTGATAAGTTCACTGTGAAAATGAATAAATTCCTGACAGGTTTCTACATCGCATGAAAAAACATCATCGATGTATCCGTCCAGCTGGAATTTAAAAATCCATGTACGGTTACTCAAAAGCTTGTCTTTAGGCATATCTTCATAACGAATCCACTGCCCTTTATAATTCACAAGAAAATCTGCGTCCCGGGTAATGTTTTTTCCGGTTTCAGAATCAAATACTTCCCATTCACATTTGAATGGAACACCTTCGTTAGTGGAAAGGTTATAATCAATTACCTTAGGTTCTTTTCCGACATAAACAGAACGCCAGTAAACGCTGTCTGCATAAACCATTTTAATATGATAATCGCCTGGTCTTAAATAAACCGGTTTAATTCCGTAAGTCGAAATTTTTGAAGCAAGACGTTTTGACTGTACTCCGTTTTTTACACTGCCGGTTTCTATAAGACTGCGTTTTGTTCCAGAAACGTAATTAATTGTTTTGCCGCCTGTAAAAAATGCAATCTGCACAGGAATATCACTTACAGGGCTTTCAGGCTTCCACATCTTTACATTAAAAGTTACAGGTGTATACCACGGCTTTAATATTGTTTCGTACATAAGCCCTGACCTTACAAACCAGATACCCGCAATTGAAAGATTGATTACGATGGCCGCAAGAATAAATGAAAATTTCCAGTAATTAAGTTTCTTTACAAAAGTAGGACGGCGTGCCGGTACCGGAGACAGAATAATTCTTGCAAGCTCAACACGAATTGCATGAGTATCAAATCTTGAAAGATATTTTCTGATTTTAGAAAGAATTGGATTTACGCTTGAAAAACGCTTTCTTGGATTTCCTGCAATCATTCCTTTAATAAGCTGCGAAACAACCGGAGGAATATTTTTATCAAACTTTCTTGGATCAGTATATTTGCGTGACTTTAATTTGCGGATAGATTCATTTCCTTTGTATGTATCAAATGGCTTACGGCCTGTTACCATTTCGTAAAGCATTACACCCAAAGCAAAAATATCTGCCCGCTGGTCAACCTTACTTGAATTTTCAAACTGTTCTGGCGGCATATATGCAGGAGTTCCTACAGAAGAACCAGCCAGCGTAATATCTTCTTCAGTATTTTCTGTACCATGATCAGACGCAATACCAAAATCTGTAATTTTAACTTCTGCTTTTTTGCTGACAAGAATATTTCCAGGCTTAATGTCTCTGTGAACAATATTGCGGGTATGTGCAAACTTCAATCCAAGACATGCATCCTGCAAAAGCAAAAGTGCAATATGAGGTTCAATCACTGTCTGCTTTTTAATAATCTGCTTAAGGTCCATACCGTTTACAAATTCTTCAACGATATACAGATATGGTCCTTCATGGAAATAATCAAAAAAGTGAATGATATAAGGGCTCTGCATATTAAGAAGAATCTGAGCTTCTTTTTCAAAACGTCCGCGAAGTTCCTTATTTCTGACACCAATCATTTTTTTAATGACAACTTCTTTTTTCAGATCCGGATGATATGCTTTATAAACAACACCCATTCCGCCTTTAGCAATAATACCAAGAACCTGATATTTTCCGATCATATGTTTTTTATCGCTGCCGGCAGTTCCTGCATTAATTGCGCTGCGCCCTGCCTGAACCGGTGCTACAACTGTTTTATCATCACTCATTTTTTATCTCCAGGTATTACACTGATTATATGTTTATTTAAATCCAGATCTTCATCAACAGGAACAAAAAGAATATTTTCCTTCTGCGGATTATGTATCTGAATGTACCTTCCGTTCTGGCGAAGTGCATAATCATCACAGATAACCCTATGCCCGCCTGTATAAAAAGCATCGCTGCCAAAAGAAGAAAGCATTTTTTCTACACTTGTGCATTCAGCTTCATCATTTGCAGTCCAGGTCAATCCTTCTATAATTGAATCATCGGTCATGCCGTTTATGATCTGCTTTTGTGAATAAGCCTTTAAAGGTTCAGCATGACTTATGATTCCTTTATGATGAAAACATGCAAGCGGCAGAAGTTTTTCATAGCGGCTGACTGATTCAACTACAGAATCTCCATACCATTCCTGCATGAACCTGTAAGTCATTTCGCCTTCAAAAGCAAATTTCTTAAAAGGATAATTGCCGTTACCAAGTTCATTTTTAATATTTTCGTGATTGCCTTTAAGACAGAAAAAATTTGACGGGAACATGCAGATTCCAGTCATCACCTGCATCAAAGTTCCAAGACCTTCAATCATTTCTTCCTGCATTGCTTTTCCGCAGGGATTGCCGTTAATATAATCCTTTGATGCAGCAATCCAGCGTTCTTTCTGTCTTTTTTCTGAATGAAGAATATCACCTACAAGGACAATCCTGATTCTGTCTTCTTCAAGCAGCTTAAAGATTTTCCCACTGCAGTCAGAAAATGTTATATCACAATTAAAAAGGTTTGGAATAAAATCAGGTCTTGCATGCAGATCAGGAACAATTATCACAGGCTTTTTCTGCACTTTTGTAAAATCCAATAGTCCGCCAGGAACACCTTCAAAATCTGAACAAGGTCTTATATCTTGAGAATAAGTTTCTAAAACATGAATTGCTTTTTCGCACAGCAGCGCAAGTTCTTCTTTTTGAACGAGAAGATGCTGCTGACAGTTGTGTGTAACGCTTTCAAAAAGTTTTTTCACGAGAAAATAAGAGTTTCACTACCAATAGTGATTCTGTCACCTTTCTTAAGTTTTACATATTTATCTGCAGGAATCTTCTGACCGTTAAGCCCCGTACCGTTTGTACTTCCTGCATCTTTAAGATAATAGTCATCCTTGATTTTCTGAATCAATGCATGATGACGGCTTGCAAGCTTATTATCCATTACAACACTGTTATCAGAATCTCTTCCAATAGTAATTTTTTCTACCAGTGCAATCCGCTGATTATTGAACATAAGGTAATTAACAATATCAGGATTCTGCAGAGAATTAATGTAGCTTCCTACTTCGCTGTCTGTAATTATTGTCTCGTCATCCATTTTATGCCCCCGTCATCTCATTTTAGATTTTTGCAACGATTTCGTCAGTTGCAACAAGAAGTTCATTTGAACCTTCTACAGCCTGGTTAATCTCATCACTGACACTCTGGTTTGCACTGCGCATTTCTGTAAAGCTTGAACCGATATTCTGGTTTGCAAGTGCCAGGCTCTGCAGGTTAGAAGAAATTGTCTGTACAAGCCCTGCTTCTGCTTCCAGCTGGTCCGACATATTCTGGAAGTTATTCTGAACCCGCTGTGTATTTTCAACGATTTCGCTGAAAGAAGTTTTTGTTACATCTGCATAACTTACCATTTCCTTTACAAGACCGTTCATGTCTTCAATTGCCTTGTAAACTGCCTGCTGTTCTGCACGGGATTTTTCTGCAAGTGAACGAATTTCCTTTGCTACAACTGCAAAACCTTTTCCCTGCTCTCCTGCATGACTTGCTTCGATTGACGCATTCATTGCAAGAAGATTTGTCTTTGATGTAATGCTTGTAATGAGTTTATTTGCCTGAGAAAGTCTGTTAGTACATTCATCAAGCTCCATGATTTTATCTGTGATATTTCCGATATGATGATTTGCTTTGTCAGAACTGTCTTTAAGGTCACGGGTACTAGCCATGGAATCTGCACGGATTGTATTCATCTTTTCAAGATCTTCCATAAGCTCGCCGGCAGTCTGTGTCGAATGATTTGCCCTTTCAATCTGTTTTTCAATCTGCTTACCGAATACATCGATATATTCAAGGTTTTCTGAAATAGTAGAATTGACTTCATTCATGATTTCTACCTGATCCGAAGCCTTACTGTTTGTCTGTCCAAGAACATTCTTCATTCGCTTAGCTACAGAGAAGAAGAAAGTCGTATAAACGAAAATAAGAATACTTGCAAACACATAGATTGCTACAGTTGTCATAACGCCTGCGCTTGAAAGCAGATCCATTGCAGTCCACTTCTGCGAAACGATAATATCCCAGCCAATGTTACCAAACGGAGCAATATATGTATCTCCTCTGGCAGTTTTAAGCATTACTGGAGTTTCTGTCTTTAACAAAGCCTGGTCAACATCAGGATAAAACTGAGTAACCTTAACTTTATCTTTTACCAGTTTTTCTTCTTTTGCACCTGTAACTTCCAGATCCTTATTATATAGATAGAATTCAAGACTGGAAGAAACACCCGAATACAGATCTTTTGTAAAATCAGAAAGCGGAATACCTGTACCTACAATACCGATTGACTTGCCCCGTAAATCTCTTACAGGAACATTAAGCCAAAGCATTGTCTTGTTTAATTGCGCATTATAATTGATATTGAAGTTATATTTATCTGTTTCATATAAAGTCATCTGATACCAGTAGTTGTCTTTATTAGAAGTATCTACTGTGTAGGAATATTCAAGATCAGACCAGAAGCGTTTATCCGCATCAGCAACCCAGAATACAGTATGGCCTTCAAAGAAATTCATGTAGGTTTCAAATTCTTTAATTGCAGTTTTTTCAAGATCCCTGTCATCTGGAGACAAAAGGTAATTTCTGATAACAGAAGAACCTGCCATCTGCTGGGCAAGAACAATCTGACTGTCAAGGCGGGCTTTAAATTCAATATTCTTCTGACGGCCAATCTGTTCAATAAGCGAAAGTCGTACTTTCTTTGCAGAACTGTTACTGATCAGCGCACCTGCAATCATTGCAAAGACAACTACAAGTACAGTACACAAACTTGAGAAGAGTTTAATCTTTAAAGTCAGCTTGATAGCTTTTTTCATTACGGTCCCCTTTTAAATCTACCTATATTCTATTATATATCGGCAGAAAAGCAAGAAATCTTTATTCTCTCAAGTAAACTGAAAATATTGAAATTATACTATATTATAGGTATAATAGGATTCTATGGAAAAAGAGAAAAAAAACGTTCTAAGACCCGTCCTTATCATTCTTGCATTTATTGCATATATCGTATTCAGTTTCAGACACCTTTCAGGCCAGCTTCAGATGATTCCTGAATGGACAATTGAAATCACAGAAGATGCCGTAGATTCTTCTTCTACACTTTCTCCTCTTCCTTTTAAGCTTGGACAGAACATCGGATACTTTACACATGACGGAAAAATAACCTTTCTTAAGTCATATCCATACAAAGCAACCATTTCAAGACAGTATTTTGCCGTTTTTGACCAGAATTCCTCTGAAATCCCTGTTTATGATCCTAAAGGCAACACAAGCACTATCATAAGACACAGCGGATTCCCATATATCAAAGACGACCGCTTTTTTATCATGCTTCCAGGCGGCGCGGGTTTTGCATTCCTTGACAAAAACGGTTCCAAAACTTCAATTTATGAACATCCTGCACCAATTACAGCTTTAAGTTCCACCCCAAATGCTACTCTTGCCGGTTTTGCAGACGGTGCTCTCTGTCTTTTTGATGAAGAAGGCAATCTTGAAAACACACTTTATCCTGCAGCCAGTGACTACAATGTAATTCTGGGTTCTGCAATCAGTAATTCAGGAACTTATTTTGCCTGCGTAAGCGGTCAGTCAAACCAGAGATTCGTTCTTTACAAAAAAGAAAACAATCACTGCAAAATCATATTCCACAAGGAACTTCCACAGGCAATCACACGACAGACCCTTGTTTATTTTTCACAGCAGGAAGACAAAGTTTACTTTGATTATTCAGAAGGAATGGGAATCGTTGACTGCAATACTTTCGAATTCCGCACAATCAAAATGAACGGATCAAAAATCCTTAACATTCAGGAATCTCCGGTAAGCAACAGCGCATTTGTCCTTTCCAAAAAGGCAAATGAATACACAGTCACAATCCTCGAATCAAAATCTCACAAAACAGGAAGTTTTTCTTACAATGCGGATTCTTCCTTTATCCTTACTGACCAGAACGCATTTTTCGTAGGAAAAGACAATAAAATCTCAAAATTCAACCTTTCAAAGGAATAAAGGGGAATAAATATGAAAAACTGCAGAAAAATCCTTATTACACTTGCAATTTTAACCCTTACAGTTACTGTTTTTGCCTTTGAATGGCCATTGCAGGATGCTTCTACATCAAAAATTCATACATATTTCGGTCAGAAAAGATCAGGTACAGTCAGCACTTCAATTGTTTTTTCTGAGTCAGGAACAGCAGTTTCATGTGAAGAAGGACGCGTTACAATTACAATAAGCGAAGCTCCGGAAGACGGTGACTGGTTTGAATCAACCCTTGGAAATGCTGTCATCATAAGCCACGAAGGTGCTTTTTCTACAGTTTATGCAAACCTTGATGCTGACACACTTAATAAAAGCTTTCAGTCAACACCACGCATTCCATCTGGTACACAGATAGCTACAACCGGAAACTCAGGCTGGCAGGATTCTACCAGTTACCTTGAATTCCAGGTTATCGATGCAGAAAAAAAAGCATTCATCAACCCGCTTATCCTCATGCCTCGCAGTACAAACCAGCCAGAACTTTCACTTTCTTCAATCGTACTCGAAAACAAGCTTGGCAAGCGCTACGAAATTGCAAACCTTACAAACATTCCAGCAGGTGCCTATACACTTTACAAAAAAAGACAGGATGTTGCAGTTCCTTACAAAACAGCAGTTTATGTAAACGGTTCAGAATCAGAACTCATTGTATATGATGCCATCCGCCAGAATGAAGGAAGACTGTGTGCAGTAAAGAACGGCCGTGAAAACAAATATTACAACGAAAAGGAAATCTATCCTGATGAAGAATTCATGCGCATGGGTAACGTATTCCTTCCTCACGGCAAAAACACAATCTCTGTAATTGCAACAGACTTTCTTGGCAAAGAAAAAATTGTCCGTTTTTCTGTAAATTCCTACTGATTTCAAGCGAATTTTACGAATTTTTTACTTGCATTCTGCGATATATAGATTATAATTATTGATAGTAAAACTATCAATAAAAGTTTTATACTATCACAAATTATATCAGGAAGTATTAATTCAAAAGGAGCAAAGAATGAAAAGGAATAAACTTTCACTACTACTGGCACTTTCAGTTTTTGCTGCAGCTGCAGCATTCGCAGACGAGGATAAAAACACAAGTCCATTTAACTTCTCTCTGGTAACAGATTTTGCATATTATCCGTACGCAGAGAACAAAGCAAATCCAGCACATGACCCTTCCATGTTTTCACCAATTACCGGGCCTTATGACGGTATAGAAGGACGCATCACAGCACATGCTGTATATACAATTCCAACTCCACTGGGAACTCACTGGCTTGTAAGCGGTGCAAACCTTCAGTTAGATCCTCAGATCGAACTTACACCAGTTTCTATCATGCCTGGTTTCACTCTTTCATGGTCACCTGTTCCATTCCTGGTATTTAATGCTGGTGCACAGGCAGGAACAGGCTGGAGTCTTGGAACTTTCATCCAGGGAACAGGATTTTATGATCCTGCAGCTCAAACTTATGTTGATACAACTTTTTTCAAGGACTGGTTTGTAAAAGCATGGGCTCAGGCTACTTTCCAGTTTGATACCGGCGCAATCTGGCCGGGAGACTGGACACACATTCTCATGCAGTTCACCTATCAGACATATTATTCTATGTACACCGGTGCTGCTGACGGTTCTGTATGGAAGTGGCAGGCTTCCGGAAACAAAGCAAACGGATGGCAGGAATATATGTGCGGTATCCTTGCATACGAAATGCCAATGGTATTAAAACGCGTTGGCTTAATGTTTGAATCAGAAGGTCACTACAATGCATCTGATTACTACAACCCAAGATTCATGGGTGACTTCAAGGAAATCGGACTTTCACCATTCATTCAGCTTGACTTTACAAAGAATGATATTCTTCAGATTCTTTTTAACATTTCAAGCCGCCGTTCTTTTGAAACAGGCCGTGCTGCTGACGAAGCTAACAAAGAACCTAACCTTAATGCTGTTGGCCGTGAATGGTATTTTAAACGCCTTGCGTTCAGATATACTCACAATTTCTAATCACCAATGTTCAGCCTGATACAGTTGAATTATTGTGAAAAAATATGATATTATTTAATTTATGAGTACAGTTAATCACAATATGATTCTTTCTGCTTCAGGCTGGAGAAAGGTATTTGCGGTTTCAGGGAAAGAACAGGATTCTACCTCTGAAATCGGAGACACAAACTGCAGCCTTGCTGTTTTCGCCGCAGAAGTATTTGCCGATTATATCAAGGCAAAAACATCTAAATCAAATCCCATCGTAATTTGTGGTATTGATACTCGCCCTACAGGCCCAGCAATTGCAACCGCTGTTATCCGCGCTCTTGCTTCAAAAAAAATCACTGTCCGTTATACAGGAGTTGTTGCAGCTCCAGAAATCATGGCGTTTGCAAAATCTGCTGACGGATTCATTTATATTTCTGCAAGTCATAACCCTATAGGTCACAACGGAATTAAATTCGGTCTCAATGACGGCGGTGTTCTTAACGGTCAGGAAAATGCACTTTTAGTAAAAGAATTTGAAAACCTTTGCAGCCAGCCTGATGCAGATTCACGCTCACTTGCTGTTTTCAACAACTGGGACAACAAAGCAATTTCTGCAAAAATAATTGATGACAGTATCGAAGTCAAAAAAGAATCTCTTGCAGCATATACAGATTTTTCTAAAAGCGTAATTTCTGCACTTGCTGCCCTTCCAAAACAGAAACAATTTTTTGATACCTTAAAGTCATTCATCAAACCAGACTCAATCGGAATTGTCTGCGACATGAACGGAAGTGCCCGCTCTTTAAGTATTGATGCACCGTTCTACAAAGAATGCAATCTTAACTTTTATCCATTCAACAATATACCGGGACAGATTGTTCACGAAATAATTCCTGAACCTGAAAACCTCGTTCACGTTGCCGCAAAAATGGAAGAACTCCAGAAAGAAGGAAAACGCGATGCGTTACTGGGATACATGCCTGACTGCGACGGCGACCGCGGCAACATTGTTTACTGGGACAAAAATAATTCCAGGGCACAGATTCTCAAAGCCCAGGAAGTTTTCTCATTATCCGTACTTTCTGAACTGGCATACAATGCCTGGATCAACGAAGGTAACAGCGACTATAAACCGGCAGTAGCAGTTAACTGTCCTACTTCAATGCGCATCGAAGAAATTGCAGGAAAGTTCGCTGCTCTTGTAAAACGTGCAGAAGTTGGAGAAGCAAACGTAGTTAATGCCGCAAGAGAAACCCGCGCTCAAGGCTATAATGTGAGAATCCTTGGAGAAGGTTCCAACGGCGGAACAATCACTTATCCTGCAAGCGTCCGCGATCCGCTTAATACAATCTTTGCATTTGTTAAGCTTCTGGTAATCAAAGACAGTACAGTTAACGGAAAAACAAAAAAAGGTCTCTATCACATCTGGTGTGACCTTTGCAATATCGAATACAAAGAAGACTTTGATCTGTGCGATGTAATGAATACTCTTCCTGTTTATACAACAACAGGCGTTTCAGAACCACGTGCACTTCTTAAAATAAAATCAACTGATCACTCAAAACTTAAAGCAAGATTTCAGTCATGCTTTGAGCGCTCATGGGAATCAGACAGTCTTGGCCTTAAAGTTAAATATAAGCTTACAAAATATGATGTTGTCCTTACCAATGGAACTAAAGAAGTTGTGGGCGCATCAGATTACAGTGTAAGCGGTAAAGGCGGACTTAAAATCAGATTCTATACAGATTCTCAGACACCAGACAGTTTTATCTGGATGCGCGGAAGCGGAACCGAACCTGTATTCAGAATCATGTGTGATGTTAAGGGATCTGACACACAGAAAGAAAAAGATCTTCTGGACTGGGAGACAAAATTACTGCTTGAAGCAGATAGTTTAGTACAATAGATATACACAACATACAAAAGGAGCCATGTAATATGGAACAGAATGAAATTCTTGAAAGAGCAAAAGCTTACATTGCTGAAGAAAAGGATGCAGATTTCCGCAAAGAAGTAGAAGACCTCGTTGCAAAGAAAGACTGGGCAGAACTTGAAGACCGTTTTTACCAGACACTTGAATTTGGTACAGGTGGACTTCGTGGTGTAATGGGCGGCGGTACAAACCGCATGAACACACTTGAAATCAACAAAGCTACTCAGGGTCTTGCAAACTACGTAATCAAAGCATTCCCTGCAAAAGCAAAAAAAGGCCAGCTCAAGGCAGTTGTTGCTTATGACAGCCGCAAAAACTCAGACAAATTTGCAGAAGCTACAGCACGTATCTTTGCTGCAAACGGAATTACAGCTTACCTCTTTAAATCACTTCGTCCTACTCCAGAACTTTCTTTCGCTATCAGAAAGCTCAAGGCTCAGACAGGTGTTGTAGTAACAGCTTCTCACAACCCTCCACAGTACAACGGTTACAAAGCTTACTGGGATGACGGTGCTCAGGTTATTGAACCACACGACAAGGGAATCATCGAAGAAGTAAACGCAGTAACAGATGTTAAGACAATCTCAAAAGCAGCTGCAATCAAAGCCGGTAAATTGGTAATGATCGACAAAGAAATCGACGAACCATACTGGGCAATGATCAAGAAAGAACTCTTCCGTCCTGCTCTTATCAAAAAAGAAGCAAAGAACGTTAAAGTTGTATACACCCCACTCCACGGAACAGGTGCTCTCCATGTAGAAAAAGTACTTGGTGACCTTGGACTTAAAGTTATCACTGTTCCACAGCAGAAAAAACCAGACGGTGCTTTCCCAACTGTAGAAAAACCAAATCCAGAAGAAGCTCCAGCACTTAAGATGGCTGTAGAACTTGCTAAAAAGGAAAAGGCAGATGTTGTAATGGCAACTGACCCTGATGCAGACCGCTTTGGTACAGCATTCCCTGACGAAAACGGAAACTACGTACTCGTATCAGGAAACCAGATGGGTGCCCTCCTTTGTGAATACGTTCTCCTTTGCCGCACAGAAAAGAACAAGATGCCTGAAAATCCAGCTTGTATCCGTTCTATCGTTACTTCTCCATTCGTTGATGCAATCTGTAAAAAATACAAGGTTAAACTCATTGAATGTCTTACAGGATTTAAATGGATTGCTGCAATCGAAGCTGCATTCGAAAAAGACAAGAGCCAGAACTACGTATTCGGTCTTGAAGAAAGCTACGGTTACAAAATCGAAAAATCAGTTATGGACAAAGACGGTGTAAGTGCCGCTGCAATGTGTGCAGAAATGACTCTCTACTGGAGAAGTCAGGGCGTTTCTTTGCTCCAGCACCTTGATGACATGTACAAAAAATACGGTTACTTCGAAGACCGTTCAATCAGCAAGTACTTCCCTGGCGTTAAGGGACCTGCAATCATGGGCGGCATCATGACAAAACTCCGCACAGAAGGTCTTAAAACTCTCGGTGGAAAGAAAGTTCTTAAAATCCGTGATATCGGTGAACAGGTTGAATTTGATCCGGCAAACGCTTCTAAGAAAAAGAAGCTTAAGTTCCCTAAGAGCAACGTACTCCAGTTCTTCCTTGACGGCGGAACAATCGTAAGTGCTCGTCCATCTGGAACAGAACCAAAAATCAAGTTCTACATCAACTCTTGTACACCTGTTAAAGGCGGAAAAGACGAAGAACTTGCAAAGGCAAAAGTAGAAGCAGGAAAACTCTGCGACGCAATTTCTAAGGAAATAGGCGCAATTCTCGATGCCGCAAAATAAAATTCTGACCAGTTATCGTCAGCTGTCCCGCATGTTAAATGACGGGACAGTTTTTACAGCCTTTGATACAGAAACAACAGGACTGACAGTGTCTAATTCTTTTGTTATCGAAATCGGGGCTGTAAAATTTGACAAAACCGGAATCATTGATAAATTCTCAACACTTATAAATCCTCAAAAACCAATTCCAGAAAGTGCATCTGCAATCAACAACATTACTGACGACATGGTTAAAGATGCTCCAAAGATTGATGAGGTTCTTGATTCATTTCTTGAATTTACTAAAGACACAGTTCTTATTGCACATAACGCAAACTTTGACGTGAACTTTATTAACGAAGAATGCGTCAGAAACAATAAAACTGAACTGAAAAACAGTTTTCTTGATACATTGAATCTTGTTCGCTGGGCTTATCCTCTTTTAGGAAAATACAACCTGCAGCTTATGGCCCGGCTGATGAATATCGAAGTTACCGATGCTCACAGAGCCTACGATGATGCAAGAGTCTGCATGGAACTGTTCAATCGCGTTATAGAAGATACAAAATCAATTCAGAAAAAATAATCTTGTTTAACCGCGCGGTGCTTTTGCAGGATCGATATAAACGCCATCCTGAATTACCATAAGCATAATTCCGTAATTGCCTGTAATTGAATCAATTCCTGCTTTACCAAGAACATCTCCATAAACAACATACGCGCCCTTCTTAACCCTGATTGAACTCAAACCTGTATAGGCGTAGATAAGCCCTGCTTTTGACTGAACAAAAACTACCTGCCCGAATCCACGGTAAAAACCTGTATACATAACGGTTCCGCTGCGGATATTTACGACGTTTTCATTCTTTGCAGCACTGATCTGTACGCCCGAAACTTTTCCCTTGATGTAAGAAATCTTAGGACTTTTTACAGGCCATACAATACTTGAGCTTGTAGCTTTTTCTGTGTACTTACGGGGATCCGCTTCTTTTATATCAAGTGAAGTATTATTTTTTGAATTGTCTGCAACTGCATTCTGAGACTGAGAAGCAGAAGATGAATTTCCTGCAGGTACCTTAAGTTTCTGGCCTGCTTTAAGAAGTGTTCCTTCGCCCATTGAATTCAAGGCCATAAGTTCTGCAACACTGATTCCATTCTTTCTTGCAATACTGTAAAAAGTATCACCTTTTTGAACCTGATAAACAGTTGTTTTTGCAGTTGATGTTGAAGGCACAGGTTTTGCAGTCAAAGCCGCAGCATTATCAAGGCTTTCTGAAGGAATAATAAGTGTCTGCCCTACCTTGATAACATCCTTTTCAGAAATATTATTGGCAGCACGAAGTTCATTGACTGTAATCTGATATTTTTTACTGATTGAATATAAAGTTTCGCCTTTTGCCACTTTATGACTTGAATCAGCGGTGAGATTCATGATAGAAATAAATGTAATTGTACCAATTACCAGGGATTTTTTGATAAAACTGTTCATACCCATTGATTATCGGCAGAATCAGTCCATTTTTTACCAGTTTTTTGGCATTAAGTGAATTTATAAATTCTATCTATATATTGTTTTCTCACTAGACATTCATAAGTAATTTCAATATAATATCTTAATACGCTATATTACATGTGGGTATTTTAAATAACCCTAGGAGGACAGTTGGCTGATACCAAAGGTATACGAATTAATGAACAGATTCGTGTTCGTGAAGTAAGACTTATCGACGAAGCAGGAGAACAGAAAGGAATCGTTCCTACTCTGGAAGCTCTTAAAATGGCACAGGAAGCTGAGCTTGACTTGGTCGAAGTAGCGCCTACTGCAAATCCACCGGTTTGTAAGATACTCGATTTCGGTAAATACCGGTTTGAACAGGAGAAAAAACTCCGTGACTCCAAGAAAAACCAGAAGGTATTAAAATTAAAAGAAATCAGGATGCAGCCAAAAATCGGAAGTGGCGATCTTGATACGAAAGCTAAGCATGTACAGGAATTCCTTGACGAGGGAGATAAGGTAAAAGTTACAATCCGTTTCCGCGGACGCGAACTTGCACATACCGAACTCGGATTTGACGTCCTGAATGAAGTTTTGAAAAGGCTTACTTCGGCGTATGTCGTTGAAAAACCGGCCGCAATGGAAGGTAAGTTCATGTCAATGACAATTGCACCAAAAGCCAAAAACTAAGAGGTTAGAAAATGTCTAAAATGAAGACAAAGAAAAGCGCTTCTAAACGTTTTTCTTTAACAGGTACTGGAAAAGTTAAGTACAAGAAAATGAACCTTCGCCATATTTTGACAAAGCGTTCACCAAAAAGAAAGAGAAATCTTCGCCATGCAGGAATCCTGGACGAAGCAGACGCAGCTAAAGTAAGAAAGCAGATGCTTCCTTACGGCTAATGAGGTAATAGAATGTCAAGAGCAGTAGACGGAACAAAACGTAATAATAGACGCGCAAAGATCCTTAAGCTTGCAAAAGGCTTTAGAGGACGTCGTGGAACAAACTATAGTGCAGCAAAAGACGCTGTAACAAAAGCACTCGATCACGCATATGTAGATCGTCGTGACCGCAAAGGTAACTTCCGCTCATTGTGGATTGCTCGTATCAACGCAGCAGTTCGTGATGAAGGTATGTCTTACTCACGCTTTATCGACGGTTGTAACAAAGCTGGTATCACATTGAACCGCAAAGCTTTGTCTAACATGGCAATCGAAGACCCAGTTGCATTCAAAGCAGTTGTAGAAGCAGCAAAGAAGGCACTTGAGGCATAAAGATGGTTTCTATCGATCAGGTTCTTCTCCTGCAGCAAAAGGTAGAAAGCGCTGTACAGAAAATTGTGCAGCTGAAAGCAGAAAACGATGCTCTGCGGAGTAAATGTTCAGGGCTCACAAATGCGCTTTCTGAAAATACGGAGCTACTTGCTACCCATACAGCAGAAGAAAAAAAGATCGAAGACAGCATCTCAAAAACAATTGACCGGTTGAGTTGTGTAGATTCAACTGGTTCAGTTACTGTTAATGCAGAAGCTGAATCAGTTCCATCCCCTTCCCAGCCGGTTAATAATTTTAAACCACAGTCACAGGATTTCCAGACTGAAAATATCAGTCAGAACCCTATCCAGGCAGAAACAGAAGTTTCAGCACCAGAAGTTGCTGTAAACCAGACCCCAGTCCAGGCAGAAACAGAAATTGCTGTAAATCAGGAACCTTCTGAAAATTCAATTGAACCAGAAATTACAGATTCTACTGAAAACACAATCGAAGAATCAATAGAAGAACCTGAAATTCCTCAGACAGAAGAAGAAGCTTTACAGAAGATTTTTGACAGCAACAATATTCCTTCAGAAATTGAAGTTCCAGTTACCGATTCATCAGATATAGAAGCTCCAGCCATGTTTGACGACATGGAAGAAGAACCCGCTGATGACACACCAGAAAAATACGATATCTTCTAAACCTTATGGCAAAGTTAGAAATTAATGTTCTTGGAACATCTTTTGCAATCCAGGCAGACGAAAATCCAGATTACCTTAACTCATTATTGCAATACTACAAAGGTATCTGCGAAACTATCCGTAAACAGGACGGATTAAAAGACCCGACACAGATTGCAGTTCTTGCAGGCATTTTGATCTGTGATGAACTTTATAAAGAAAAAGAACGTAATATTCGCCTTGAACAGAAAACAGACACTAAGTCTGATGAAATAACTGATCGTATTACAAAAGAATTGATTTCCAAAATAGAAAAGGTTCTGTAATCCACTTATGAATGTTACTATCTGGATTGACGCAGATTCTTGTCCTAAACTTGTAAAAAATCATGTAGCAAAAATGGCAGGGCTTTTACAGCTTGATGCATTCTTTGTTGCAAATAAAAATATTCCCTTTGAAAATGCAAACAGCAAAACTAAAATGATTATCTGCGACGCTTGTCCCCAGGCAGCTGATGATTATATCGTTCAAAATGCAAAAGAAAATGATATGGTCATTACAAGGGACATTCCGCTGGCAGACCGGCTGGTTCAAAAGCAGATAACTGTACTTAATGACCGCGGTACAGTCTGGACTAAAGAAAATATTAAAGAAAGAATGAGTATCAGAAGTTTCAGTCTTGATCTTGATGCACTTGGCCTTTCAGGTCCTAAAGCAAATTCTTATTCTTCAAAAGAATTTGCAGGCTTTGCCAACAGTTTTGATAAAGAAATCCACCGGCTTATCAGATGTTCAAGAACTGATAGCAGTAAATAAAACTAGTCTTCGTCAGCAAAAGCAAGCTGAATTGCAGAAATACGGTCTTTTACCTGCATAAAGGCAAGAACAACTTCTGGATCAAAATGCTGTCCTGAACTTTCCTGAATTTCTGTAAAGGCATCATCAATCTTCCATGCATCTTTATAACAGCGTTTGTGGCTCAATGCGTCAAATACATCAGCAACAGCAACAATGCGTGCAGAAAGCGGAATATCTTCACCTTTAAGCGGTTTTACCATCTGCAATGGTTCACCGATAACAAAATTCTTGAAATCAACTGTTCCAGGATAACCAGTTTCTCCGCCGTCCCAGCGTTCATGGTGATACAAAGCAATATCACGGCACATTATGTCAAGGAACGATTCTGGCGGATCAAAAAGATCGGCTCCAATACAGGTATGTCCCTGCATGATAGAGCGTTCTTCTGGAGTAAAACGAGGATATTTCTTTTTAAGAATAACGTCAGAAATTCCAACCTTACCTACATCGTGGAACTTTGCAGCAATCTTAAGTGCATCACGGAATTTATGTGATTCTTCTGCCGGAATATTATGGTTATAAGCCCAGCGGTCATAAATTTCAAGCGCAAAGTTTGATACGCGTTCAACATGATGATAAGTTTCTTTTGGATCACGGAATTCTGCCATTTTAAGCATACGGCGAACCATATTACTTGTCAGGTATGCGTTTTCAAGAGCACGGATAGCACTCTGAGCAAAATGTTCAACAAAAAGAACTGCATCAGAATCAAATTCAACTACTTCACCGTCATCATTCTGCGCATTAATAACCTGAAGAATTCCAAGAAGTCTTCCGTTTGGTGTTTTTAACGGATATGTAAAAATTGACTTTGTTCTGTATTCTGTAGTTTTATCAGAAGTTGTATTGAATTTATAAGGACAGTTTTCCGGAATTGCATATGCATCTGGAATATTCAAAGGCTTGCCAGAAACTGCAACATAACCTGAAATTGATTTTTCATTGATTGGGAAAGAGAAACATGTATAAGGAATTTTTTCACCAGGACTCAATGCTTTTAACTGAGTATCGTTCTGAGCATATTTAATTTTAAGGTTTGTGCCGTCAACTACATAAATTGAACCTGCGTCTGCCTTAACAATTGCCCGGGCTTCTGTAAGAATACGTTCAAGAAGTACGTCAACGTCCTGAATTTCTCCCAGAGACTTTTCAATCTCAATAACACTCTGTAATTTCTGTTCTCTCGTCAATTTCATAGTTAAATCCTGCGATTTAGTTGCATTAGAATTATGGTTAATAGAAAATAACTAAATAATTATATACATTAAAAAATTATTTGTCTACCTTATGAATTACACAAAAATATATAGGTCCGCAGTTGTCATTCACATCAGGTAAAACTGCATTCCCGTATTTTGTTTTTACAGGAACAGGCAGTTTAGAATCAGTAAATTTTCTGATATTTTCGTTAAAAGTAAAGTCCTGAATTACACTGGCATTGTCAAATTTCTTTAAAAGTCGTTCGATAACGCCATCATTTTCTGCATTGGCAAGTGCGCAGGTTGAATAAACCATATAACCGCCTGGTTTAAGCATTCTCCAGCCGCTGGAAAGAATTGACCATTGAGTCATTGCAAGAGTCTTGATTCTTGCGGGAGTCCACTGATCAAGATATTTAGGATCCGCAAGAACATGGCGTTCACTTGAACACGGTGCATCCAGAAGAATTGCATCAAAAATCTCACCGTTTTTTGTACACATAACGGCAGCATCCTGACAGCTGATTTTGATCCGTTCTCTGATTGATTGAGGAAGATGCTCGTCACAAACTTTAACAAGGCGCTGTTTTCGGTCAAAAGATCTTTCATTGGACAAAAGTTCTGCGTCTTGATCCATTAAAGATGCAAGAACCAAAGTTTTTCCGCCGGGAGCAGCACACATATCAAGGATATTCTTTGCACCGCTAAGAGGAAGACAGCCTGCCGCAAGAATACTTGCGCTGTCCAAAAAATATGTTCTGCATTCTTTGTCCACACAATAAGAAACAGGCGAACTTTCCTGTGCAAGACTTTCTTTTAATGCAGTCCAGCGTTCTCCATATTCTTTACTGTAATAAAGATCAAAGCCCGGGGCTCCGTGAGTCAAATCATCTTTTTTCTTTGCCATTACTGTGCCCTTTTATCTTCTGGCATTTTAATACCTGTCAGACGTTCTTCATCACTATCTACATCAAAAAAGTTCTGTTTATAAAACTCAACAGCTTTTGCACGGGAATCATTAAATTCAAACAGCGGATCATCATATGGTGAGATTTCATCTAATCTTGGAGGTTCGCCTTTAAACAGATGAGTAATTATATGATACTGCCCGTCATGATACACAAGCGGCAAAAGATCAGATGCAGCTTTATATTCAAGCATTTTATAAACGCTGTTATTTACTTTCTGCATAAAAGCCGGATCTTCAAGACAGATTTCTTTAAGAATTTCCATCTGCTTACCGAACTTTTTTTCTGAAATCATAATGCAGTTTATTCCGGCTTCAATAGCCATCTTTACTGCAACTTTTGGCGGATACCCGTTAGCATAAAGTGCATCCATAAAAATATCATCAGAAAGAACGATACCCTGGTATCCCATTTTATTTACAAGAATATCGTTAATCCAGAATTTGCTTAAATCGCCTGGAGTTTTATCAAAAGCAGGAACCACAGCATGGCTCATAAGAATCATTTCTGCCTGATAAGATGCAAGGTCATTGAACACAGTCTGAATTTCATTAAATTCTTTTTCTGTCATATCAATCTGAGGAAGACCGATGTGAGGATCAGTATTTGAATTACCCGGAAAATGTTTAAGTACTACTCCAACCTTATTCTTATGGTAAGCATTTATTGCAGCTGCACCATATTTTAAAACCTGGTCTGCATTACCATAACTTCTTCCGTCAAGAAAATCTTTATTATTTTCTGTTTCAACTTCACATACAGGTGCAAGGTTCAGGTCAAAACCAAGAGACTTAAACTGTTTTGCAAAAAGGTCATAAAACTCAAATGCTTTTTTATAGTCAAGACAATGAGAAACACGCTTGTTTTCGGGCATTGGACCTGCAAGATTACGCAGACGGTTTACATATCCGCCTTCGCTGTCAACACTCAAAAAAGGAACAATAGTTCTCTGTTTAATTGCATGAGTTTTAATATCCCTGGTGAATGCAATGACTTTTTCAGGATCGTTACTGATATTATAAGAAAAGAAAATATATCCTGCAGGCATCAAAGTTTTTTTAGTACCGTTTGAATCATACCATTCAACGGGCAGAAACTTTG
Source organism: Treponema sp. (assembly GCA_024402475.1). Classification (GTDB taxonomy): domain Bacteria; phylum Spirochaetota; class Spirochaetia; order Treponematales; family Treponemataceae; genus Treponema_D. Next base: position 47,926 of record JAKSTQ010000009.1, on the reverse strand, counting down.
TATCACTTTCAAGATTAATTAAAAATACCTGTGAAAGTTTTTCTTCAAGTGTAAGTGAATCAGCAAATTTTTTAATTGCTTCAAACTTAAGCTTTTTATCTTTTAATAAATCCTCGTAAAGACACTGCGCATTTTTATGCATTGCAATTTCTTTTTGAGTAATTTTTTTAGAGGGATTTGAACATGAACAAAAAATGGTTACGGCAATTAAAACCGTAACCATCTGTAAATAAGATTTTTTCATCTTACCTTATAGTCAGTTACAGTGCAGGATTTTCATCTACTGCAGCAGCATCAAAAGAGTCAGCATCACTGTAGTCCGATTCATAATCAAATGAATCATCAAAGTCATCTTCTACTCCCGGAACATCTGCTTCCTGTTCTACATTACCAGATGCATCTTCAGGCAAAAGACATGTTGTAAAAGCAGGAACATAAGTTACCAGCATAAGTACTACAAGCTGAACACAAAGGAATGGCATTACACCCTTGATTACCTTTGATACAGGTTTCTTGAAAGCATAAGAAGAAATGAAAAGGTCCATTCCAACAGGCGGTGTCAAGAATCCAATAGAAAGGTTCATAAGGAAGATTACGGCAGACTGAACTACCGGAATACCGAATGCTGTTCCTGCATAAAGCAGAAGTGGTGAAATGATGAGAATTGCAGAATACAAATCCATCAGACATCCAACAACAAGAAGTACAAGGTTTACAAGAATAAGGAATACATACTTACTTGAAACATGAGCTGTAATGAATTCTGTAACAAGTTCAGGAACGTTTGCATCCATAAGATAATATGAGAATGCAGAAGCTGCTGCAATGATGAAAAGAACACCACCAGAAACAGGAACACTGTCAGCAATTACACGGCCAGCCTTACGCAGAGTAAAGTCACGGCGTACAAAAGTTTCAAGAATAAATGTATACAATACTGCAAATGCTGCAACCTGGAAAAGGTTAAAGATCTGAGTAAAGTATGTAAGACAGATTAAAACAGGAAGCAAAAGTTCAAATGCACAGTCTTTAAATCCTGTAAGAATTGCCTTCCCTGAAAATTTCGGACGACTCTTGTTTTTGTCATAAATAATTCCCATTACGATCATGGCAAGTGCCATAATTGAACCAGGAATAAGGGCAGCAACAAAGAGGTTCATTACGTTAAAGCCAGGTTCAAACTGTTCAATAACTGTAACATTTGAAGTGTAATACATAATGATTGCAACACTTGGCGGGAACAAAAGTCCAAGAGCACCGCTTGAAGTAATCAAAGATTCTGCCTTGTCTTTATTGTAACCTGACCCAACAAGAATAAGGCACAAAAGAGAACCAAGTGCAAGAATAGTTACACCAGAAACACCTGTAAATGTAGAGAAGAATGTAATTACAAGAACTGTTGCAACTACAGTTCCTCCCCTGAACCATCCGAACAATGCGTTAAAAAGATTAACAAAGCGCTTACCTGCACTTCCCTGAGCCAGAACATAACCTGCAATTGTAAACAAAGGAATTGCAATAATATCCGGTTTAAGGAACTGAGAAGCAGCCTGTTCAAAAATAATCGATACAATTCCGCCTGCTTTTGAGAACAGAACATAAGTAATTGCACTGATTACAACAAAAAGAGGAACACCGGCAAATGCAAGGATAATAAGAAGTACTACAAAGTACCAGATTGCCTTGTCACAGATGACATTCCACAAATCTCCAAGCTTGTACATAAACGGAACAGACTCTGGAGTTGTTCCGAATACATAGAACATACTTCCTGTAATTGGTGTAAAAGAAGTAATAACACCCAGTACAAGACCGACGATTGCAGCAATTCTGTTTTCTTTATGAGAAATTACCATTGCAACCATTGCAAAGTAACACAAAGGCATAAAGAAAAAGAAGAATCTTTCAGAAATGAACCATACTTTTCCAGTATAGTTATCAGGATTCAGAAGTTCACAAAGGGATACAAAGAAAAGCTGTGTAAGAACCATTGGAACAATTGCTGTACAGATACAGCCGATTACTTTCTTAACGCCTGCAGGAAGTTTGTCTGTAATACTTGCAAGGCTAAGATGTTTGTCTTCGCGCCAGGTAATGATACCGGCAACGCAGGCAAACATAAAACCAAGGTTAATCAGAACAAGGTCAGAGTCCTTGATCTGAAGGTGCAGGTCTTCCTGAACCAGCTTAAAAACCAGAGTAAAAACTGTAAGTAAAAGAATCAATCCAAAGGCAAAAACATCTTCAATAAATGAAAGTTTACTTGTGCCGTTTGCAAAGAATTTTCCATCTTCGTTCTTGAATGGGTTTTTCAATTATTCACCTCTATAACTTTTAAGGTAAGCAGCAATTTTGTCATAAAGTGCTTTGCTTACAACAGGATTTGATCCTGAATACATATGTGGCATATCTTTCTTGAACTGATCTTCCCACAACTGGCGTTCTGCAGGTGTAGGATCAAAAGAAACACATCCCTGCTGCTTACAGCGTGCAAGATAGTTTGCATCATTACGCTTCTGGTCACGAACGAATGTTGCTTCAGCGCGTTTGATACTTTCCATGAGAGCTGGTTTATACTTGTCTGGAATTGAATCCCATTCTTCCTTTGACATAACCATTGTTACCATTACAGGTGCAAGAGGAATATTGATTACGTTATCAAGAGTCTTACAATAACCTGCAGCATAAGCGTACATAGGAATTGTGAAAAGTCCCTGAATATCACCGTTTGTAATTGCAGACATGTATTTGTCAGCAGGTACGTTCTGTGTCAAGAATCCAGCAGATTTGAAAGCATTTGCAAGTGCTGGAGAAGTAAGACCGCCTACAGCAAGCTTAAGTTTTTTAAGATCAGCAGGTGTCTTTGCAGGTTCAGAAGTAAAGAAGTAAGCCCATCCTACGTTGAACCATCCGAGAACTACATAGCCTTTTTCAAGAAGAGGCTGCTGCATTTCAGGTGTGAATTTTGTAAGAACAGCATTAAGTTCATTCTGATTACGGAAAAGGAATGGTGCACAGAGTGTCATTACATTTGATCTTGGTTCAAGGTTTGAAACACCAAGAGAAGTAAAGATTGCACCGCCAATAGGAGCTTTCTGTCCAGGGCGAACTGAATTAAGCTTTTTAACAACACCAGCTTCTCCACCCATTGCATCAGCATTCATAAACTGAAGTGAAATTTCACCGTTTGTAATTTCTGCCCATTCTTTGGCAATTGTACGCTGCTGAACGTCCCATGAAGAACGAGCAGGTGCTACAGATGCAATTTTGATTGTTCTTGTCTGTGCAAATACAGCAGAAACAGAAAGAACTGATACAACGATTGCAGCAAATTTCTTTGTCATTTTCATACGAAACCCCTCCTAAAGGATTTTATTCAAAGTCTGACGAGTTTTCTTCGTCTTCTTCATCACCCCAATCAATAAAATAGTCATCAAGGTGAGCCATAAGGCGTTTTGCCTTTTTCTGACTGATAACAGTCATAAGAGTATTTGACGGATCAGCTTTAGGATCAATTGCAAGAGCCTTTTCAAGTGCATCAACAAAAGCCTTTTTGTCACCTTCCGGCTTACAGAAAGTTTCTGCATAAGTAAGGTAAAGCCCCGCAGATTTTCCTTTTGCTACTTCCTGCGCTTTGTTGTAGCAGAAAACAGCACGGTCCATGTCACCGCCAAAATCCATTGGTGCAGCTGCATATACCTGACACATAACGTCCCAGATGGAACCATTACTGTATTCAGGAGCAAGTTCAGCTGCTCTTTCAAGAATTGCAAGATGTCCCTTAAGACATCCGATAGCATCCGAGTCAAGCGGATCAAGTGCAAAAGATGCAAAGAACCCTGCACATGCCCAGTAAGCAGCAGTTACATCATTTGCTGTAATCTTTGCTGCCATTTTTTTATATGCTTCTTCGTCAGAACCGAGAATTGCTTTTGTAAATCCAGGCCATCGTTCTTCAAAGCAGGAGAAAATAAGATCACGGCCTTTAAGATAGTGATATTTGGCACGGTTATATTCTTCTACCTGCATATCAAGAAGACGAGGATCTGTCATGGCATCCGCATCCTGCTGAACACAAAGATTGGCATACATAACGTTCAATGTACCGCACATAATTGTATTACCCTGATGTGTAGGGTTTTCAATGTGCATGATTTCATAGATCTTTACCAGTGTAGGAAGAACTTCCTTTACAATAACAGGATCTTCTTCACCCATAAATGCCATCATAGGATCCGGTGCATCCGGCTTAACCTTTGCAGGAACACCTTTTTTATCAGATCCGGCAAGTCCACTTGAAACTGCATTCAAAGCCATAGTTTTGCACGAAGCAAAAATAAGACATGCAGTACTCATTAAAATAACAACTGCTCGATTAAAAAGTTTCATATCTTTAAAATTATATAGAATATAAAACATATAGTCAAATAGAAGTAAATGCAATATAATGAATTTTATGAAAAGAATTGCAATTATTACAGGTGCCAGTTCGGGTATGGGACTGGAGTTTGCCAGAGAACTGTTTTACAATGCCGACAAATATCAGTACGGCCATTTTGATGAATTCTGGCTTCTGGCACGCAGAAAAAACCGTCTTTACGATATTGCATATGACATGAACCATTACAGGGAAAAACCCGGGAATGAAAACCTTCCTAAGGTCCGGGATATAGAAATTGACCTTACAGGCCGTAAAGGAACAGGATCATTCAAAGCACTTCTGGATGCAGAAAAACTTACTTCACAGAAATACGGCGGTTTTGAGATCGGACTTCTGATAAATAATGCCGGTTTTGGCACTTACGGTGAATTTGCCTACACTCCTCTTGAAAAAGAACTGGACATGATTGACCTTAACTGCACCAGTCTTACAGGACTTTGCGGTCTTTCCCTTGAATACATGAATCAGGGAAGCTTTATCATAAACACAGCAAGCCTTGCTTCATTCCTGCCGTTAGGAAACTTTGCAGTATATGCTGCCACAAAGGCTTATGTACTTTCATTCAGTGTTGCACTTGCAGCAGAACTTGAAAGCCGCGGAATCAAGGTATGTGCAATGTGTCCTGGTTCTGTAAGCACAGAATTTGCAAATGTAGCTTCTAACGGGGCCAGAAAAGAGGTTCTTCACGGAAAATCAGCAGTAAAAACCGTAAGACACTGCCTTAAAGCTGCCCAAAAAGGTAAAACCATTGCCTTATGGGCCTTTATCTGGAAATTCAAGGCATTTATGTCCCGTTTTGTGGGAAAAACTGCAGGTGCAAGATTCACCTTTAAACACGAAAAAAGGCCGTCAAGCTTTTAATAATTCAATTCACATATAAAAAAAGCATATAGAGGTAATTATATGGAAGATATTTATAAAAACGCAAAAAACGCTCTGTTTACAGACTTTTACGAACTTACTATGGCACAGGGTTACTTTAAGCAGAAGATGAACCATACAGTTGTCTTTGACATGTTCTTTAGGAAACACCCTTTTAACGGCGGTTTTTCCATTTTGTCAGGAACTGCAACCCTTATTGACCTTGTAACAAACTTTCATTTTGAAAAAGAAGATATAGACTATCTTAGAGAACGCAGGATTTTTGATGAAGACTTCCTTGAATACCTTGCAGGATTTAAGTTTACAGGTGATATGTACACAATGGACGAAGGAAACGTTATTTTCCCTCAGGAACCGCTTGTACGCATCCATGCAAACCTTATCGAAGCACAGATTCTTGAAGGTATGATCTTAAACCATGTAAACTTTGAAAGCCTTATTGCTACAAAAACAGCCCGTGTATGGCTTGCAAGCGAAAAAGGCGCAATCATGGAATTCGGGCTCAGACGTGCACAGGGCTTTGACGGAGCAATGAGTGCTACCCGTGCAGCTTATATTGGCGGTGCAGCAGGAACTTCTAATACTCTTGCCGGCAAAATTTATGGTATTCCTGTAATGGGAACAATGGCCCATTCATGGATTATGTCATTCCCTTCTGAACTTGAAGCATTCAACGCCTACGCAGAACTTTATCCTCAGAATTCCGTATTCCTGATTGATACATACGATACACTCCAGTCAGGAATTAAAAATGCAATTAAAGCCGGGGCTAAACTTGTAGAAAAAGGATATAACTTTGGTGTCCGCCTTGATTCCGGGGATATCATGTATTTGTCTACACAGGTTCGTAAGGAACTTGATAAAGCAGGATTCCCTAAAGCTACAATCAGTGTTTCAAATGAACTTACAGAAGAAATCATCGAAACTCTTGTTGCAAAAGGTGCACCTATTAACAGCTGGGGTGTTGGAACTCACATGGTTACAGGCGGAGACGAATCTTCATTCACAGGCGTTTACAAACTTGCAGCACGCCATGACAAAGAAACAGATTCTCATATTCCGGTTATGAAATTCTCTGATAATCCTGCAAAAAATACAAACCCTGGAATTAAAAATGTTTACCGTATTTACGATGCTTCTGGTAACGCAAAAGGTGATATTCTTGCCTGCGAAGATGAAGTTCTCGAAGCCGGTAAGGAATATACTTTCTTCCATACAATGGTAGACTACCGCCAGTTCAAATTCACTCCTGCAAAAATTGAACCGCTTTTAAAACAGGTAATCAAGGCCGGACAGAGAACAGTTCCTGCCCTTCCTGCAGATGAACAGCTTCGCCGCGCTCGTGCCAATATGTGCCGTCAGCTGGAATGTCTGGATGATTCATACAAACGCATCCTCAATCCTCACATTTACAAGGTTTCTCTCACAGAAAAAATGAAAGACCTTAAAGTTAAGTGTATTGAAGAAAACATCAAGCGTAAGCAGTCATAAAATAAAAGCTTTTCTAGGCAAGATAATCCGGATGAATATTCCTCATAGAATCGAACAGGTGCTCCTTTTTGCTAGGATCGCCGTCTGTGAGGAATTCAAGTTTTGCACGGGCCTGTTTTCTGCGTGAATTATCCTGATAGTTACAGGTACAGGTTGAACAGATATAACCTGCAGATTTTCCGTGTTCAATGATAAGATTTTCCGGGGCATAGCATAAAGGTCGGATTACTTTTACAGGGTAATTGTTATAGGTCATAACAGGAGCCATTGTAGAAAAAGTCCCTTTATCCAGCATATTCATTAAAAGTGTTTCAAGGGTATCGTCCAGATGATGGCCCAAAGCGATTTTATTAAAACCATTTGCCATTGCATAACGCAAAAGTTCCGTGCGGCGCTGAGTTGAACACCAGTAACAGTTCATCTTGCGTCCGGGCTTTAAGCGCCCCAGAACTTCAACATTCAATGTTTCTACAGATACGTTCCATGAGGCAAAAAGATTCTGTAAATCCTGATTAAGGTCAGGAGTAATTTCTGTTGCTACATGAATGGCTTTAAATTCAAAATCTGACCCCGGACGCTTAAGCCGGTTGGAAAAATATTCAATCAAAGCTGTAGAATCTTTTCCTCCCGAAGCTCCAATGAGAATTCTATCTCCATTTTCAATCATTTTGTAATCTATAACTGCTTTATCTATGTATCTGAATAATGGTGGTTGTGGCATAAATTCATTATACCTAAACCCGCTGTCTTTTGTGAATACCTGCGTTTACAGCAACTGTAAGTCTGCACTTAAAATCATAAGAGCAAAAAAAATCCTCTGAAAAGCCCAAGGCCCCAGAGGATTCATAAAGCAGTACCTTTATAAAGAACTATTTGTTAATTCTTTCGAGGTATTCGTTTCTTTCTGTGTTTACAACGATTGTTTCACCCTGTTTGATGAACAATGGTACACGAACTGTAAGTCCAGTGTCAGTTGTAATAGGTTTTGTAGCACCAGAAACTGTATCACCTTTAATGTAGTTTTCGCTTTCTGCAACTACGAATGTCATTTTCTGTGGAATCTTAACGTCGATAACGTTTCCTTCCCAGATTACGAGCTGGTAGTCAACATCATCACGAAGGTAACCCTGAATGTCAGGATTGTCAGCAATAGCAACCTGAATCTGGTCAAAAGTTTCTGTATTCTGGAACCAGTATGAATCTGCGTCAGAGTACATGTACTGAGCATTGATTGTATCTACAGTTGCATCTTCGAATGTATCAGGTGTTTTGAAAACCTGCTGGCCCAAAACTGAACCGTCTTTAAGATTCTTAAGCTTACAGCGAGCAAATGCTGTTCCTTTTCCTGGGTTAACAAATTCACGTTCAACAACAAGGTAAGGAGCGTTCTTGATGATAAGAACTGTACCCTTATTGATTTCACCGCCTTTAATCATAAAAAAACCTCACAATTATAACTGTTTATCTTTATATTATATTCTATTATAGAGGGAATGGCAAGACTCCTTCTATAGACTTATTACCATTTAAAAGTGCAATCAACCGGTCAACGCCCATTGCATTTCCTGAGCATTTAGGGAAAGACTCAAAATTTCTGTAATACTGAGGATCTGTGTTGTGAGGAATACGGGCGCAGGCATTTTTGGCTTTTGTTTCTGCCTCAAAATATTCCCTGATTTTCTGGGCATCGGTTTCTTCTGAATAGCAGTTAGATACTTCTACTCCATTGCAGTAAAGTTCCCAGCGTTCTTTCCATACAAATCCATCCTGTTCAAATTCCTGGGCAAGACAGGGAACAAGAGCCGGATAATCCATAAGTGCAACCGGTCTGTCTTTTGGAAGATTAGGTTCAATACAGTGAACAAGAATCAGTTCATAAAGGTCATCCCATGGCCATTGTTCAAAAGGAACGTTTCCTGGTTCAAGACCAAGTCGTTTTGCATGGGCAGCAAGCATTGCAGGTTCAGGACATGAACTGAGTTTAAATCCTGCAAACTGTTCAAAAGCATCATCCATCCTCAGCTGCAAAAACGGCGGGCGCATGTAAGCATAAGGGTCCGGTGCATTTTTGGGTGCAGGAGGTAAAAGTGAATCGAACAGCTGTTGTGTAAGTTTAAGCGTATCCTTATAATCCGCATTCATTTTGTAATATTCCAGCATGGTGAATTCAGGGCTGTGAACATCACCATGGGATTCAACATTGCGGTAACATTTACTTAACTGGAACACATCTGTTTTGTGCTGACCGATAATTTTCTTGATGTAAATTTCAGGACTTGGAACAAGGTAAAGAGGAATTTTTTTATCTGTCCATGGTTCAACATATTCTGTTTTAAAAACTTCAAGACAGTTTTCCGGAATCAAATCCCTGGAAAGTGCCGGTGTATCAAGTTCAAGAAAACCTTTATCTATAAAAAAACTGCGCAGAGCCTGAATTATTTTTGCGCGGAACTTCAACGTTTCTATATCCATGCTGGTGCATTCTCCTTAAAAATCACAATCTGCAGTTACTGTAAATTTTTGCCCTGTTACAGGATGAGGGATTTCAAGCTGAAATGCATGCAGCATAAGCCGTTTATCTGGCTTTGAATAAATACTGTCTCCGATAATCGGACAACCCAGACTTGCAAGATGAACGCGGATCTGGTGTGTTCTTCCTGTTACTGGATGGGCATATAAATATACTTTGTCAGCCTTAACTTCTTTTACTTCAAATTCCGTAAGTGAATAAAGCCCGCCTTTATCAGCAGGAACAATTCCCCATTTACAGCCTGCGCTTTTTGATGTAACGCGGTTCATGTAAAGTTCAACTTTAAACTTATAGCCTTTTTTTCTCTTTTGAGGGAAAAGTGATTTTTGCACAACGGCTATATATGTTTTGTTTATATTACGGACTTTTCCTTCTTCCACATCTTTTGAATTAAACAGGTCAAAAATTGCTTTGTTTACAGTTCTGTTTTTTGTAAAAAGAATTACGCCGCTTGTTTCACGGTCAAGGCGGTGCATGATTCCCACATAAGGCGGATTTCGCAAAGAAGGATTTTTATTCCACAGATATCTTACGATTGCTGCATGAAGATTATCCCGCTCTTTTACGATTGTAGGTTCAGTGGGAAAGAACGCAGGCTTGTTTATATAAATAAGATTTTCGTCTTCATAAAGAATCGACTTTTCTGTGACTTCAAATTTAACGTCATCTGGAGCTTTATTATACAAAGCCTTTTCTTCTTCGATACGGCAGATAACAGTTGATTTTGGTTTTAAATTATAACCTGGAATTCTTATCTGATTGTTATTTACGCTGACGCAGCCGGCAATAATCAGTCGCCGGATTTTAGAATTACTTAAGGGAGTTTTTTCCATTTCTGCGGCAGTGTTAAGGTTTGCCTGTAAAAAAGCATCAAGGCGAATATTTGCACCAGCAACAAGTTTTACGTTTTTCATAAAAGCAGCAGATCAGATAATTTTGTAGTCCGGACAGTCATCGCCTGCAAAAACTTTAATGCGGCAGTTTTCCATACAGACATTTTCTGCAAAAGAAACAAGATTCAGGCTTGCTGGACTTAAAAGGTCGTCAGGATTAAAGTTAAGGTCAAGTTCACATTCTTCTGATTCTGCATCAACTCTGGAAAGTGCTCCGTAAAGGCGGACAAGATCCCTTGCAATTACAAAAAGATGAGTTTTTGACTTTTCTTCAAATTTGATTTCCATAAAGGCTGTCTGCATTTTTTCGATTTCTTTATGAGTAAGGTTTGCGATTGTCTGACCGTCTGCTTTATTTACAGAAAAATTATTACAGTCAAGCCATTCACCAAAATCAGCAAGAAATTTTGAAGGATTTATTTTTAATGCAGAAATAACAATATTAAACCATGGAACTGCACGGCCTGCACTATAGAAAACACTTGTTCCTACTGCAATTCTTTTTGCAAGCGCAATATCCTGACTTGAAAAAGTTCCTGTGCATTTTTCTTTAATTCCGCTCTGGGAATAAAGCTGTGCAAAATCAATATGGTTTGGATAAAGGCTTGCAGCAAAATCAATGCGGTCGCGAAAAAGCTTTAAGCTGTCGCCGGGACAGACTGCGTAATCCATATCAAAACCAAAAACCAGGCCAGCATTATTAAGAACTGCCGCTTTTTTTGAATACAGCTTTTTATCAAACAGATATTTATCGCTTTTAGGATTTGCAGAAGTGAACGGAATATCCAGGGTACAGTAAAGGTTCTGTGCAAGATTAATGACGCTTGCATCAATGACATCCGGCTTTACGCTCAAATTAAGGTAAAGCTGGGGAGCCTGTTTTGCTACGGCGTTCAAAAGCGATACAAGTTTTGGTCTTGAACCCGAAAGTTCAGCATCATGAACAGTCAGCTCAGTAATTCCTTTTTCGCCAAAGGATTTAAGCTGAGACAACAATTCACCTGAACCAAAACTGTACTGCTTTTTTTCCATAAGCCTTCTATTAAAATGAATGCAATTCTATTTCAACTGCAGAAGTTTAATTCCATGCTTTTCACAATCAGTGTACATCTTGTCAGGCCAGATACTAACCTGTGTTTCACCGATATGTGCTTTACGCAAAAGGAACATACAAAGACGAGACTGGCCGATACCGCCGCCCAATGTCTGTGTAAGCTGTCCCTTAAGAAGTTTAGAATGGAACATAAGTTTTGCGCGTTCTTTTGCATCGCGTTCTTCAAGCTGAGCTTTAAGAGATGCAGGACTTACGCGGATACCCATTGAAGAAATTTCAAATGGCTGGTTAAGAACAGTGTTCCATACAAGAATATCACCATTAAGACCACGATGACCGTCACCTGTTTCTGTAATCCAGTCGTCATAGTCTGGAGCGCGTCCGTCATGAATTGAACCGTCAGGAAGCTTGCCACCGATACCTGTAATGAATACTGCACCGTATTTTTTACATACAGCAGCTTCTCTTTCTTTTGGAGAAAGGTCAGGATATTCACGCTGAAGGTCATCTGCATAAACAAATGTAATTTTTTCAGGAAGAACAGGCTTGATGTTGTCGTAGCGGTCATAAATGAAGAATTCTGTACGTTTGATACAGCGGTAAATCTTTTCTACGATTTCGTGAAGATAGAATACTGTTCTGTCTTTATCATCAATTGCCATTTCCCAGTCCCACTGGTCAACATAAAGTGAGTGAACTGCATCGAGATCTTCGTCAGGACGGATAGCATTCATGTCTGTATAAATACCAAATCCAGGTTTGAGTCCCAGGTCTGTAACTTTAAGGCGTTTCCATTTTGCAAGTGACTGAACGATTTCCATACGTTCTTCATTCATACAGCGAACCGGGAAAGAAACCGGGCGTTCAATACCGTTAAGGTCATCGTTTACACCTGTTCCAGAGCGAACAAAAAGTGGTGCTGTAACGCGAGTCAAGTTAAGTTCTGTTGATAATGCAAGCTGAAAAAAGTCTTTGATAAGTACGATTGCATGCTCTGTTTCTTTTTCACCGAGCAATGATTTGTAATGTCTTGGATAAGCCTGTGCTTTTGCCATTTTTTTAATTCCCCTCGTACAGAAAATCATCTGTACATGCGAAATATATTTTATCACTTGTTCTAATCTATAGCAAGTAAGAATATTTGCCGATAATAATTTTATGACAGATGTAATCAACGAATTCAAAAAAACAAGAATAATTCCGGTTATTAAAATAGAAGAAAGCCAGGAAACTTACTCAATTATCGGTGCAATAAGAGCAGGCGGAATCATGAATGCAGAAATCACTCTGCGTACTCCAGCCGCTGTCGAAGCCATAAGAATTGCAGCAAGGAATTTTTCTGACATGGCAATCGGAGCCGGAACAGTATTGAACCTCCAGCAGGCAAAAGACGCCATAGAAGCCGGCGCTGACTTTATCGTAATGCCAGGCTATAACGAAGAAATTGTTGATTACTGCCAGAGAAAAAAAATTACAGTCATTCCAGGAGTTGCAACTCCAACAGAAATAATGACTGCATACAATAAAGGCTGTAAAATACTCAAGCTTTTTCCTGCTTCGAATCTTGGTGGAGCAGCTTATCTTGATGCAATGAAAGGTCCTTTTTCTGACGTTCAGTTTATTCCTACAGGCGGAATCAGTTTTGGTAATGCACGGGAATATTTAAGTAAAGAAAACGTACTTGCAGTTGGCGCAAGCTGCATTGTTACAGGGAAAGATATTTCTCAAAAAAACTGGCCTGCCATAACAGAAAACTGCAGGCAGGCCGTAAGTTTATTTTCCGCTGTAATTAATTAAAGTTGTTACTTTAGAAGGAGCAAGAACCGGTTCATAATTAAGTTCCGGCAAACCGATTACTCCAAAAAAGTCTGATACAGTTCCACCGCCCTGCTCGATCAGATTACGGGCAGCGGCAAGAGTTCCACCTGTTGCAATAAGATCATCAACAACAAGATAATTCTTTCCTTTTTCGATATCTGCCTTATGGGCTTCGACTTCTGCTGTTCCATATTCAAGGGCATACTTGCAGCTGTATGTATCGCCGGGAAGTTTTCCTTTTTTGCGAATAAGAATCATAGGGATTCCAAGAGCCTGTGCAAAAGGAGCTGCAAAAAGGAATCCGCGGGATTCAACTGCTGCAACTGCATCAATTTTTTTGTCTTTATAGATTTCTACCATCTGTTTGATACAATAATCAAAAGCTTTTGGATTTACAAAAATACTTGTAATGTCATAAAAAAGGATTCCAGGTTTTGGAAAATCAGGTACACGACGGATAGCACCGTCAAGCATTTCTAAGTCTGTCATAATATTATTCTATCCTTTAATCTATAAAAGTCAAATAAAAACACAGTTCCCGCTGCAGGAATAACTGAACTTTTTATTTTTTTGTTGCCATTGCTGCTCTTTTTGAACGGACATCAGAAAGAGTTTTACACAACCCTTCTTTGTCACCGGCTGCAATCTGTCCTTTCATTTTAGAAAGTGAATTTTCAAAATTTTCTATCATTGAAATAAGTTCTTTCTGGTTAGAAAGGAACAGTTCTGTCCAAAGCGGCGCATTGATTAATGCAATGCGTGTAAGGTCTTCATAACTTCCGCCGCCAAAAGCAGTAATCTGTTCGTCTTCTGCACTGTCTACAAGAGCACTTGCAATTACATGACAAAGCTGAGAAGTAAATGCAATTTTATGATCATGAGTAATGTAGTCAGTTTCGATGATTCTTCTGATTCCAAGACGGGTTACAAGAAGTTTTAACAGCTCAAGGTTTTCAGGTTTATTCTGCGAATCAGGCATGATGATGTAGTTGCGGTTCTGGAAAACTGTCTGAGTTGAACCTTCGTAACCTTCTTTTTCATTTCCGGCCATAGGATGCCCGAGAATAAAATCAACATCAGGACGAAGATATTTTTCGCGGTCTGAATAAAGAGTCTGAGCAATCTTAGTTTTTACACCGCTGATATCGGTTACAATACAGCCTGATTTAAACGCATCACGATATTCAATAAGAAAATCAAGGGTTGCACCAGGATAAAGACAGATGAACACAAAATCACATACTGCAAGCATCTGTCTAACCTGACACGGCTGAAAACCTTCATCAATAATTTTATCAGAAACTGCCTGCTGCAGGCTTAAAGGCTTAATGTCCATTGCAAGAATTTTTCCTTTTGGACCGTCAGTATCAAAAACTCTGTTTCTGATTGCCTTTGCAAGAGAACCGCCCATAATTCCAAGACCTACAAAGCCGTAAGTCATTGTGCGTAATTTATCATCAAGTCTGCTGTTTTCAATATTCTGCTGAATAGTATCACTCATATTTGTTTCCTGTTCTGCTGTTACTGCGCTGCAAACCTTTTTTAAAGGCTACAATTCTTGCACAGGCTGTTGTATCAATTCCACTGCGGTCGCCGCGCTGCAAAAAGTGATATGCAACACCTGCAATCATTGCACCGTTGTCACCGCAAAGCTTTAACGGCGGGAATACAAAATTAACGTCAGTTCTTTCTGCAAGCATGGCTCTAAGCCTTGAGTTAGCAGCAACTCCACCGCCGGCAACTACTGTTTTTAATCCTGTATCATCGATTGCACGGAACAAACGCGATGCAATTGTTTTACATGCAGTTTCCTGAAAAGCTGCACACATATTTTCATTATTTTTTTCAAAGTCCTTATTCCAGAACATATCACACTGATGAATTACAGCTGTTTTAAGTCCTGAAAAAGAAACATCATAACGGTGTTCGTCATTATCAAGTTTAGGAAGCGGAAAATGAGCGGCTTTTGGATTTCCCTGTTTTGCAAGGTTATCAATAATTACACCGCCTGGATATCCAAGCCCGTAAAATTTTGCAACTTTATCAAAAGCTTCTCCAACACTGTCATCAACAGTAGTTCCCATAACTTCGATATCATCAAATCCGTTTACTTTACAGATAATCGAGTGACCGCCGGAAACAAGTAATCCAAGATAAGGATACGCAATGTCATTTTCAAGATGAGCAGCATAAAGATGTCCCAGCATGTGATTAATTGCAATGAACGGCTTTTTTGTTGCCCATGCAAGAGTTTTTCCAAAAGTAAGACCTACAAGAAGAGATCCCATAAGACCGGGACGGTTTGTAGAAGCAATTGCATCGATATCATCCATTGTAAGATTTGCTTCTGCGAGAGCCTGCTTTACAACCGGCAAAACCCATTCAACATGTTTGCGGCTGGCAATTTCCGGAACTACGCCTTTATATACCTGGTGAAAAGGAATTTGTGTTGCGACAACATTGCTCAAAATTTTTTTACCGTCTTCTACAATTGCACAGGCGGTTTCGTCGCAGCTTGATTCAATTCCTAAAACTTTCATTGTTTTCTCCACTTAGTATTCACGATTATAACAGAAACTACGGTCTGATTAAAGCACCTGAGTTTGTTACAGTCGTAAACTTATATCCTTTTTTTACAAGAACAGGATAACATTCATCAAGAATTGCAGGCAAAAAAGAAGCTGACCACACATGACCGATCATAATACAGTTCCCCTGGCGGTTTGCAATTTCAAGACCTTTTTTTATTTCTGCAAGAACATTATCACGGCTTTTTACGTTATCAAGAAAAATATCACGCTTATAATATGGAATATCCATGCTTAAAGAAACGCTGTTCACTTTAGAAGCAGCACTTGTCCTTGAATCCATAAAGAAAACCCCAGCCTTGTTTGCAGTATCCATTACAACGCCGATACGGTTTTCGTCTTCTGTAATCAGCGAACCTTCGTGGTTATTAAGACCTTTTACAGGCCCTACTTCGGCCATATTAGCTTTAAGAAGAACTTCAATTTCTGAAAGGCTCATGTCAGGGGTAATTGCACCAGGGCCTGGATTAACCGAACGGTTTACTGCCTGCATCGGCTGGTGAAGCATAAGTTCCTTTCCGCTGGCTCTTACCATGGCACCGCATTCTTTTGAATCAGGAAGCTTTGGCAAAACTGCAATTGTTAAAGGCATCTTTAATTCAAGATATTTTTTAAGCTGCGAAGTATTATGTCCGCCGTCATCAAGAACAATTGCTATGCGTGGAGAACCTTTTGCATCAGGAAAAAATGAATCAAGGGCTGATGAAGCAGGTTTATTTTGTGCAGTTGAATTTGAAGAAGCTGAATTACTGTCAGTTTTTGGCTGAACCTGAGTTTTCTGTTCTGATGCTTTTTCCAGTTCATTTTTTTTCTGGTTGCGAAGCCGGTCAAGGTCAGCTTCTGCGTCGTGAAGAATATTTAATGCAATGCGTTCAGCCTCAAGGTCAGCATCGTTAATGGACTGAACGGGATTGGGGTCAGGAACGGCAGGCTGTGTATTTTTTTCCTGGTGATCAGACTCAGTCTTTTTTGCTGAATCAGTCTTAGGTTTTGATTTTTTGTTTTGAGAAGAATTTTTGTCAGACGGAAGTGATTCTGGTTTTGAAGCAGCTGAATCCTGAGCAACTGCGTCTCTTAAGGTCTGGGAATCGTTTCTGGTAAAGAAATCTGTTCCCCTTGCAACAAAAATAAGAACAGCACATACGCTGAATATAATTGCAAATAAAGTTAAAATCCCTTTTGAATCAAGCTTTACCTTTGGTTTTATCTTTTTTTTAGTGAACAATCCTGAAGATTTTCTTTTAGACGAAGTTTTTTTTGAAGAACTTCTTGATTTTCCTGCAGAAGCAGATGATTTTTTTGAACTGCTTGTCTTATTCAATTTATTTTCCCACCATATCAAATTCTGTAAAGACAAAAAAATAAGGAACGATTACAAAGTAACCGTTCCTTATTCTATAATTAAACTCTCTTAATGTCCATAATGCCGTAATATATAAAATCAGGCGTTTATGCTCATTTATGAAGAAGCTTTCAATTAGTAAATAATTGTTAACTTCTTACACCTTATATATTGCAATAATCGTGCCAACTACACTACTTTAAATTATTTTTCACAACAAAAAACTTAAATTGTTGTAATACAATAAATTACAAAAGTAAAAGCATATTCACTTTTTTTCGAGTATTAGTTGAAAATATCAACTATCTCTAAATAAATTGTATTATTTTGTATACATTAAAGTAATTCAGGGGTTACTGTATTAAATTTTATACATTATGCGAAATGTGCTCGGTTCAATTTACCCAAAATGCAATCATGTGTATAAAAAATAATACAACAAAATCACGAAAATCCCTAAAATCTCTTATACAATGACATAATCCACTGTCAGTTCAGGAAGATTGATATTAGAAGCTTTTACCCGTACAACATCATTAAAATTCAAGGTTTGTGTCAAAGGAATTGTTGCCTGCTGAGCAAATTCACTGATCATAAAGATTCCGTCTTTGCCTTTAATGTCCATGAGAACAGCCTCGCCTTCCCACTGAGGATTCTGCAAAAGATAAACAAGAGTCCAGTGAAGGTTACTTTTGCGTTCAGCTTTTTTGCAGGCAATGGCAGCTTCGTCACCGGCACTGATTTTTTCAAGCATTGTATCTTTGTCAATCAGTTTACGCCCGTCAAGGAACGCACGAAGCTGCATGTGAGCCACAAGGTCAGAATAACGGCGCAAAGGACTTGTTACCTGACTGTACATTCCGATTCCGATTCCTGCATGCGCCATTGGAGTTACGCCTACACTACGTTTATGCATGCTTTTTACAAGCTGAAGCTGACCTGCAAGCCCTTCCCGCACTTTTTCCGGTAAATCCGGAGATTCCTGACTGATATATGGAAAAGGAATCTGATTCTTAAACGCAAAGTGAGCAGCCCCTTCTCCAGCCATAAGCATCATTTCCTGAATCATTGAAGCAGCTTCCGGACGAACTACCGGCACAATAGAAACTTTTTTTGTTTCAGGATCAACAGTAATATGGCTTTCGGGCATCTGAATTTCTACAGAACCATTTGCCATTCTGCGTTTTCTGTTACGGTCAGCAATATCAAAAAGTACTTTGAACTGAGGTTCATCCTTTCGATCGTCAGCCTGATTATATGTAATGCATTCTACTTTAACGCGAGTTTTGAAAACCTGACAGTCAGCAATTGCACCTTTTTCGTCAAGCTCAAGTCTGAAAGAAAGTGCAAGACTTTTCTGGTCAGGGCCGCAAAGCCCAAGTGCATAATCGCTTAAAGAATTTTCGCACAGCATACGGCTTGCGCCTTCGGGGATATACAAAGTTGCTCCACGGTTACGGGCAGCTATATCAATAGAAGAATCCGGTGTAACAGTTGATGCAGGATCTGCAATATGAACCCAAAGATATTTTCCGTCAAAACCTACAGCATCATCAGGGTCACTAGACCATGCATTATCGATTGCATAGAAAGTTCCGTCCAGTTCAAGGCGCTGTTCATCCTGAGGTGGAGAAACAAGACCTTCAGAAGCAGACTGCATGCTTAGACCCCAGCGTAAAGGATACGGGTTACGGGTAATTTCCCAAAGCCCGGTATCAAGCAAAAGTTTATGGGCTTTTTCAGGAGTCTGACCGATTGAAATATCTGCCATTGTACGGGACTTATCAGTTTTTCCAAGTGCCAGAGCTTCTACATCTCCCATGTGAATTGAATCTTCAGGAAGAAGTTTACGGGCTTTTAAGCGTTCAAGGAATTCTGCACGCAGACGGCCTTCGTTTTCTTTAGCATCTGCTTTTGCTTTAAGGCTGTCAATTTCTTCCTGGCGGCGGGGAACAAAAAGAATCTGAGCGTCAGCACCAGTACCGTTGTTTTTAAAGCATAAAGAAGAATTGACTGCATTGAATACAGCCCACGAATTTGCCGCAGAAAAATTATTATCAACAAGAAGAGAAAGTTCATCAAACGAAATTGCAGCATCCTTTGTAGACTCATCCATTGAAAGTAATTCCCAGGCTTCTGCAACTTTTGACTCAAGAGCATCGTCAGTAAAAGAAATGAGTTTTTCAATTGAAATCTGAGGAACAGCAAAAGCCGGATCAGCAGACTCAGCAATAGACGGATAAAGCAGCTGAATGTCTTTTTCGCGGACTTTCTGCACTGCAAAAGGACAGTTTTTAGATCCTGCTTTTTCGATATTTTCTTTTGTCAGTGCAAAAGAACAGTATTTAACTTCAAATTTATCTTTATCACAGTCAACAACGACTGCAGGAGAGTTTTTGTACAATACAACACAATTCTTCTTAATCATGAAGTTAATATAGCATAAAAAAAAGGGACTGTCCAAATAAATTGAACAATCCCTATAAACAAGGCTTAAAACAATTATTAACTAATTATTTTAACTTTGGCTTTTATTACCATTCCTTCTTAATGTCGTCAACGATGTTTTCTTCACCGTCGTCGAGTTTGAAGAATTTAGCTTTTTCCATTGTTGGAATAAGGTTTACTGTGTCGCCAAGACGGAATGCAGCACTAGCTGTTGTTTTAGCGATGAGGTTCTGACCTTTGTTTGTCTGGAGGAAGAGGTGTGTTTCAGCACCAAGTGGTTCCTTGTTGACAATTTTCATCTGCATTGCATTAGCAGCTGGTTTTTCTGAGTATTCAACATCTTCTGGACGAATACCGAACCAGATTTCCTGTCCAACAAATTCCTTAAGTTTTTTCTGCTGGTCAGCTGTAGGTGTTACTTCGAAAGAACCTTCTTCACAGATTACTTTTCCGCCCTTTTCAAGAACTTTTACTTTGAGGAAGTTCATTGGAGGTGTTCCGATGA
This sequence comes from Treponema sp., assembly GCA_024402475.1. GTDB lineage: Bacteria > Spirochaetota > Spirochaetia > Treponematales > Treponemataceae > Treponema_D. The sequence continues at coordinate 27,934 of JAKSTQ010000009.1, read as the reverse complement.
ATCCTGCTACGAACTTGTTGATTGGGTTGTTGTAGAGGTAAAGTGGAGCACCAATCTGCTGGATAACACCATCTTTAAGTACTACGATTTTATCACCGAGTGTCATAGCTTCGATCTGGTCGTGTGTTACGTAGATCATTGTAGCCTGCAAACGGTTGTGAAGAGCTGCGATTTCAGCGCGCATTGAAACGCGGAGTTTAGCATCAAGGTTTGAAAGAGGTTCGTCGAAAAGGAATACTTTTGGATTACGAACGATAGCGCGTCCTACTGCAACACGCTGACGCTGTCCACCAGAAAGAGCTTTTGGTTTACGAGCGAGGTACTGTTCGAGGTCGAGCTGTTTAGCAGCTGCCTTAACGCGGCGATCGATTTCCTGTTTGTCCATTTTGCGGATTTTAAGACCGAATGCCATGTTGTCATATACTGACATATGTGGGTAAAGAGCGTAGTTCTGGAATACCATTGCGATGTCACGATCTTTTGGTGGAACATCGTTCATTTCTTTACCATCGATGAAGAGTTTACCTTCAGAGATGTCTTCAAGACCAGCAACCATACGGAGTGTTGTTGATTTACCACATCCTGATGGACCTACGAAAACACAGAATTCTTTGTCTTCGATTGTGATGTTAGCATTAGTAACTGCACGAACGTTTCCTTCGTAGATCTTACCAATACCTTTGAGTTCTACTTTAGCCATTTATAGGCCTCCCGTTTTGACGCGAATATAATTCACGCCGAAATTATATTATAAATACCATTTTAGGTCAGAATTTGGATTCTGTCAAATTTTATCTGACAGAATTTTCACTATTTTTCCTCTTTTTCTTCATCAAATTTCTTGCCGTAGTACTTTGTACGGTAATCTTTTGGAGTCATTCCGGCATATTTCTTGAAAGTTGCAATAAAATGAGAATGAGAACTGAAATTGAGGCAGACACTTATGTCTATATATGATTTGTCAGAAAAACGCAGAAGGTTCTTGGCCTCTTCTACTTTTTCCTTAAGGATGAAATTCTTGATTGTCTGACCGGTTTCTTTTTTGAACAAAGTTGACAGGTAAGATGGAGTAAGTCCCGCAAAGTCGGCGATTTCATCTTCGTAGAACTGGTTGTAGATATTTTCCCTGATGAATTTTTTTGCAAGAGTAATCTGGGGACTTGTAGCAGTTGTGGTCAGGTTGGACATTCTGGTCGTAAAATCTACGATCATTTCCTGATGCAAGGCAGTAATGGATTCTTCAGATGCACATTTATCAACAGCCTGAATGTAAAGGTCACTTAAAGTATAGGCAGTTTCAAAAGGAAGTCCGCCTTCTGTGCAGTAACGGGTTACAAGTGCAGTAGTTACGATAAAATGATAACGCAGATTGTTCACAGGCTTTTTGGAAAGCTGCCCCAATCCTTCCTTAGACTCAAGAGGTGTCATGAGTTTTTTGACAGTTTTAATATCACCTTTTTTTACGGCAGAATAGAAGTTGACTTCGTCTTCATAGCGGGAATGATAAATATTGTTTTCCGTCTGGTAATAAAGGGCGTCGTGAAGTTCTTTATCCTTTTGCATATTTACTATTATATATCACATATTTTGAAATTCAAAGTAAAAAATTGATAAAAATCCCAAAATTCATATAGTAAAATTTAAAATCACAAGATAATTTTATATCCTAGATATGTATATATGATAACAATTTCTGGAGGAAAAATTGAAAATCAACAGAATCATTGCTGCAGGCTTAGTTCTGGCAGCACTTGCACTTACAGGCTGTGGAAAGAATAAGAAAGATGAAGGCCTGGACATGTCAAAGTACCAGCTTAAATTTGAAGACAACTTTGACGGCGAAAAACTCAACGAAGCAGACTGGAATTATGAACTTCATGAACCAGGCTGGGTAAACAACGAACTTCAGGCTTACATCAAGTCTGATGAAAACATTTATCTCAAAGACGGCAACCTTGTAATTCAGCCAAGAAAAAACGGCGATGTATATACTTCTGGCCGTATCAACACTCAGGGAAAACATGACTTTAAATATGGTCTGTTTGAAGCACGCCTTAAGGTACCACACGGAAAAGGATTCCTTCCTGCATTCTGGATGATGCCTACTAACGAAGGTCTTTACGGTCAGTGGCCAAAATGCGGCGAAATTGACATCATGGAAGTTCTTGGTGACAAACTTACAACTTCTTATGCTACCCTTCACTTTGGTGAACCACACACAATGGCTCAGGTTAAGGAAACAATCACAAAAGGTAATTTTGCAGATGAATTCCATACTTTCCAGTGTGAATGGGAACCAGGACGCATCCGCTTTTATGTAGACGGAAAAAAAGTCGGCGACTTTAACGACTGGTTTACAAAGAAAATCAATGACGAAGAAGAACCATGGCCAGCTCCATACAACCAGGAATTCTACATGATCTTTAACGTTGCTGTTGGCGGAAACTGGCCTGGAAATCCAGACGCTTCTACTCCATTTGACGAACAGGCTCAGATGGTAGTTGATTATGTACGCGTTTACCAGAAAGAATCTTACAACGAAAACATCAAAAAGACAGAAGAAAAATTCAAGGGCCGTGAACCAGACAAGAACGGTAACTATGTTGCAAACGGTAATTTTAACTCAGAAGATCTTTCTGACTACAAAGACTGGGTTTACAAAGAAGACGCACCAGGAAACGGAAAAGCTTCTATCAAAAATAATGTAATCGAAATTATTTCAAACAGAACAGGCGGACAGGAACACTCAGTTCAGCTTGTACAGCCAGACGTTCCGGTTGAAAAAGGTTATGAATACGAATTCTCATTTGACGCATGGGCTTCCGGGGACAGAAAAATGAAAGTCGGAATCTGTGCACCAAATCATGGATGGGTACGTTATTTTGGTGATGTAAGCGTTCCACTTACAACAGAAAAACAGTCATTCACATACAAGTTCATCATGAACGAAAAATCTGATGCTGAAGCACGCATTGACTTTAACATGGGCGCTCAGGGTTCTAAAGAAACAATCTACATTGCAAACGTAAAACTCAATAAACTTGCAAAAGCAAAAGTTGTTGAAAAGAAGGACATGAAAAAAGACGGTGAACTTCTTTTCAACAGTGAATTCAATTACGGAACAAAGATGTGGGAATTCTATGCATTCGATCCTGCAACAACTTCTGTAGCAGTAGATTCTATCGGACAGGATGCTGACGGTAAAAAGAATGACAATGCAGCTCAGGTTACAATCAAAGATACAAAAGACATTGAATGGAAAATCCAGCTCATGCAGAAAGGTGTTTCACTTAAGAAAGACAAAGACTACAAATTGAGCTTTGATGTTTACTGTACAATGCCTCGTAAAATTAAATATGCTCTCCAGCGTGACGGTGCTTTGTGGAAGGTTGCTCATGGAAACGAAGACTGGACACCATACAATGGAGCACCAGACATCAACATTAACCAGAAATGGAAGACTGTTGAACAGGAATTCACAATGGAATACGATGATGACGACAACGTAATTCTTACATTCTCAATGGGAACAATCGGGGATAGAATTATGAAAGAACATGATGTATTCATTGATAACGTTAAACTTGTAGAAGTAAAATAATTTTACTTACATAGAGTAAACAAAAAGCGGTGTGTTAACTGACACACCGCTTTTTTTATTTTAAGAACTCAGACTGTGACGTTTTTAACCCAGATTCCTTTTTTTACAAGTATGATGCCTATAAGGGCTTTAAGGATTTCCCAGGAACGGACAATAAAATAAATCCAGATAATCGAAAGCGATGTAAATCGCGTCAGAATAAATGCTGTACTTACCTGAGTTGCCATTACAAAGACAGAATCAAAAAGCAGTGTAATCAGTGTCTTGCCGCCGGAACGGATTGTAAAGTAACAGCAGTGCAGACAGGCCTGGGCAGGAAAAAGCATTGCATTGATCAGAATAAAAGCGGCGGCAAGTTCTTTGACAGAGTTTTCTGTGTTGTAGAACGAAGGAAACACATCTTTACAGAAAACCATTATCATTCCAATTACAATGCAGACTGCAACAGACAGAAAAGTCATCTTTTTTGCAGTAGCCTTTGCTTCCTGAGTTTTATCAGCACCAAGAAGCTGACCTACGATGATTGCAATTGATTCACCGATGGCAAAAAAGAAAACGTTGAAAAAGTTTCCGATTGTGCTTGTAATATTCATTGCGGCAACGACACCAAGTCCAAGTACAGAATAACTTTGATTCATCATAGTCTGTCCTAAAGACCACAGGGTTTCGTTTACGGCAAGTGGAAAACCTTTAAGGATAATCTGGTTTGTAAGCTGCACAGGGACCTTAAAAGTTTTGTATGCATATTGAATGAATTTGCAGTTATTTTTATGTGTATGAGTCCAGACAAGAACAATGGTTACTTCTACAAAGCGAGCAATTACAGTTGCGATTCCGGCTCCAATAACACCAAGTTTCGGCGCACCAAGATTTCCAAATATCAAAACCCAGTTTAAGAAAAGGTTGACAAAAATCGCTGCAACACCGGCCTTCATGGGAACAGAAGTTTCTCCGATATCACGCAAAGTATTTGAATAAATCATTCCGATTGCCATAGGAATAAATCCTATGATCATAATATTAAGATAATCATGTCCGTACTTTAATGTTGCTGCAGGATCCCCCGCCCCGTTTGAATCATGAATAAAAAGCTTAATAAAAAAATCACCATAAAAACTTAACAGCACAGAACCTGTAACAGTAATTGCAGTGATAAGATATGCTTTAATACGGAAAGTATCCGCAACACCTTTATGATCTTCTTTACCAAAATACTGTGCAGTAAAAATTCCTGCTCCGCAACCTGCGCCCCACATGCAAAGACATAAAACAAAAACAAGCTGGCCTACAATACTTACTCCGTTCATTGGATCAGTACCAAGTCGTCCAACCATAATTCCATCAAGCAGCTGAACAAAATTAGTAAGTGTATTCTGTATGATAATAGGAAGAGCGACCTGTGCTACACGTCTATAAAAAAAACTGTCGCCGATAAAATTTTTCTGCATCAAAAACGATTTCATATAAGCATATTATATAAAGGTATTTTTCCTGTTACAAGTGACCGTATTTTGTTATAAAAAAAGTTAATTCATATTAACAAAAAATAAATAATATCAAAAAAAAGAATTTTATACGCGTATCAAAAATTTTTCATTACATCATAAATTTTTTATACAAATAGAATTTTAATATTAGCGGGTTTTAGCATTCAAAATTAATATAATTTTATCGAGTAAAAAAAAATAATTAAAAACTCGTGGAGGAAATAAAAATGAAAAAAAATTTGGTAAAAGTAATGGTAGCTGCAATGGCTTTCGCTGCAGCATTGGCAATGACAAGTTGTGCTAACCCAGCAGGCAGCACACCTGCTAATACACCTGCTGGTGGTTCATCAGGAGATACACTTCTCTATACTCTTGATTTCTCTGGTGCTGAACTCCCTGAAAACTGGTATGTAAACACTGACACCAATCGTGTTTTCACACCAAATGATTCATTGAAACTTATTGGTGGTTGGAATGAATTTGCATTGTCACCAAAATCAGTTGCTAACCTTTCAGAAGCTACTAAAGTTGCTATTGAATTTAAATGTGATGTAAATCCTACTTGGGGTGATACAGATAATGATGGTTATAGAATCGCTCTTGTAACACAGGATCCTACCACCAACAACCCAACAAATTACAGCTGGACATTCTTGTACAAAGCATCAGTTGATGGTGCTACATCTACTACATATAAAACAGTAACAAAAGCTATTAACTGGGAAGTTAAAGCTCCAGAAAACCTTCCAAAGATTTCTAACTTTAATTCAATCCAGGGTATTAAAATCTGGGCAATGAACTGTGGCGATACTGATTCAATCAACATCAAATCAATTAAGTTCTACAAATAAGTAATTCCTTTCTGCCTACTATCCCTCTGGCAGAAATTGAAAATACTTTCAAGTTAAAATAGTACAAAATCCATCAGGTAAAAATCTTAATCCGTGTTCGAAAGGGCACGGATTTTTTTTGTGGAAGTCATTCACACATCACTATAAAATAAATTCACACCTGCAATATAATTCTTTCTGCAAAAAAATCATTCAAACCTGCAGCTGTGGAACCGTCAGAGTTTTGTGCCATAAACATAATTTGTTCTATAAAAATAAAAAGTCTACTATTAAAATAATTTTAAATTTGATATATTTGACTTATGGAAAATAAAGAATTAACACTTGACTGGGAAAAATATATTGATGCTGCCAGACGCGTAAACGCAGAAGGCTGTATTCTTTTGGAAAATGATGATGTTCTTCCATTAAAAAAAGGAACATGTGTAAGCGTTTTTGGCCGTATTCAGACTCACTATTATAAAAGCGGTACTGGTTCAGGCGGTATGGTTAATGTTACAAAGACCTGGGGAATTGTTGACGGTCTTAAAGAATCAAAGGACATTACTGTAAACGAAGATCTTGAAAAAATCTATCTTGACTGGGAAGAAAAAAATCCATTTGAAATTGGACACGGATGGGGCGCTGAACCATGGAGTCAGGTAGAAATGCCTTTGACTGAAAAAATCGTAAAAGATGCCCGTGCAAAAAGTGATGCTGCAATTGTAATCATCGGCCGTACAGCCGGAGAAGACAAAGATGCAAAAGCAGAAGCCGGTTCATGGTTTTTAACTGATGCAGAAAAAGATATGATCAAAGCTGTCCGCAGTGAATTTGATAAAGTTCTTGTTCTTCTTAATACAGGACTTATCATTGATATGGGCTTTGTAAAAGAATTCAACATTCCTGCCGTTATGTACTGCTGGCAGGGAGGAATGTGCGGCGGTCTTGGAATTGCTGACGTAATTACAGGAAAGAAAAGCCCAAGCGGAAAACTTACTGATACAATTGCTTTAATTGAAGACTACCCTTCTGCAAAAAATTTCGGCGATCCTAAAAAAGCTGTTTACGCAGAAGACATTTATGTAGGATACAGATACTTTGAAACTTTTGCAAAAGACAAAGTTATTTATCCATTTGGTTATGGTCTTTCTTATACAAGTTTTGAAGTCAGCGGAACTGCAGAAGGTTTTGAAGTCTGCCAGGTTAAGGATGTTCCTGCTGCAAGAATCAGCGTAAATGTAAAGAACACAGGCGACTTTGCAGGAAAAGAAGTAATTCAGATTTATGCAGGATGTCCTCAGGGAAAACTTGGAAAACCAGAAATCGTTCTTGCTGCATTCAAAAAGACAAAAGAACTTAAAGCCGGTGAACAGGAAACAGTTGAATTTGAAATTCCTTTATTCAATCTTGCAAGCTTTGATGATACAGGCGCTACAGGAAATCAGGACTGCTTTGTTCTTGAAGAAGGAACCTACACTTTCTATGCAGGAACTTCAAGCCGCGACATCTGTCAGTGCGGAACAGTTGAACTTGCAAAAACAGTAGTTACTCAGAAAGTTAATCATGCACTCTACCCTGTTGAATCTTTTGAACGCATGACACCAAAAGCTGTTGACGGCGGATTCAGTGTTGAATATTCAAAAGTTGCTGCAGAAGCTCCATATCAGAATGCACACCGAGACCGCGATCTTTCTTCTATTAAAGATTATCTTAATACAGCAAAACTCGATCCAAAAACCCGTGATATGGTTAAAGCAATGACTGATGAAGACTTAAGCTGTATCGTTCGCGGCGAAGGTATGGGAAGCCCTAAAGTTACTCCGGGAACAGCTGCTGCTTTTGGCGGTATCAGTGACAATTTAAATAAACTTGGTCTTGCATGTGCCTGCTGTACAGACGGACCTTCTGGAATCCGCCTTGACTCAGGAGCGCAGGCATTCAGTCTTCCAAACGGAACTATGCAGGCTTCTACATTTAACCCTGATCTTATCGAAGAACTTTACGGATATCTTGGCCTTGAAATGCTTTACAACGGCATTGATGTTATTCTTGGACCTGGAATTAATATTCACCGTAATCCTCTTAACGGACGCAACTTTGAATATTTTTCTGAAGATCCGTTCATCACAGGAACTTTTGCAACTGCAATCGTTAAAGGTCTTCACAGCGCAGGCGTTTACGGTTCCCTCAAACATTTTGCAGGAAACAACCAGGAAACAGGCCGCTGGACTGTAAATGATGTTGTTTCTGCACGCGCTCTTCGCGAAATCTACCTTAAGGGATTTGAAATGGCTGTTAAGAATGATGCAAAAGTTATCATGACTACTTACGGCTGCGTTAACGGAATGTGGACTGCAGGAAGTTACGACCTTAACACTTTGATTCTCCGCAAGGACTGGGGATACACCGGTATTGAATTTACTGACTGGTGGGCAATGATGAACAACGAAGGCGATGCTGAACCTAAACGTACAAACATTGCTCAGGCTGTTCGTGCACAAAATGACCTTTACATGACTGTTCCGGCTGCTGACCAGAATGCTCATGGCGACAATACACTTAAAAGTCTTGAAGACGGTTCTCTTACCCGTGATGAAATCCATCGTGTTGCCTGCAATATCGTTGATTTTGTCCGTGGAACAAATTCACAGAAAAAAATGGACGGCTGTGGCGTAAGCGTTAAGATCATCAACCGTCAGGTTACTGCAAACGACGAAAGTGCTAAAGACATCGTTTACTACGAAATTGCTGACGGCCTTAGCATTGATATGACAGGTGTTAAAGCTGTCCGCGGTTCTTCATGGAGTTTTGGTCTTATTAACAAAGGCACAGGACTTTACAGAATGGAATTCATGGGAAAAACCGGTGACAACGAACTTGCTCAGGTTAATGCAACAATGAGCTGGAACGGCGTTGTTATCAAGACTTTCTGCTGGGGCGCAACTCACGGCGAATATGTAGGACAGTCCCTTGAAACAATCTGGCCTTTAGGTCGTTACACTGTCGTTAACCTGTTCTTTGCACAGGGCGGAATCGACTTTTCTGAAGTTAAATTTACATGGATTGGCGACGGAAAAGACAAGAAGTGGACCGACGCGCTTGATAAAGAATAGTTTACATTAATGGATTCTGGCGCGTCGCTACGTCTTCGGGCGTTAAGCCCTGCAGACGCCTGGTTGTAGGGCTGGGACGCGCTTGATAAAGAATAGTTTACATTAATGGAATCTGGCGCGTCGCTGTGTCTTCGGACAAAATATCCTGCAGACGCCTGTTTGCAGGACTGGGACGCGCCTGATAAAGTAAATTCTATTACCACAAATTTTCTTAAATTTCATTTGACAACCTGATGTAACCGGTATATTATAATATTACAGTGATAGTGCAACTATCACTGTAATAAACTTACTACCGATGTAAAACAAACTGCATTAGCGGAGTTCAGATGAAAAAACCTTCATACATTGTCAGCAAAAAAACCGATATTTTAGATTCTGATATTGTCAGATATAATTATTACGCAAGTTGTGATGGAATAAACCAGACCTGCGCGCCTGCCGTTATTGATTCATTTAAAGTCTGTGATAAAATTACAGAAATACTTTCTCAAAACAACAATTCAATTGATGTAAGTGACGTTTTCAAAAATGGTGCAAAACAAGCCTGGATTTTTACAGGCGGATGGCAGTCATGGGCTCCAGGATTTGAACTTAGTCCAGAAGAAGAACGACCGTTCCTGCGTAACTATTTTATTCCACAGTTTTCTAACTACATTCTTTTTCCCGGAACAAAAAAGAAATATGACAAAAAGAAATTTGTTCAGGCACAATTTATTTCTTATGTACGAATCAATGACACATATTTTGTGATGGCCTCTACCGGCTGTGTAACCGACAGAAATCCAGTAACCTTCCCAGAATTAAATAAGGCAGAAGTTACAGCACCGGTTCAGTATGTAATTAATAGAAGGAATCTTGCAGTTGAAGTTCAGGTACATGATACCGGTAAAGAATGGAAAGAAAACGATCTAATTGCACAGGTCTGCTTTTTTGTCTGCAATTCATATTCTGGTCTTAAGGAAAAGATCGAGTTTCTTTTTGGCTCAAGTGACGCCGGCAGCAAGAATTATACAAAACGCTTTGACAGCCTTAAGTTCCTTGGCAAGCGACCTGCTGGCTGGGAAAGCTGGTACAACCACTACTCCCGCATTGACCAGAAACTTATCGAAGAAGACCTTGAATCCCTTACTGCAACTGAAAATGTTCTTTCACTTTCTACAATCGCAAATAAGGAACCATGTGTTTTTCAGGTTGATGATGGCTGGGAAGAAGCTCTTGGTGACTGGCAGTGGCGTAAGGACAGATTCCCTCTTGGTCCGCAGTATATTACAAGCCAGATTAATAAAAAAGAATTTATTCCAGGTTTGTGGATTGCACCTTTTATTATTGACCTTAGAAGCAACACTGCAAAAAAACATCCTGACTGGATTTTAAAAAATAAAAAAGGTAAGCCGGTAGCTGCAGGATTCAATCCTTTGTGGGGCGCTCAATGGGGAAAAGACCAGCCTGGCCTGCCATGTACATTCCACTGTCTTGATTTAAGCAATAAAGAAGTTCTCAAATATCTTGATAAACTTATTAACACTGCAATCAATACATGGGGATTTCGATATCTTAAACTTGACTTTTTGTATGCTGGAATGCTTATTGGTGAATATAAGGAAGGCGGTGCTGCATTTGAACATTATAACAATGCTGTAAAAATTCTTACAAAACGCAAGAAAAATAATAAAGGTGAACCTGTTGCTTATCTTGGCTGCGGAATGCCTTTTGAACATTCCTTTAATGATTTTCCTTTAAGCCGTTCTGGCTGTGATACTCTTGAACACTGGGATGATCCTAAATCTGCAAATATCGGCTGGATGGGAAGAACTTCTGCTTATCTTAATATGAAAGATTCAATCGGCCGCGAATTCTGGAACAGAAAAATTTTCTGGTGCGATCCTGATGTTATTTTTATCCGTAAAGTAAACTGTTCACTTAACAAAAAGGAAAAGCTTCTTGTTGCAGGCGTTGCTTCAATGTTCGGAAATCAGTTCATGTATTCAGATGATCCTGAACGTTCAAAAAGTGACGAAGAAGTTGCTCTTGCAAAAGAAATCATCGAACAGGACAAAAAACTTTATGGTAAAAATTACAGCATCAAACCACTTGTTAAAGATGTATGGGAAGTCCGTGATGAACAAAGCGTAAGGATTCTTAATCTAAGTGATGAAGATACTGTAGCAGACGGAATCACAATTACTGCACACAGCATGGCAGAACTTTAATCTAAACTTAATTACAGGAGAAATCAGACTATGGAAAAATCTAAAGAAATTTTTGGTAATATAATCAGCTCAAAAGATTACAATAAAGCATGCAGGACTCAGGCAAAGTTCATCAAAAAATTTGGTGATGACAGAGAAAAAGTATATCCGCTTAAACTTGTTGACAATGAAGTTCTTACTCCAGGAATGAAAGTTAAGCAGCTTGTAATGTGTGAACCAGGTGAAAAATATTCAAAACTTGTACTTCCAAAAAATGCCGTAATCATCGGAAATATCCGCATGGGTTTTGGTCATTACAGAATCTCAATGGCAATGGCAAGTACAGCATCTTCAATGGGATTTACTCCAGTCTGGATGGATTTGAATTCATTCCCACAGACTACTACAACAAAAATTATTGCTTCCCAGAATGATCTTTATTCACTTGGTTCCCGCCTCAGCCAGAAATTTAAGCTTTTCAACAAACTGGTCTGGGAACCAATGAACTACGAAGGATTTAAAAAACTTTCTTACAATGCAGGGGACCAGAAAACAAGTGAACTTATGACTGCCCTCTTCCATGACATTCCAAAAGAAACTCCATTTATTGCAACTCATGTATGGCCTGCACAGGCTGCAATTCACGCAGGAATGAAACATGTTGTGAACGCAATTCCTGATAACTGGCCAATGGGACTTCATCTTAGCGAAGGCGCTTTGCACACTGTTCAGACACAGAAAACCTACTGGGGATACAGATATCTTACAGGCTTTGACGGAAAGAAAATTCTTAATCCTATGAAAGCAAGCGATATTTTGTATACAGGCCATTATATCGATGATGAACTTGTTCAAAATATTACAAACGACTGTAAAAAAAGAATTGCCCGTGCAAAAAAAGGTGAACCTGTACGATTCCTTTTAACTGTTGGTGGTGCCGGTGCACAGGGAGAATTTTTTGCTTCGATTATCAGAACACTTCTTCCTTATGTTATGGAAAACAAAGCCTGTCTTTACATCAACTGCGGTGATTACATGAATGTCTGGGAACAGATTCAGAAAAAAGTTCCTGAACTTTCATACGGTACTCACAAGTCAATTACAACAACACATTTTAATGACTGGCAGGAAGCAAAGAAATTTGCAGACAATGCAATCGCTTCAAAAAATAACGCAGGTAACGGAATCCATATTTTCTGTAACAAAGATATTTTTGCAGCCGTTTACATTACAAACCTTTTAATGCGTGCCTGCGATATTCTTGTTACAAAGCCAAGTGAACTTGCATTCTATCCTGTACCTAAACTTTTTATCCGAAGAATCGGCGGACACGAAAAATGGGGTGCAATTCATTCAAACGAAATCGGTGACGGAACTCCAGAATGCTCTACTCCACAAGAAGCATCAAATCTTGTAAAAGCATTATTGACTGATTCTTCACTTATCGAAAATCTTTGCAGCTGCATCCAGAAAGAATTTGAGGATGACACATACAACGGCGCTTATAAAGTTGTAACAGCCGCTACAGGTAAAAAACCGGCAGTAAAAAAAGCAAAAAAATAAAAAGGTGAATAAAAATGACAGCAGGTCAAAAGTTTAAAGAAGAAAAAGAAGAAGCATTAAATGCACGCAAAGAAAGAATTTTTTCAAGCGCATTTGAACTTTTTTCTAAAGAAGGAATTGACACAATTGCGATTAACGATATTGCAAGAAACGCAGAAATTGGTGTTGCTTCGCTTTACCGTTACTACACTACTAAAGATCAGATTGCAATTCAGACTGCAGTATGGGTCTGGCAGAAAGAACTTGAAACTTTTCTGCCTTTAGTTTCTGGCCCAGATTTTGACAGCCTGAACGGAATTGACCAGTTAAAGAAAATCTTTGACGGATTTCTGTATCTTTACGAAAACGAAAAAAAATTCCTGAGCTTTGTATACTTTTTTGATTCATATGCAGTAAGACAGAGTATCAGCAAGGAAGATCTCAGTGAATACGAATCAACAATAAAACAGATTCAGGTTATCGTTTCTAAAGCAATTGATAAAGGCCTGCAGGATAAATCAATCGTTTGTCCGCAGGGAATCGAAAGCAATCAGCTTTACTTTACTGTAATGCACGCCTTATTCAGCATGGTACAAAAACTTTCGCTATCAAATTCACTTTTAAAAATGAATGATGATGTGACAGCCGTTAAACAGGTACAGCTGCTTTCAACACTTCTTATCAATTCATTAAAAGGTTAAAAAATTCAACAGGAGGAAATATGAAATCTATTACAAAAGGAAAAATGTGGTGTTATGCAATCGGTCAGTTAGGCTGGTCAATGCTTTCTGCACTTATCGGATCATGGCTTGTATATTTTTATCAGCCTGATGCAAATGCTGTAAAAGAAGGAATGCCTTTATTCATTCCACAGGGCCGCGTAATTTTAGGTTTTCTTACAATCATTGGTTGTATTACTGCTTTAGGCCGTATTTTTGACGCAGTTACCGATCCGTTAATCGGAAGCTGGTCTGACAGATGCCGTTCAAAGCTGGGACGCCGAATTCCATTCTTAAAATATTCTGCAATTCCATTTGGACTTGTTACAGTCCTTGTTTTCTGTGCTCCAATGCGTACAGTTTCTGCACTTAACACTGTATGGCTTTTTGTATTTGTTGCATTGTATTATTTTGCAATTACCTGTTACTGTACTCCATATACATCTTTAATTGCAGAACTTGCTCACACTCAGGAAGAAAAACTTCAGATTTCTACATGTATTTCACTTACCTTTATTGTCGGTACAGCAGTTGCCTACGTTGCGCCGGTTGTTTGGGGTGCATTTATAGGTATGGGAATGGAACGAATTTTTGCAATGAGACTTACATTCATTTCGATCGCGGTAATCGGTACAATCTGTCTTTTAGTTCCTGTCTTTACAATCAATGAAAAAGATTACTGTGACATAAAGCCAAGCGATTCAAAAATGATGAAATCACTTCTTAAAACTTTTAAGAACAACGACTTCAGGGTATTTGTAGTTCAGGATGTAATTTACTTTTTTGCACTTACAATGTTCCAGACTGGACTTCCGTTCTTTGTTACAATGCTCTTAAAGCTTGACGAAAGTTACGCAACACCAATGTTTGTTGGTCTTACAGCAGTTTCTCTTTTGTTCTACCCGCTTGTAAATCTTCTTGCAAAAAAAATGGGAAAACGAAATCTTTTATTCGTTGCTTTCATTTTCTTCTTTGTAACTTTCGGTCTTACAGGAATTTCAGGTCCCGCACTTGGTATCCCGCAAATGGTACAGGCTGTTCTTATTGTTGTTCTTGGCGGATTCCCAATGGCAATTTTTGGAATTCTTCCTCAGGCTATGGTTGCAGACATTGCTCAGTGCGAAACTGTTGAAACAGGAGAAAACCGCTCAGGAATGTTCTATGCTGCACGTACTTTTGCATTCAAGTTCGGACAGAGCATTGCAATGCTTGCGTTTACTTCACTTGCAACTATCGGAATTGAAACTGGTCGCGGTTACCGTGTAATTGCAATCGTTGCTTCATTATGCTGTGCATTAGGCGGATTTTTACTTCTTCTTTATAATGAAAAGAAAATCCTTTCAAAAATAGACGGTTCAAATTAATAATAAAGGTCATTCCCCGTAAAATGGAATGACCTTATTTGTCCAGTTTCCAGACTCCATATTCATCAATGATTTCAGTCTTAAAGCTTTCCATTGGCCGCCAGACAACTGACAGTGTAAAGTACGGATTGAAATCATAATATGGAGCTCTTCCATTTTCGTTAACCAGACGCGGTTCAATCTTAAAAGTACTTTTTAAATCCCAGTCGTGAAGATTATGAGAAATTGTCATATTAAGCGACTTTAATTTAAAGCCGGAAGATTTTCGCAAATTTTCATCATCAAATCTGAAAGAATTTATCAGGTCAATAAAAATGTTTTCTTCGCCAGGAATTCGTCCTTCATGCCCAAGTGCTTTCTGCACATATCTGTAAAGTACTTCGTTTTTTGAAGTTGAAGAAAAAGTAATGTCAAAGAAATCATTAATCTTAAATTTCAAAGACGGTGAAAATACAAAACTTGAATTTGTCGGACGAACAAAGTCAATATCAAGGCTTGTAGAAAGTCCAAGACCAATACAGATTCTGTTTTTCCAGAAATAAAATTCATTATTAGCAGTTGAATATGCAAAGTTCAATGAATACGGCAAAAAAGATTTATTTGCATTCTGCACCCATCCGATAGTTGAATCAAAATCATAGGAATTTGTATAACGCATCAGATAAGACAGCTGAAAATCTTTATATGTCAACGCAAGCTTAAGTGAATCCGGCGTATTATTCTTTACATCATAGTTAAAACTTTCAGAAAAAGTCAAACTGTTATCAAAAAGATGAACGCTCAATCCCTGCTTGAATGGTTCCCACTGATATTCACTGTTATTGCCTGCAGGTTTTGTAATTCCCGACTGAGCATCAAAGCTTACATATGGAAAATCAAGTTTAAGATCGGCGTAATATCGTTCTCCCTGAGGAGGAAGAGTTGTTGTCAAAGTCAATGCCTGTCTGAAATTATCATTTGATTCATTAGCTGCAAGAACAAGATCAAGACTGTGAGAAGTAATTGAATTAGGATCAGTCCAGTCAACAGTCAGTGCATCCCATTTTGGATTTTCTGCATCACCCACAAATTCCGTGCGCATGAATTTAATATTTGTATTGTAATTAATACCAGTCTGCTTAAAATGCTTTGTAAACACAAATGGTTTAAGCGAAATTGTATTTGTATTTGCAAGAGTCAGTGATGAAGAAGTATAGTCAGCTTTCTGCAAAAGACTTTTTGCATCAGGAGTATAACTTCCGTCTGTTCCGTCCCCTTCTGCAATATATGGATGTGACTGCCATACAGGATCAAAAGAAACGCTGTTGCTCATTGTAAAAAATCCGTTTCTAAGACTGAGTGAGTCATTCAATTTAACCGGAGATTTTACATTGATATAAAAAGACTGCATTTTATTCCAGTTAAAACTGTGAGCATCTGGAACAGCCAGCGGAGAATAAGTAATAAGAGATTCAAAGGATGGTGTAACAGTATAGCCCAGATCAAAAGTAAGCCCAGTCACTGGCGAAACAGAAGGTGCAGTTACAGACAGTGCTTTAAAAGCATCATCCATTATTTGCTGCTGCCCTGTTCTTGTAGAAGAAGTATCGGCAGATGTTTCTTCTGTCGTTTTTTCAGGCTTTTTTAATTCATCGGGTGGAATCATTTCTACAGGAAACGAAGGCACTGTTGATTTTTTAGATGTATTTGAACCAATTGAAACGATTGTTCCTGAGAAAGTTGTTCCGATTTTAATAGGCGTAATCTGCGAAGGAAAGAAAAATTTTCTTTCCGGTGTATTGTATTCCCAGGAACGGGAATCATAGGAATTAAACCCGTTTTTTGAATTGAACACAATAGAAGAAGTCAGCGATGAAACACTTAAGTTATTGATATATGGTTTTAATTTATCAGAAAGCGGAACATTATAGGAACCGTTTAATTCCCATGTAAAGGAATTGACCTGAGCTGCATCAAGTTTCTGCTGTTCTGTTGTAGTTGAATTCTGAGTTCCTGGATTATTCAAAAGATAGCTGAACCAGTCCATACTTTCATCACGTTCACCAAAGTCATAGTCAAAAAAAGGATCTGAGTAAACAGGCATGTTAAGACTTAAGTTGAACGGATTATTCATTGCAAGCTTGAGACCTGCTTTATAACGGAAAGGAAGTTTCATTCCAAGGAATTCAGAACTGTCCTGATATCGCTTTCCGGAAGAATCAAAAGGTACAAAAACATTTGCAGAATTTGTCGGGAAAACAGTATGAGAAAATCCAAAGATAAGGTTTCCTTCGATATTTGAAAAAATCTTAGGCGGCTTATAAGAACCGTCAAGCCCTACGCCTACACCGATATTCGTATACCAGTCTGCAATAAACTTAAGGTAATTTGAAGTATCACCGGTAAAAGGCTTATCAAGGTTATGCAGAACGATTCCCTGAAGTTCCTGTTCCATAAGTTTTGTAGGCTTAATAAGGCTTAAAGTATCATCAAGCAAAGCACTTGCAGAATCAGAATTTGATTTTTTTGACTGAAGCGGTTTTCGTCCTACAATATATGTTGTTGTCTGGAAATAATATCCAGCCCTGTTTCTGAAACCAAAAACAGGATTAAAAATAAGTTCATCTTTCGGATAATAAAATGCCGGAAGATACAGCATAGGAATATTATCAACAAACAAAAGTGCATTCAAAAAAGCAAATTCATTTCCGGGCAAAAGCCATATTCTCGAAGCAAGAATTCTCCAGTGTGGATTTTCATCATTACAGAAAGTAAGGTTTCCTGTTTTAAAAGCAACAGTTCCAGAATGATTTCTTGCAAACACATCTGAAGCAACAATCAAAGTTGATCCAGAAGGAAGATTAAGTGAATTTGACTGGGCCTGAACTACCCTTCCGTCATCAAAAACGCCTTCAAGAGTTGATGCATTAAACAGAACGCTTGTTGCACTGATATTCTGTTTTGAACCGTCAGATTCAGTCTGCTCAAAATTAACGTTTCCCTGAGCATAAAGCATCTGAGAAGAACGGTTGAATATCATTTTATCTGCAGAAATTACAGTTTTTGTTCCATCCCGTTCAATGCTGATTTCAACTTCTCCAGTAAACTCAATGGATTCTTCTTTTGTTTTGTCATCCTTAAGGTTTGTAGTTTTCTGGGCATGAAGAATGTTAATGGTTGTTACAGGTTCATTCTTTTTTTCTGGAACACTGTTAACAGCCTGTTTTGTCTGCTGCTTGTTCTGGTCTTTATTCTGTGCCCAGGCTGTTCCAAGACACAAAATCCCTGTAAGCAAAATACATACAGTTTTTTTAAGAGAAAATTTACTATTAAGACCAGTAACTTTTTTATTCACAATATCAAACTATTTTTTGCTGTCCAGCATTTCTTTTACATATTTTCCAGTGAAAGACTGTTCAACTTTTGCAACCTGTTCCGGAGTTCCTGTAGCAATAATATTACCGCCTCTGAAACCGCCTTCTGGTCCAAGATCGATAATATGATCAGCCTGACAGATAACATCAAGATTATGTTCAATCATTATAACTGAGTTACCCTGATCAACCAGACGCTGAATCACCTGCATCAGCTGTTTAACATCCGCAAAGTGAAGCCCTGTTGTAGGTTCATCAAGAATATAAAGTGTCTTACCTGTAGAAACTCGTGAAAGTTCTGATGCAAGTTTAACGCGCTGAGCTTCTCCACCAGACAAAGTCAAGGCAGACTGTCCAAGCTGAATATAACCAAGACCAACTGATTTAAGTGTTTCAAGTTTTCGTGCAAGATGAGGAATATGAGCAAAGAACGAACATGCTTCTTCAATTGTCATATTCAATACATCATTGATGCTCTTTCCTTTATAAAGGATATCAAGAGTTTCCTGATTAAAACGCTTACCGTTACAAACATCACACTGAATGAATACATCAGGCAGAAAGTTCATTTCGATAGTAATTGTTCCGGCACCCTGACAGTTTTCACATCGCCCGCCTTTTACGTTAAAGCTGAATCTTCCAGGCATGTAACCTTTTGCTTTTGCTTCTGGAATTGACGCAAACAGATCGCGGATTTCATTGAAGAATCCTACATAGGTCGCAGGATTGGATCTTGGTGTACGACCGATAGGGCTCTGGTCAATATTGATTACTTTATCAAGAGTTTCAAGGCCTTCAATTCCGTCAAAATCCCCGACAGGATATTTTGTGCGCATAAGTTTATTGCTTGCTGCAGGATAAAGAATATCACTTAAGAAAGTCGATTTTCCGGAACCTGAAACACCTGTAATACAGGTAAAAGTTCCAAGAGGAATTTCTACATCAACATTTTTAAGGTTATGTTCTCTTAGTCCTTTAAGGCGCAGAAAGTTTCCGTTATCAGGACGGCGTTTTGCAGGAATATCCATTTTTAAAGTTCCTGCAAGATACTGACCTGTAATACTTGCCTTAACTTTTGCAACCTGAGCCGGAGTTCCGCTTGCAACAACCTGTCCACCGTGAACACCTGCACCAGGACCAATATCAACAATCCAGTCTGCAGTTCGCAAAGTCTGTTCATCATGTTCGACAACAATAACAGTATTCCCGAGATTTCTAAGATAAGTAAGTGTATCAACAAGGCGCTGGTTATCACGCTGATGAAGCCCGATTGAAGGTTCATCCAGAATATACATTACGCCTGTAAGTGCAGAACCAATCTGAGTTGCAAGACGGATACGCTGAGCTTCGCCGCCTGACAAAGTTCCTGCGCTTCGGTCAAGAGTAAGATAATCAAGACCAACATTCTGCAGAAAGCTCAAACGGGCTTTGATTTCTTTAATAACCTGATGTGCAATTTCCATTTCTTTTTTGGTGAATTTCAGGTTTTCAAAAAATTCAACAGTCTGACTTACAGAAAGTGAACAAAGTTCCATGATGTTCTTTTTTCCGATTGTAACACCCAGAGCTTCTGGTCGAAGTTTTGCGCCTTTACACACAGAACATTCATGGTGAGCCATAAATTTTTCAAGAGCAGCTTTCATGTTATCGCCCCAGGATTCCTGATAACGGCGCTGCATGTCACCAAAAATTCCTGGCCACGGCTGATTATATTCAGACATTCCGTTGCCGCTTTGCTTGTGATAAATGTAATGAATATTATCAGAAGTTCCGTAAAGCAAAGCTTCGGTCTGTTTTTTATTCAAATTGCAGATCGGAGTATCAAGATCCCAGTCGTATTTTTTTGCAAGAGCTTCAAAGCGGCAGGTATTCCATGCACTTGTCGGATTATATGGAAGAATTCCGTGTTCATTATAACTTTTTGATTTATCCGGAATCATAAGTTCAAGGTCGAATTCCATTTTTTCGCCAAGACCTGTACATTCAGGACAGGCACCAAAAGGATTGTTAAAAGAAAAAAGCCGGGGCTGAAGTTCTGGAATGGAAATACCGCATTCAGGACAGGCATTCTTCTGACTGAAAAATACTTCATCTTCTGTAAATGAATCGCCCTGGTCTACACGCTTAAGGGCAATGATAATTCCATTAGCGCTGTTCAATGCTGTTTCTACAGAATCAGCAAGGCGTTTACGGATTTCTTTTTTAATGACAAGGCGGTCAATAACAAGTTCAATTGTATGCTTTTTCTGTTTATCAAGTTTTACGCTGTCTTCCAGAGAAGTCATTACACCGTCAATTCTGGCGCGGACAAAACCGGACTTAATTGCATCTTCAATTACTTTTGTGTGTTCACCTTTTTTTCCGCGGATTACAGGAGCAAGAATTGTAACTTTAGTTCCTTCATCCCATCCAGAAATTGAATCGATAATCTGATCAACAGACTGTTCATTAATCTGACGGCCGCAATTAGGACAATGAGCTTTACCGATGCGTGCAAAAAGAAGACGGTAATAATCGTAGATTTCTGTTACAGTACCAACAGTTGAGCGGGGATTTTTATGAGTAGTTTTCTGTTCAATTGAAATAGCAGGACTCAAACCTTCAATCAAGTCAACATCAGGTTTATCCATTGTTCCAAGGAACTGACGCGCATAAGACGAAAGGCTTTCTACATACCGGCGCTGACCTTCTGCAAAAAGCGTATCAAAAGCAAAACTTGATTTACCCGAACCGGAAAGTCCTGATACTACAACAAGCTTATTTCTTGGAATTTCAATATCAATATTCTTAAGATTGTGCTCTCTTGCACCGCGAACAATGATTTTTTCGCCTTCAACACTGTTAATATCCATGATACTTTAGTATAGTAAAAATATCAAAAAAATTCAACAAACAGAAATTGAAGGCTTTTTCCGACCGCAGTTACTTACAGGTCATACCACCCTGCAGCACTCTGATCCGCAAATTGAATCAGCAGCACAAGTGGATTCTGCAAAAAGTTTGAATAATTCATCTTTTCTGTATCAGTCACATCGCTGAATCCCATATGACGGCTTACAGCTTCGATTACAGGGCGCTTTTTGATATACGAAGGCATTGTCTCAAGCAAAAGAAGAACAGATTCGTTTCCGTGCCCAAGATTACGCATATTCTGTCTTACAGTAAAATAAGGAGTTTTTGTCCAGTTACCGAAAACATCTTTTGTATTTCTGAAACTTGTTGAATAAAAACCTGCCTTACAAAAATCATGACAGATTGCACTGACAAAAATATCTTCTGCACTAAAAGTAAACTGATCTGCAGTTTTTGATTTAAGCCAGTCAGAAAGAATTGAAGGCGCAAGTTTTAATGCCTGATAAGCCACCATCAGCGAGTGAACGCATAATCCGCCTTTAAAATCTCCGTGGAATTTTGTCGATGCCGGTGAAGTATAAAATTCATTGTCAGCCATCCATTTTAAGAAGGCTTCACATTCATCTTTATTTTCAATACAGATTCTGGCCATTTCTTCTACACAGGCCTGAATTTTTTCTACATCAACTTTTTCTTTATTGAACTGGTCTTTATTAAGACAGTCATATTTTTCATAAATACCAGTAAGCTGATATGTTCCTTCTATTAATTTTTCAAGTTCTTCTCTAGTCATAGTCTGATTCTAGCATAAAAAAAAATCAAAGTTAAGGCTTTTACTAATTTAGTCATGCACAATTCACGACTTGACATCAGACCTTTTGCCTTTTAAACTGAAAACTATGCTTGATACACAGACACAGAAAAAACTTTTTGCAGCTGCAAAAGATATGCTGAACTTTTCATATGTTCCCTACTCAAAATTTACAGTAGGAGCTGCCCTTCTTACAAAAGACGATAAAATTTACACAGGCTGCAATATCGAAAACGCAGCTTACGGACCTACAAACTGTGCAGAACGTACAGCGTTTTTTAAGGCAGTTTCAGAAGGAATTTTAAAATTCAAGGCAATTATGGTTGTGGGTGGACCTGAAGGCGTAATAAAAGATTACTGTCCTCCATGCGGTGTATGCCGTCAGGTCATGATGGAATTCTGCAATCCTGATGAATTTGAAATTTACCTTGCAAAATCAGAAGATGACATCATCGTTTACAAACTTAAAGAATTATTGCCTTTAGGTTTTGGAAACGCTGACTTGAATAAATAAAAGGAGACAATTATGGATTTGATTCCAAGTTTTACAGTAGACCATACAAAACTGGTTCCAGGAATTTACGTTAGCCGCATCGATACTATCGGTGACCAGTTTGCAACTACTTTTGATATCCGCATGAAAACTCCAAACCTTGAACCGGTTGTTCACGCAAATGCAATGCACACAATAGAACACATCATTGCAACTTTCCTTCGTAACGATTCTGAATGGAAAGACAAGACAATTTACTGGGGACCAATGGGATGCCTTACAGGATGCTACTTTATTGTAAAAGGTAAGCTTAAACCTCAGGATGTTCTTGATGTAATGATCCGTGCTTTTGAATTCTGTGCAAATTTTGAAGGTGAAATTCCTGGCGCAGATCCTGTAAGCTGCGGAAACTATATTTTCCAGGACCTTAATATGGCAAAATGGGAAGCAAAACGCTATGCAGACCTTCTCAAAACCAATCCATGTTTCGAGTACGTTTACAAATAACGATTTTAGAGATTTTCTTGCATTCTGTCTGATTCATGTTATACTTTAAATATGAATTACGACAGAATCACATTAACTTTACCAAACGGCAAAACACTTGAAACAACACCAGGAACTCCAGCGATCGATATTCTTGATACAATCTGGGAAAATCCCGATGAAGTTTATGCAGTCAATGTAAACAATAAAATCTATTCATTGAATACAGGCATCAAAACTGATTCAGAAGTTTCACCAGTATTGAACAACACCCGTCAGGGTGCAGAAATCTATCGCCGCACACTTTGTTTTGCAACAGCTGCAGCAATGTCAGAAATTGATCCGGCATACAAACTTTTAGTCGGTCACTCAATCAGTTATGGCTATTATTACACTTTAACTGACGGCAATGCGATTCATCCGCCTTTAATCGAAAAGCTCAAAAAGCAGCTTCAGTCTATTATTGACAGAAATCTTCCAATTAATACAACAACAGTTTCTTATCAGGATGCTGTAAATGAATTTACTCAGCGTGGACTTGAAGATACAGTTAAACTTATGAAATATGTTTGTCCGCCTGTAGTTCAGATGAATACTCTCGGTTCATTTTCTGACATGGATTTTGGCCCTCTTCTTGATACAACAGGGAAACTCAAAACCTGGGAAATCCGCCAGTACGGCAACGGCTTTCTTTTAAGATTCCCAACCCATAAAAATCCAGATGAACTTGTACCGTTTAACGACCAGCCGGTTCTTTACCAGACACTCGAAAAATACAAAAAATGGGGAAAACAGCTTGGTGTTACATCTGCTGCAGCATTGAACCAGAAAGTTCTTACTCGCAAAATCGATGAATTTATCCGCCTGTCAGAACTGTTCCAGCAGCGGGTATTTGCAGACACAGCAAAAGCAATCGCAGAACGCGGAAAGGTAAAACTTATCCTTATTGCAGGACCTTCAAGCTCAGGTAAAACCACAAGTGCAAAAAAACTTGCAATGCACCTTATGTCAATCGGTTACAATCCAAAAGTCCTGAGTCTTGACAACTATTATGTTGGCCGCGAACGCAATCCAATTGGCGAAGACGGCAAACCAGACTATGAATGTCTTGAAGCCCTTGATATCGAACTTCTTAACCAGAACCTTGTTGATCTTTTTGACGGCAAAGAAGTCGAAATTCCATGCTACAACTTTGACATCGGAGAACGCTATTACAACGGCACAATGATGCAGCTTGAAGAAAATGACCTTCTGATTCTTGAAGGAATCCACGGCCTTAACGACAAGCTTACACCACTTGTTAAACCACAGTTCAAATTCAAGATTTATCTTGCGCCAATTACACAGCTTGCCGTTAACGAACACAACAGATTCTCTTCTAACGACAACCGTCTTATCCGACGCATTATCCGTGATGCCCGTTACCGCGGAAAGTCTGCAGCCCAGACAATTTCAATGTGGGATAATGTTCAGAAAGGCGAAAAACTTCATATCTTCCCTTTCCAGAACAATGCGGATGTAATCATTAATACTGCTTTGGATTATGAACTTGGTGTTCTCAAGATTTACGCTGAACCACTTTTACGCTGCATCACTCCGCTTGAAAAAGAATACAGTGAAGCATGCCGTCTTCTGCGTATCTTGAATTTCTTCCCGCCGATTGATCCAACCGAAGTTCCGGCTCGTTCAATTCTGCGCGAGTTCATCGGTAGAAGCGGATTCAGTTACTAAAAAATTATATAGGGAAAGTACCTGTTACTTTCCCTTTTTTCTTGTCTTCCAGCTTGCTGCAGAAATAAAAATATCTTCCATTTCTTCTTCTTCAAGACGGTCCTGTTCTTTATTGAATTCAAGCTGTTTCTGTTCTTTTAATTTTTCAAGACTTTCTACTTTCTGGTATGCTTCGTTAAAAACCTTGCGCTTTGCTTCTGTTACGATTTTAGCTTTTGCCATATCATCAAAAAGTTTTTCCTGCTGGAGTTTAACGCCCTGATAAAATCTATACGCAGAAAGAATTGTCTGTGATTCTGTTGAATCTTTAGTCTGCTGTTTTACAGTATTGTACTGCATGGCAAGTGCATCTAAAAGTCCCTGGATTCTGTTTTCTTCTGCTACAGCTTTTCCAAGTTCTGCCTGTGCCAGATCTTTTTCGTGATTGCGGATTTTTAAAACATCTTCAAGTTCAAAAACGAATTTAGCCATTTACTATTCTTGAGTTTCAGAAGCTGCGTTAATTGCATTGTGACGCTCGTCAACAATCTGTGCAGTAGATTTACGGTCAAGAGCAGGCTGTTCAACATATTCAGATTCAGGAATATCAATACCTGAAAGCGCTGCAAGTTTATCAAGAGTGTCCTGCATTGTGCATTCTTCGTATTCATCCTGTTTAAGGAATTCTTCGATTGCGTCATGCATTTCGATGGCAGCATCAATTACCGGACTTGAACCGCGCGCATAGTTTCCTGTAAGAATCATTGTTTCCTGTGTCTTGTAAACAGACATCATCTGTCTGATTATACCGCAGGCTTTTTTAGTCTGTGCACCAGTTACACGATTAGAAAGACGGCTGATACTTGCAAGAACATCAACTGCAGGATAATGATAAGCCTGAGCAAGAGCACGATTTAAAATAATATGACCGTCTACAGTACCGCGGACTTTATCAGTAATTGGTTCATTAAAATCATCACCATCAACAAGTACTGCATAAAAGGCTGTAATACTTCCCTTTTTAGCATTACCGGCGCGTTCAAGGAGTTTTGGTAATTCTGCAAATACGCTTGGCGGATAAGCTTTTTGTGCAGCAGGTTCACCGTTAGCAATACCGATTTCTCGCTGAGCGTGTGCAAAACGAGTAAGGTTGTCCATCATGAGCATAACGTCTTTACCCTGATCCCTGAAATATTCAGCAATGGCAGTACAAACCTGAGCAGCACGCAGACGGCAGATAGAAGGTTCATCACTTGTAGCAACAACAATTACAGAACGCTTTAATCCTTCATTACCGAGGTCCCGGTTTACAAAGTCAAGAACTTCGCGTCCACGTTCTCCGATAAGTCCAATAACGTTAATATCAGCATTTGTATTACGGGCAATCATTCCCATTAAAGTTGATTTACCAACACCAGAACCGGCAAAAATACCAAGACGCTGACCTTTTGCAACAGTCAAAAGTGAATCAATCGAACGCACACCTGTTGTAATGCGTTTATCATTTGGAGCGCGTTCAGCAGGAAGCGGCGGTTTATTTGCAGCAGGATAATATGTATCTGCAAAAAGATCGCCCTTTCCATCACACGGAAAACCTGACGCATTGATCATTCGTCCTAAAAGTCTGTTTCCAACCGGCACCATAAGCTGACGGCCGGTAGCAACAACTTCGCATCCAATTTCGATTCCGGTAGTTTCGGCATAAGGAGCAAGCTTTACCAGGTTTCCGTCAAGGCCTGTAACTTCAGCAATGATTTCACTATGTAAAGAAGGAATTTTAATTTTACAGATTTCACCGATCTGTGAACTTGGTCCCTTGCAGACAATTTCAAGCCCGTTTACTGCGGTTACAGAACCAACATAATGAATTGGATCTGTGTTCTGTATTTTATCAAAGTATTTGTCTAAACTGAATTTTGCGTTGTAAGAAGATTTCATTTACCCACCCTTAAAATCTCTTTGAGAATTTATATCAGGTCGAAGAAATCACGTCAGATTTTGCAACCGATTTTACAGGAGAGATTTCAAGAATCTTCTGTTCCAGTTCTCCAAGCTGACTTGAAATACGAGCATCAATAGCACCAAAGTCTGTTTCAACAATACAACCGCCAGGTTCGACTGTAGAATCTTCCATTACGGTAATTCCCTGAACAGATTCAACGCGGTCAATAAAATCTTTAATATGATCTGTAGTAAGTTTTACATCTGCAAGGTTAACGCGGATTGTAACTTCACCGCGGCCTTTAACTTTTTTGAGAGCCTGAATAACATTGTTCAAAATAACTGATTTCTGGTTTTCAGAAAGTATCTTAATAACCTTGCGTGCCATAAGAACAACAAGTTCAACAATCTGATGTTCTGTTTCAGAAAGAATTTCTTCACGGCGCTGCATAACAGCTTCAAGAACCATATGCATTCTTTCTACAAGACGGTCAGCTTCTTCTTTTCCAACAGCATAACCTTCTTCGTAACCCACATTGTATCCGTCTTTATGTGCAGTAGATTCAATGCGTGCTTTTTCTGCCTGTGCATCAGCAATAATTTTTGCAGCCTGAGCATTGGCTTCGGCAACAATTTTATCGGCTTCTGTCTGAGCTTCGGTTTTAATAATCTGAGCCTGGTCAGTCTGACGCTTAACTTCTGCAAATGCAGCATCTTCTGCTTTTTTTACAATTGCATCAGCATCAGCCTGTGCCTGACTAAGCATTGCGGCTTTTTCTTCTTCAAACTGTTTCTTGAATAAATCCGCTTCACGACGAAGATCCTCAGCTGTAGGACCTTTATATTCTTCTACAACTTCCTCTATGACTTCTTCTACAGGAGAATAATCTACAGTAAGCTTAAGCTGGAATTTTTCTTCCTTTGGCTTGATTTCATTTGCTTTAAAAACTGTCTTCGTCATTTTATTTAAAACCTACAATTTATAATAATTCTATTGCCAACTTATCAGCAAACATCAAGTAACAAGTTCGTCTTCGCCGGAACGTGCAATAACGATATCGCCTTTTTCTTCGAGACGACGGATTGTTGATACGATTTTCTGCTGAGCTTCTTCTACGTCTTTCAAGCGTACAGGTCCCATGAATTCCATATCTTCTTTAAGCATACTTGCTGCACGCTTTGACATGTTGCGGAAAATCTTGTCCTGTACTTCAGTATCAACCGATTTAAGCGCTTTTGCAAGTTCCTGTGTATCGACTTCGCGAAGTACTTTCTGAATAGAACGGTCGTCCAGCATAACGATATCTTCGAATACGAACATACGCTTTTTGATTTCTTCTGCAAGGTCTGGATCGTCTTCTTCGAGAGATTCGATAATAGACTTTTCAGAAGAACGGTCAACAAGGTTGAGGATTTCAACGATAGATTCAACACCA
>JAKSTQ010000008.1 GCA_024402475.1 Treponema sp. | reverse complement strand
CCATCTGAACATCTACACCAGATTTTTTAGCAGCTTTTGTAGCGCATTCCATGTTACGTGGGTCGTTACAAGCATCGAAAATACGGAAACAACCGATACCGTTTTTAGCAGCTGTTTCAACGAATTTTTCTACTACATCGTCTGCATAGTGTTTGTAACCAAGAAGGTTCTGTGCACGAAGAAGCATCATGATTTTTGTATCAGGCATTGCTGCATGAAGTTTTCTAAGGCGTTCCCATGGATCTTCGTTAAGGAAGCGGATACAAGAGTCATAAGTTGCTCCACCCCATCCTTCTACATATTTATATCCAACTTTATTAAGTTTGTCGCAGATTGGAAGCATATCTGCAGTAGTCATACGTGTTGCGTGAAGTGACTGATGTGCGTCACGGATTGCAAGTTCTGAAATTCCAACTTTAGCCATTTTATTCCCCTTTAATTACGAATTAAGTTCTTTGTCGTGAATTGCAGCAGCAATGGCCGCAACGACTGCATTTGTATCTGCACTTGCAGCAGGAGCTGCAGAAGCAGTTGAAGCTGGTTTTTCTACCTTTTCTTCTTTATCCAATTTAAAAGCATGAAGCACTGCGTGGAGAGCATACATACAGATAATAAGGATGATAAGGAAGGAGAAAACAACACCCATTCCAAGCAAAGTCAAAATACCACTTTGACTAAGCATTTCTGATATTGTCATAAGACCTCCAAAAATAAAACAAAGAAAAAATCTTTTTATTTATTCAAAAATATTGGTATATTGTTCTGGAAACAAAAAAATTGATTCACAATTATATTAACATATTGGGGATTTTTCTTCAATATAACCCCTATTATAGAAATAAAAGTAAATTTATTATTTTTTTGTCATATTCTGTGTTTTTTTGTCATTTCGTGTTCGAGCACGATAACACAGCATGCATAAATATTTTTTATCTTAACTGATTTTCTTTACTGTCATTAAAACAGATTTTTACATTTTAATATTGTAAAAATATACACTTCCATACAAAATTTAATTAAAAAATAATTTAAGAACGCAGAAGCCAGAAATGCAGGTCATAAAAAAAGCCCCGGAATTAATCCGGGGCTTTAACTGAGATTCATTTAAGAC
The DNA here is from genome assembly GCA_024402475.1 of Treponema sp. Lineage (GTDB taxonomy): Bacteria > Spirochaetota > Spirochaetia > Treponematales > Treponemataceae > Treponema_D. The sequence goes on along the minus strand of JAKSTQ010000008.1, from coordinate 76,647 downwards.
TATCTCTCAGACAGCTTAAATTAATTCATTTTTGGAAACTTAGTAAAGTAAGCTTTTGTTTCTTTTGCAACAACGCCTGCAAGTACGATAAGTGAAATACAGTTAGGAATTGCCATAAGACCGTTGAAGATATCAGCAATTGTAAATACTGCGTTTACTGTAAAGTAAGGACCGATTGCAACAGCAAGGATGTAAAGCCAGCGGAAGCCTTTTACAATACCCATTTTTCCGCCTGAAAGATATTCAAGACATTTTTCTGAGTAGTAATCCCAACCGAGGATTGTTGTGAATGCAAAGAATGCAAGACAAAGCATCAAAAGGAACTGAACTGAATGTCCGTCACCGCCAAGTACTTTGTTGAAAGAAGCAGCTGTAAGAGCTACACCTTTAAGAGCTTCACCGTTAGGTCCAAGATTGTTTGCCCAAAGACCGTCATTCATACCACCGATTACGATAGCAAGACCAGTCATTGTACAGATGATAAGTGTATCGATTACTGTACCTGTCATGTTAACAAGACCCTGTTCTACAGGTTCGTCTGTTTTTACAGGAGCTGCTGCGATAGGTGCAGAACCAAGACCAGCTTCGTTAGAGAAGATACCGCGTGCAATACCTTTCTGCATTGCATCTGTTACCTGTTTCATAACAAATCCGGCAGCACCACCGGCGATAGCCTGGAAACCGAAAGCGCCTTTGAAAATAAGTGAGAATGCAGCAGGAATTTTTGTTGCATTCATGATTACGATAGAAAGTCCAAGGAATACGTAAATAACAGCCATTGCAGGAACAACTTTTTCTGCAACTTTAGAAATACGTTTAAGACCACCAAGAACTACAAGTGCAACACAAAGTGTTACGATAATACCTGAAACTACTGTAGCCCATGTGTAATCATTTCCCAGGAAAGAGAAAGCGATATGAGCTGATTCTGGGTCAAATGCTGTATTAGCAGCAGATGTAATACCGTTGATCTGTGTCATTGTACCGATACCCATCAAACCTGCAAGAGCACCAAAAATTGCAAATGCTACAGCGAGCCACTTCCATTTTGGTCCCATACCTTTTTCGATTGTGTAGAATGGGCCACCAAGAACTGAACCGTCAGCTTTTACTTCGCGGTATTTAATTGCAAGCATACATTCAGCATATTTTGTAGCTGTTCCGAGGATTGCAGCAAGCCACATCCAGAAAAGAGCTCCAGGACCACCGGCAGCGATAGCAGTAGCAACACCGACAATGTTACCTGTACCGATTGTAGCAGAGAGAGCTGTACAAAGAGCAGCAAAACCAGAAAGTTCACCTGCACCTTCATTTTTCTTAAAGATTGATTTGAATGCGCGGCCAAGTTTAGAGAACTGAATTCCGCGGGCAGCGATTGTAACTACAAGACCAGTTACAAGAATGAGTGCGATTGTTGGGATTCCCCATACAATGTCATCAAGTTTGTTAAGGATTTCTTCAAACATTTTTTTTATCCTTTAAAAAAATTAAGAGCTGGCCACTTACATGATTTACACCATTGTAAATTCCAGCTCTCTGAAAAGTAATCGAACAGCTTTTCTATTTCTTCTGTCCTTTTTGCCTGAGATATCGGTAAATTATTCACCTTAACCCTTCGGCGCCTCACCATTGAGGACTCTCCAGAGAAGCAACTTTACAAGACACGTTGCAAAGTTACCGTATTTAATTTTATTCTAAAGAATGCAGTTTGTCTATAGAAATCGTGATTTTTTGGATATTGACAATTCAAATTTATGTGCTACACTGATAGTATGACTATCACACAGAATATTAACCGCCTTGTTGCTTATGCCCTTAAAACAGGACTTATTACAAAAGAAGACGTAATTTACACTCAGAACAGACTTCTTGAACTTTTTAATCTTGAAGGCTTTGAAACCATGGAAGAAGCAAAACAGCTTCCAAAAGTCAAAGTAAGTGACCTTGAAGATATTCTTGCAGGCCTTATAGAATACGGTTCAAAAAACGCAGTCTTTAAAGACGAAAGCAGCGTTCACCGTGATCTCTTTGATACAAAAATCATGGGACTGCTTGTACCACCTCCAGGTGATGTCATTGATATTTTTAAAACTCTTTATGAAGAAGCAGGTGCAAAAGCCGCTACTGACTGGTTCTATAAATTTTCACAGGACACAGACTACATCCGCCGCTACAGAATCTGCCGTGACAAAAAATGGAAGACTTCTACAAAATACGGTAAGCTTGACATTACAATCAATCTTTCAAAACCAGAAAAAGACCCTAAGGCTATTGCAGCAGCCCGTAATGCAAAACAGGGCGGATATCCTATGTGCCTTTTGTGCCCCGAAAACGAAGGCTATGCAGGACGAATAAATCATGCTGCCCGCCAGAATCACAGAATAATTCCATTAACACTTAACGGCGAAGACTGGGGACTGCAATATTCCCCTTATGTTTACTATAACGAACACTGCATTGTTTTCAATAAAAAACATACACCAATGAAAATCAGCCGGGAGACTTTTGCACGCCTTCTGGATTTTGTTACACAGTTCCCTCATTACACACTGGGATCAAATGCTGACCTTCCGATTGTAGGCGGTTCAATTCTTACCCACGATCATTTCCAGGGCGGCGGTTACGAATTTCCAATGGCCCGTGCTGAACTTGAAAAGACATTCAAAATTAAAGGCTTTAACGATGTCCAGTGCGGAATTGTAAAATGGCCTATGAGCGTAATCCGCCTTTCTTCAAAAAACAAAGACAGCCTTATTGAACTTGCAGACAGAATTCTTAAGGCATGGAGAAAATATTCTGACAAAGAAGCTTTTATCTTTGCAAAAACAGACGGAGTTCCTCACAACACAATTACGCCTATTGCACGCCGCAAAGGTGAACTTTATGAACTGGACCTTGTACTGCGCAATAACCTTACTACACAGGAACACCCTCTTGGCGTATATCATCCTCATGCAGAACTTCATCACATTAAAAAAGAAAATATCGGACTTATTGAAGTTATGGGTCTTGCGGTTCTTCCAAGCCGTCTTAAAAAAGAACTTGAACTTCTTGCTGATGCAATTCTTGCAGGAAAGGATCTTTCTAAAGATGAATGTCTTGCAAAACATGCTGACTGGGTAAAGGGATTTCTTCCTGCTTACCAGAAAAAAGGTTCCCTTACAAAAGAAAAACTTACAGCAATTCTTGAAAAAGAAACAGGACTTGTTTTTGCACAGGTACTTGAACACGCAGGCGTTTACAAATGCACAAAAGAAGGCCGCTGTGCATTTGACCGCTTTATTGCAAAAATAGTTTAGAACACTGTAAAAAACAGCCGATACTTTTATATATGAAACTTGATGTAATTCTGCCTGTAATTTTAGGCGTTATCAAAAATCCTTATGTAATCGGCGCGGCTGTTTTTGTTCTGCTGTACTGCAACTTTATCAGCTTTGTTCACCGCTATACACCAAAACCACCTAAGCCAAAGAAGAAGGTTGTCGCCGCTCCTGCTCCTGCTGCCCCTGCTGAAGAGGCACAAGAGGCCGATAGCGAAGAAGCCGAGGAATAATTTTCCTTTCACCTTTTTTCTGTTTTTTCTGTTTAATTAATGCAGCTGGTTTTACGGCCATAATTTTTTCAGGCCAGAACCAGCGCATTGTTTTTATAAGCCCGTCTGTCATAAGGGAACCTATAATTCCAAGAACATCATTTACATCCCAGATATTAATTCCATAATACTTTAAATCCCGTTTATTAAGCTTTTCCTTTATTTTTATTGCATTTTCTGTTTTATCAAAAAGCTTTGTATGCTGCCTTATATATTTTAAGGCAAGTAAAGAATCTTCTGCTTCTTGTGGTGAACGCTTAATGCTTCCTTCGCAGATATCACATCCTGAACACACAGCCTGCTCTCCCCCAAGAGCATCAAGCAGAACCTGTCTGCGGCAGCTTTTACTTTCTGCAAATTCTTTTAATACCCGTTCACGGCTGCCTTTTTCATATTTAGCATAAGTTCTTGAATCTTCAGGGCTCCAAAGCAGAATGGCCTTTGCTACCTGACGGTCCCTTCCGCCGCGGCCAGCTTCCTGAATGTAACTTTCGGCCGTTGGAGACGGTTCAAGATGAACCACAGTCCTGATATCACTTTTATCAACGCCCATCCCATAGGCACAGGTTGCCATAAGAACTGCACTTTTATGATTAAAAAACCATTTTTCTGTTGCAGACTTTTCTTCTTTTGATAAACCTGCATGATAGAACCTGACCTGGTCCTGAGGCAAAACTTCCCGTAACAGTCTTGCCATACTTTCGGCTTTAACTCTTGTTCCGCAGAAAACGATCATAGGCTTTTGTTCTGTTGCGGCAAGCCTCATAACCGCTTTAGGTTTGTTGCATGCATATTCAACATAATAGTGAATATTAGGCCTGTCACTTTCACTTCTTACTACATGAGCATTTCCGTCAAACAGAACCTGAGAAATTCTGTCTAAAACAGAAGGACTTGCCGTTGCAGTAAACGCCGTCACAATCTGAACTCCAAGTTTTTTTATCACTTTTCCAAGTTCAAGATAGGCAGGCCTGAATGTATCGCCCCACTCGCTTGTACAATGAGCTTCGTCTATTGCAATGTGACTGATTCCGCAGGTTTTAAGCCTTTCTACAAGCCTGTCGTCAAGGAGAACTTCCGGGTTGGCAAGAATTATTCTGGCGCCCTGCTGCAATGCCTTAAAGTTATCTTCCCGTTCTTTTTGAGTCTGACCGCCCTTAAATGTGACGCTTTGAATTCCACCCTGCTGCATGCGCCGTTCCTGATCTGTCATCAAAGCTAAAAGGGGATAAATAATCAGCGTGGGTCCGTCAAGCATTATGGAAGGAACCAGAAAGCACATTGATTTTCCGGCTCCTGTTGGCAAAAGAACTATCTGCCTGCCAAGACAAAAAGCATCACTGAAATCTTTTTCGCCTGCAAAATCTTCCTGCAGTTTTTTTGCTCTGTTTTCATTCCAGTCAGAATAAGAATCCATAATGTTTCCGATTACAAGGCGCTGCCACGGAAACAGATATTCAACCTTGAATGCCTTTTTTGCGGCAAGAAGAACAGGATCGTCAACAACAAATTCGTGACCTGCGTTAAAGTCTTCAAGGGCTTCTTTTGTAAATTCCCTGATCGTCATAAAATTCCTCCTGAAAAAAAACTCTATATATAGATACAAAGTGATTGATTCTTTTTACAGGATTTTTATCAGAATACTTTAATCAAGTTGTTATTTTTGCCTTATTGTTATAAACTATGAATTATGATCGGTATCGTTGATTATAATGCTGGCAACATTAAAAGTGTTGAACGTGCACTTGCCTCACTTAAAATAGAATATTTTCGTTCAAATAAAATAGAAGAACTCAGTAAAGCTGACCGCCTTATTTTTCCTGGCGTAGGTGATGCCGCTTACAGTATGGAACAGCTTAATTCAAGCGGGCTTGCTGATTTTTTGAGAGACTGGGCAAACAATAAAAAGCCTTTGCTTGGAATTTGTCTTGGTTCCCAGATTATCTTTGATTTTTCTGAAGAAGGCGACACAAAATGTCTTGGAATTATTCCCGGAAAAATTGAACACATTAAAAAGCACCTTCCAGAAAATTCCCTTTTGAAAATTCCTCACATGGGATACAACAACCTTACATTCCAGAACGGCGGCTGCAAACTTTTTGAAGGCGTAAAAGAAAATCCGGACTTTTATTTTGTTCATTCTTACATGATCGTTCCAGAAGACAAAACCGTAATCAAAGCAACTGCCGGTTATGGAACAGAAATTCCTGCCTGCATACAAAAAGACAATGTTTTTGCATTCCAGTTCCATCCTGAAAAATCAGGTGAAGAAGGTCTTAAACTTTTGAAAAATTTCTGCCAGGGGGAATTGTAATGCTGAAAAAACGCGTAATTGTATGTCTTGATGTTAAAGACGGACGCACAACCAAAGGTGTAAAATTCCAGAACAATATTGATATCGGCGACCCTGTAGAAATGGCTGCTGAATATTACCGTCAGGGTGTTGATGAACTTGTATTTTACGACATCATGGCAAGCGCCAGAGGCCGTGGTCCTATTCTTGACCTGATTTCACGGGTTGCAAGCCAGGTATTCATTCCTTTCTGCGTTGGCGGAGGAATCGGTACTATCGAAGATATCCGTTCTACAATTCTGGCCGGTGCAGAAAAAATCAGCCTTAACTCTCAGGCAGTAAAAAATCCTGGTCTTATCACAGAAGGTGCCAGAGTTTTCGGAAACCAGTGCATCGTTCTTGGAATGGATGCTGCCCGTGATGAATCAATGCCAAGCGGTTACCGTGTTTATATTAACGGCGGCCGTGTTGCTACAGATCTTGATGCGCTTGACTGGGCAAAAAAAGCAGTTTCTCTTGGAGCAGGCGAAATCGTCCTTAACTCAATTGATGCAGACGGAACAAAAGCCGGTTACGAACTTAACCTTACAAAACTTATTGCAGACAACACTTCAGTTCCTGTAATTGCTTCTGGTGGCGGCGGTACTGTTGCTCATATGGCAGATGTTCTTACAAAAGCAAATGCTGATGCAGCTCTCATTGCAACAATGGTTCACTCAGGAAACTATACAGTTAATGGAATTAAAAACGACCTTAATTCAATGGGTGTTCCTGTCAGACTGTAATTATTATATAGAAGGAAAGCGTTATGAATGAAAGTACAATTAAAAGAACTCTTGCTTTATTAACTGCATCTGCCGCTTTTCTTCTTTCCTTTAATTCCTGCTCTAAAAAAGAACAGATTCAGCTTGAAGAAACTGCTCAGGTTAAGCAGGCCGTTAATCACAGCTGGTTTTATCTTTCTCCATCAGGAATCTCAAGCGCTGAAAACTTTGAATCAATTCCAGCCATTCTTGCAAAACCTTATACTGAAAGCGTAAGAATTGTCTGCTTTGGTCAGAGCATTAAACCTGTTAACGGTCAGACAATTCCCAGCACTTATGCTCTTGTAAACAGACTTGGACTTATTGAGTTCAACGACCTGGACTACACTCTTTACCAGGACAAATCAATTTTTGATGAACAGACTGCGGCTTCCATCGTTTTCATGTCGGATGTTCCGCTTTTTGCGCTGTACAAAAATTCTTTCTTTAATAAAGACTTTACAGAAAATAAACAGAAAGACAAGGATTTCAAAAACACACCTTTCCTTGTTCAGTTTGATCCAAATTCAAAAGTGTTCTTTCCTGTAATCACAACCGGCAGCATGAACCTTGATTCCCTTGATCAGATAAATGATTTTACATGGGACGGAATCTACTGGTACTGCAGCGTAAAAAAATCAACAGCAAACAAAACTCAATTCAAATATATTAAATGGGAAAGTGCCACAAATCTTTTAAGCATTCTTCCAGACCAGACAAGCATTAATCCGGAAACAAAAATTGATGCAAATACAAAAATTTATCTTGAAGATTCTTCTGTTGATGAATTCCGTTTTAAGCGTTCTATTATGGATTACAACGAAGCACCTGCAAGAATCAGAGAACTTTTAACATGTCTTCCGGATTCCTTTGAATTTGAAATCGAAGTCAAAACTGCAGGCGGTCCTTCTTCAAGATTCTATTCAAAAAATTTAACTGCAGAAAATCTTATGATGGCAAAAGCTCACTTAAGCGACATCTGGGCTGCATGTCTTTTCCCTGACGGAACCTTTTACTTTAAAGGTGCTTTAAATGAAAGACGTCCGATCGTAAAAACAACAGCACTGCGACTTCCAAAATTACCGGAAGGCGTTACATACACTGACTTTGGAATTACCGGTGATCACCTCTATGCTGCATGGCAGGAAAACTCATTTGTAGAAACCGGCAAAGCAGGTTTTTTGTCAGTCAACCTTGGCGACGTTTTATACGAAGACTGATTCTAACGCTACTGGAGTAACTGCATAATGAAAATTCTAAAGAATGCAAAAATTATCTTTATCTCAATCTGTTTGATTTTACAGGGCGTCATGTATGCCCAGAATTCAAATACTTTAAACGAAAATAACGAATCCGCAAATAAAGGAATTTCCATAAAACCATATTTTACAATCGGGACTGACTTCATTGCCAACACAATGGACAAAACAAAGAGTGCTCCAAGTACATTTACTTTTACTGCAGGTGCCGGAGCGATAATCCAGTTTACTCAGTTAATTTCTTTTGAACCAAAACTTAATTTTTATCCGATGTATTATCTGTGGAATGACAGCATGGCTCTTCCTGCAGAAATTGAACAGCGAACTGCTGCAGTGCTGAACTTTCTGCTTGACCTTCCTGTAGGATTTAACTTTAAGTCCGGCAAAAATACTTTTACACCTGGCGCCGGTATTGCAATGAACATCAGGTTTGCTTTTCTTGCAGGAAACATTAAACCAGGTGATTACGGTACAAGCGGAACTGCGGCAAGTGATGTAGAAAAAATCAATTCCTATTTCTGGAACAACATGAACTTTTTATATCCTGAAATTTTTATTGCATGGGATTATGCTGTAACTGATTCAATTAGAGTCGGTGCACAGGCAAACGTATACTTTCCTATCGGTTCCTTAATCGAAAGCAAGGGAATTAACGGCCTTATCGTTAATCTGTCTGCAAGAGTCGTTTTTTAATTAATGCACGAAAAACTTGAAAACTTAAAACAATACCTTAAGTCTCTTGGCAAAGTTGCAGTCGCTTATTCAAGCGGCGTGGATTCAACTTTTTTATTGAAAACTGCACATGATGTTCTTGGCGAAAATGCCATTGCAATAACTGCAGTTTCAAATTCCTTTACAAAGCGGGAACATAACGAAAGTATTGAATTCTGCAAAGCACAAAACATCAGACAGATTCTTTGTCCTGTAAACGAACTTGAAATTCCGCAGGTAAGATCCAATCCTAAAGACCGCTGCTACTTCTGCAAAAAAAATCTTTTTCAGGTATTTATAAAAGCTGCACAACAGGAAGGCTTTGTTCACGTAATCGAAGGCAGCAACATGGATGATCTTGGAGATTACAGGCCTGGCCTGAAAGCCCTGACCGAACTTAAAATCAAAAGTCCGTTACGGGAATGCAGTCTTTACAAAAACGAAATCCGAGAACTTTCGCGGGAACTTGGACTTGATACCTGGAACAAACCTGCATTTGCCTGCCTTGCAAGCCGTATTCCTTACGGGCAGGAAATCACAGAAGAAAAACTGCGGCTCATCGAAAAAAGTGAAGATTTCCTTTTTTCACTTGGAATCATTCAAAGGCGTGTAAGATACATCAAAGCCGATGAAACTGTTACAGCACGAATAGAAGTTTTACCTGAAGACATTAACAAAATTATAGAAAACCGTTGTATAATAGATGAAACACTTAAAAGCTATGGTTTTGATTTTGTCTGTCTTGATTTACTTGGCTTTAAAAGTGGTAATTTGAATAAGGTAATTAATAAGTGAGCGATAACTTTAATTTTGCTGATCTTGATCTGGACAGAAAAAAACGAACTGGTTTTAACGAAACAGTTTTCTGCCAGGGAAAAATCGACAGCCATCTTATAGAAATTTACAAACGTTTATACGAAGCAAACGGCGAAGTTTTTGGAACCCGTGCAACACCTCATCAGGCCCAGCTTATCAAAAATGAATTTTCCAATGCGGAATATGATGAAACAAGCAGAATCCTGAAAATTCCTTCTGACAAAAAAACCGAACTTACAGGAAACATTGCAATCCTTACTGCAGGTTCTGCTGATATTCCTGTTGCAGAAGAAGCAGCGCAAACTGCACAATATTTTGGTTCAAAAGTAAACCGTTTTTATGATGTAGGCGTTGCAGGATTACAGCGTCTTCTTTCCAAGATTGAAGAAATCAGAAAAGCAAATGTTGTTATTGCAATTGCAGGAATGGAAGGCGCCCTTGCAAGCGTTGCAGGCGGACTTGTAAGCGTTCCTGTAATTGCGGTTCCTACATCTGTTGGATACGGAGCAAATCTTGAAGGCGTGTCTACACTTTTAAGCATGATCAATTCCTGTGCAAATGGAATAAGCGTAGTCAATATAGATAATGGTTATGGTGCAGCTTACAATGCCGTTATGATTAACCGTCTGGCTCAAGGCATCAGATAATTTTTAAGGAAGTTCAAATGAATGCATTATACATTGAATGTAACAGCGGCATCAGCGGCGATATGAGTGTTGCATCATTAATCGATCTTGGCGCAGATGTTGAAGTATTGAATAAAGTTCTCAAAACTGTTCCGCTTACAGGATTTAAAACCGAAATTTCCCGTGTCAAAAAAAATGGAATTGATGCCTGCGACTTTAACGTAATTCTTGACCAGGACAATCATGACCACGACATGAATTATCTTTTTGGACATGAACATCATCACGACCACGATGAACATTCACATGAACATCATCACGACAACCATCACCATGAACATCATCACAGCCACCGTGGTCTTGCAGAAGTTACACAGATCATCAATTCAACCCAGATGACAGATTCTGCCCGCAGCCTTGCAATTAAAATCTTTGACATACTTGCAGATGCAGAAAGCAAAGCTCACGGTATCGAAAAAGACAAAGTTCATTTCCATGAAGTAGGCGCTGTAGACTCAATTGTTGACATAATTTCCATTGCAGTCTGTTTTGACAATCTTGGAATTACAAAAGTTTATGTACCAAAAATTTTTGAAGGCAGCGGAACAGTAAGATGTCGGCACGGAATTCTTCCGATTCCTGTTCCTGCTGTAATGAACATTGCACAAGCCCATGACCTGACTCTTTCTATTTCTGAAGAAAAAGGCGAATTCATTACGCCTACAGGAGCGGCGTTTATTGCTGCGGTAAAAACTGATGACAAACTTCCTGCTCAATTCAAAATCAAAAAAACAGGTCTTGGAGCAGGCAAAAGAGAATACGCACGCCCAAGCCTTCTTCGCTCAATGATTATCGAAGCCGACCTTGAAGAACATGACCAGATAATCAAAATCGAAACCAACATCGACGACATTACAGGCGAAAATCTGGGTTTTGTAATGGATCTTCTTTTTGCTAATGGTGCCCGCGACGTTTCTTTTATTCCATGTTTCATGAAAAAAAATCGTCCGGCATATATCCTTAATGTAATCTGCACACAAGACAAACTTAAAACCCTTGAAAAAATTATCTTTGAAAATACAACTACAATCGGTTTAAGAAAAATACAAATGGACCGTACTGTTTTACTGCGTCAGATAAAGGAAATTGACACACCATACGGTAAAGTCCGCATTAAATGTGTTGAATTTGAATCAGTCAAAAGATTCTATCCTGAATACGAAGATATTGCGGCCATTGCTAAAAAATTCAATAAATCCTATACAGAAATTTTCAATCAGGTTATTGTAACAGCAGGAAATTTAAGTTAGACAAATTTTGATTTTTTCGCTTTAAAAAATCCCAATCCCCTAGTATCATTATATTAGAGAGAAAATTTATGTCTTACAAAGATAAATTAAAACAAATCGCACAGACCGCTCAATCTTCTGACATCATCTGCAGAATAATTACGGTTTTTGCCCTTGTTTACCATATTTCAGCTTTAATTCTCTTTTATACACTGAATATTAAGGAAATGTTTTACTTTAACATTTTCAGTATTCTCTTTTTTGCAGTCTGCTCAATTCTGATTCTTCCCGGTTTTATAATAGATTTCAGGGTACCATTTCTTCTTGCTTACATCGAAGTTGTCATGCATCAGATTCTGGCAGAATATTTTATCGGTCAGGAAGCTGCATTCCACTATTTTATCCTGCTTATGGGATTCATCGGATTTTTGATCATCAATCAGCACGAAACTACAGCTGTTATAATCGGAATACTTTCTTCTGTGCTTTTTGTTATTTTTGAATGCTTATTCAGACAATGGGTGCCGGTTTATTCAATCAATACAATTATTTTAACAACTTTACGGGCAGTTAATATTTCACTTGGTATCAGTGTTCTTTTAGGAGTAACAATAATCTTTGTATTTATGTCATTCCAGTCTAAGCATGACCTTGAAGAAAAAGTTACAGAAAAAACTCAGGAACTTGAATATCAGAATGCAAAAATCACTGAGCTACAGAACCAGATCATTAACAGTCTTGCAAGCCTTGTAGAAAACCGTGATACAGATACAGGTGAACACATTCAGCGTACAAGCGCTTATGTCGAAATAATTGCCCGCAAAGCTTTCGAAAACAAACTGTACCCTGATATCATCACAAAAAAATTCATAAAACTTTTAAAGCGGGCAGCTCCAATGCACGACATCGGAAAAATTGTTGTACCTGACAGTATTCTTAAAAAACCTGGTCGCCTTACAAAAGAAGAATTCGAGCAGATGAAACGCCACACTACAGAAGGCGCAAGAATCCTTACAGATGTTGCAGGAATTTCTGATGACAAAGAATATCTGCAGACAGCAATGGATGTAACAAAAGGCCATCATGAACGCTGGGACGGAACAGGATATCCTTCGAACCTTAAAACTGAAGACATTCCTGTAAGCGCACGAATCATGGCAATTGCAGATGTTTTTGATGCACTTGTTTCTCCACGCTGTTACAAAGAACCGATTCCTAAAGAAGAAGCATACAAAATCATTCAGGAAGAATCAGGAACTCACTTTGATCCTGCTCTTGTAGAAATCTTTTTATCGCAGAAAGACAAGATCGAAGAAATCTTAATAACTTACACAAAATAAAGTTTAATAGAAACAAAAAAAATCCTTAAAACCGTTTACAGGCTTTAAGGATTTTTCATTTACACAGTAATGAACTGATTAGATTCCGTTGTAGTGTGAATCAATCTTTTCTCTTACGTAAGAAATAAATTCATCTACTTTGAATGTTCTCTGCTGGATTCCGCTTGAGAATCTGAAACGGCATGTAACTGTTTCTTCTTTCTGTTCGTTTTCTCCAACAACAAGAATATATGGAGTTCTGTGTTCAGTAGAAATTGACTTAATCTTTGACTTCATGTTGTCATCTGATGTGTATGCATGAACTCTGATTCCTGCTGCACGAACTTTGTCACAGACTTTCTGAGCATATTCATTGAAGTCATTTCCAACTGGAACTACAGCTGCCTGTTCAAAATGAAGCCATGTAGGAAGAGCACCACTATAGTTTTCGATAAGGATACCCATAAAGCGTTCAAGAGAACCAAGAACTGCACGGTGAAGCATAACCGGATGATGTTTCTGGTTATCAGCACCAATGTACTGTGCGTTAAGGCGTTCTGCAGAAGGAAGCTGATAGTCAAGCTGAATTGTACCACACTGCCACTGACGGCCAAGAGCATCAATCAATGTGAATTCAAGTTTTGGTCCGTAGAATGCACCTTCTCCAGGCTGGATTTCATACTGCATTCCTGCAGCATTACATGCATCACCAAGTGCTTTTTCTGCTCTTTCCCATGTTGCAAGGTCACCGACATGATCTTCTGGCATTGTAGAAAGTTTTACAAGAAGGTTTTTGTCAAATCCAAAATCCTTGTAAACATCAATAAGGAGTTTACAGAACTTTTCTACTTCTGATTCAATCTGTTCTTCTGTACAGATAATATGAGCATCATCCTGAACAAAACCGCGTACACGCATAATACCGTGAAGAGTTCCAGATGGTTCATTGCGTACACAGTGACCAAATTCAGCGATACGCATTGGAAGGTCTTTATATGAACGGCTGCGGCTGTTGAAAATTTCAAGGTGGCCAGGACAGTTCATTGGTTTAATTGCGAACTGTTTCTTTTCTGATTCAGTTGTGAACATGTTTTTCTGGTAATGTGCCCAGTGACCTGAACGTTCCCAGAGAACTTTTGGCATAACTGCAGGTGTGTTAACTTCTACATATCCGTCTTTTACGATTTTTTCGCGGATATAATCCTGCAATGTCACATACATCTGCCAGCCGTTTGGATGCCAGAAAATCTGTCCAGGATCATCCGGATCAAGATGGAAAAGGTCAAGTTCTGTACCAAGTTTACGATGGTCGCGCTTTTCTGCTTCTGCAAGCATGTTAAGGTAATCTTTAAGATCATTTGGCTTTGCAAAACAGTAAGCATAAACACGAGTCAATGTCTTGTTGTTTGAATCACCGCGCCAGTATGCACCTGCAACTTTTGCAAGCTTAAATCCCTGTGCATTGATTTCTTTTGTGTTTGCAACATGAGGACCGCGGCAAAGGTCAAGGTAGTCATCCTGCTGGTATGTTGTAATTACGCTGCCATCTTCAAGGTCGTTAATAAGTTCAACCTTATATGGTTCGTCAGCAAAAAGTTTAAGTGCTTCTTCTTTAGAAACTTCCTTGCGGATAAAATCAAAATTTCCGGCAAGAATTTTACGCATTTCTTTTTCTACTGCAGCAAAATCGGTTTCAGAGAATTTTACATCTTCCGGAAAATCAAAATCATAGTAAAAACCGTTATCAATTGCAGGACCGATAGCGATTTTTGTTCCCGGATAAAGTCTTCTGACAGCCTGAGCCATAACGTGAGCACAGCTGTGTCTGATTGTCTGTAATTTTTCATCGATTGCCATAGAAAAACCTTCTTTTTTATATAGGTATAATATTAAATCACAGAATACAACAAAAAGGGGAAATTTTCAAGATATACATAAAATGAATGAGTTCTGAATAGAAAAAATGCCTTTTTTATGCTATATTAATATAAGGTATTAAAAATGGCAGATTATCATGTTTTCGACCCGGCTCCAGAAGGAACTCCGGAATCAAAATTCGTACATCTTCACGTTCACTCAGACTACTCTATTCTTGATGGCGCACAGAAAATAGATTCCATCGTAGCAAAGGCAAAACAGCTTAATATGAAAGCTATTGCCCTTACAGACCACGGCAACATGTTCGGCGCATTGAACTTCGAAAAACTCTGCCACGTTAATGATATCAATCCTATTGTAGGATGTGAATTTTACGTTGCTTACGGGAATCACAAAGAGGCCAACCGCGCACCATATGGGAAAGGCGGCAAAGGCTGTAAATATTTTCACCTGATTCTTTTGTGCCAGAATATGACCGGATACAAAAACATGTGCTGGCTCAACTCAATCGGTTATACAGAAGGACAGGGATTCGGACGTCCACGAATTGACTTTGAACTTCTTGAAAAATACCACGAAGGCATCATCTGTCTTTCTGCATGTATCGCAGGAGAAATTCCTCAGCTGCTTGCAAACGGCCGTACAGAAGAAGCCTACGAAGTTGCAAAGAAATACAAAGATCTTTTTGGTCCTGACCATTACTATATCGAAATCCAGGATCACGGCATGCAGGAACAGCGTTATGTTGCTCCACGCCTTTTAAAACTTGCAAGAGACCTTGATATTCCTATCGTCCTTACAAACGATGCTCACTACACAAACAAAGACGACTTTGAAGCCCAGCATGCGTTGACTTCAATTTCCTATAAAAAGACTCTTACAGACGTCAACAACAAACCTATGGGTACTGACGATGACGGAACCATTCATCCTGAATTCTACATCAAATCAGAAGATGAAATGCGTCAGCTTTTCCGCGGAATTGAAGGCTTTACAGATGAAGTAATGGAAGAAATGATTTCCAATACTTCAAAAATTGCTGATATGTGTAACCTTGAAATTCTTCAATACTCAACACCAGAACTTAAAGGCACACTTCCCCGCTTTGAACTTCCAAAAGAATTCCAGACACACGGCGAGGACTACCAGTCAAACCAGAACGACTACATGATTCACCTTGTACAGGAAGGAATTAAAAAACGCTACCCTGACACCTACCAGAATCCGGAAATCCAGGAACGACTTAACTACGAACTTGAAATCATTACTGGAATGGGTTTTGCAGGTTACTTCCTTATCGTATGGGAATTCATCAACTGGTCAAAATCTGACTGGGATACAGTTCACAATATTCCGAAACACAGAATTCCTATCGGGCCTGGACGAGGTTCCGGTGCAGGTTCTCTTGTTGCTTACTGTCTTGGTATTACAGACATTGATCCGTTCCGATACGGTCTTATTTTTGAACGATTCTTAAACCCTGAACGCGTTTCCATGCCGGACTTTGACGTTGACATGGACTTCGACTATCGCCAGGAAATCATCCAGCATACCCGCGATCTTTACCACGAAGAAAACGTTGGTCATATCGTAACCTTTGGTACATTAAAACCAAAGAACTGTCTTGCAGACGTTGCCCGCATTCTTGAAATTCCGCTTTCTGAAGTTGCACTCCTTAAAAGCTGCATTCCAGAAAGCCCTAAAGCAAAATTCAAAGATGCATTTAATCCGCCGACAGAAAAAATGCCAGACGGCGGTAAACTTATTCCATATAAAGATGATCCAAAATACCAGCGCCTTTTCCAGCTTTGTTCAAAACTTGAAGGCCTGATCCGAAATACCGGACTTCATGCATCCGGAATGGTAATCGGTCTTACACCGCTTCCTGACTGGGCGCCTGTATTTGCACTTCAGGATGCCGACGGTAAAATGAAAACCGCAGTTCAGTACACAATGGATATTATTGAACCATGCGGCCTTGTAAAATTCGACTACCTTGGATTAAAGACACTTTCCTTAATCCGTTACGCAGAAGAAATCATCAACAAACACAGACCAGAAGGAACACCAGAATTTTCAACAGCTGAAATTTCTGACACTGATGAAAAGACTTTCGAACTTTTCTGCCGCGGTGACTCCGTTGCAATCTTCCAGTTTGAAAGTCCGGGAATGCAGAAAATTCTTCGTCAGTGTCAGCCTCACTGTATTGAAGAGCTTGTTGCCTTGAACGCCCTTTATCGTCCTGGTCCTTTGGATTACATTCCTCAGTACATTGACGGTAAATGGAAGCCTGAAACGATCCACTACCCTGATCCTTGTCTTGAACCGCTGCTTAAAGAAACTTACGGCGTAATGGTTTACCAGGAACAGGTTATGCAGGTAGCCCAGAAAATTGCCGGATTCTCTCTTGGTGGTGCCGACATGCTCCGCCGTGCCATGGGTAAAAAGAAAATCGACGTCCTCATGGGCAAGAAAAAGGAATTTATCGAAGGTGCACTTAAACAGGGGCACACAGAAGAACATGCAGGCGACATTTTTGAAATCATGGTTCCGTTTGCGGGATACGGTTTCAATAAATCTCACGCCGCAGCCTACTCCGTTCTTGCTTACCGTACAGGATTCCTTAAGGCAAACTATGCCGCTGAATTCATGGCTGCAAACTTAACAAACGAAATTACTTCAACTGATACACTTCCAAAATATATCGAAGAAGCCCGCAACATGGGAATTGCAGTTGATCCACCGGATGTTAACCGTTCAGATTCAGTATTTGATGTTATTGACGGCCGCATTGTCTTTGGTTTTAGAGGAATCAAGGGAATGGGTGATGCGGCCAGTGCTGCCATTGTTCTTGAACGACAGACAAACGGTCCTTACAAAGACTTTATGGATTTTGTTGAACGCGCTACTGCTCTTTCTGACGACCATAAACGACTTGTAAACAATAAAGCAATAGAAGTTCTCATCAAGACAGGTGCCTTTGATAAATTCGGCATCAACAGACCTACTCTCCTTCATAACCTGGAAAGTGCTGTTCAATATTGTGTTCAAAAACGTACTGGAAATGCTTACGGCCAGGGAAGCCTCTTTGAAGGAACGGGCGAAAAAGAATTTGAAGATTTTGTTTTTGAAGAAGTTGAAGATCTTCCGGCAATGGAAAAACTCAACGAAGAAAAAGAATGTATCGGCTGTTATGTTTCCGGTCACCCTCTTGATGAATACAAACAGGTCATGGAACAGTGCTCAACAGTAAATTCCCTGACATTCAGCCGGGAAGCTCAACTTACAAAATCCATTATTGACAGTACTCCTGCAACCAATAACTGGCGCAACAAACCAAAAGGCAAAACCTATACCGCAATCGGTATGCTCAGTGAACTTAGAAGCATCATAACAAAAAAAGGCGCAGGTCCTGAAATGGCTTTTGCAAAAATCAATGATTTTAACGGACAGATTGACCTTACAATCTTCCCTAAAATCTGGGAAACCCTAAAAGGCCGTCTTGAAGACCAGCATGTTTATGCATTTAAAGGAAACATTGATGTAAGCCGCGAAACTCCTTCTTTTATTGTAGAATCTTTAGAAGACTTGAATTCACTGCAGGTTCATACAGTTAAGGAACTCCATATCAAGCTTGACAGCCTTTTTACTCAGGAAACAGAACTTTACGATTTACGCAATCTTTTATTTGCCAAATCGGGTGATTGTTCAGTATATTTTCATATAGACACACCTAACGGTCTATATACTATTAAGGCAAACACACAGATGACGGCTCCAAATGACCCTGAACTTATTCAGACATTAAATGACATGCCGCATGTTTCTTCTGTGTGGACAACCTGATTAAAGGATAAAAGATGATTACACTTAAAACATTATTTTCGCTGCTTGCATCTGTCAGCTCAATCTATTCAATTCTTATAACAATCCGAATTATCCTGACATGGATTCCAGGAATGAATAACGGATTCACAAGATTTCTGGCATCCATAAGCGATCCTTATCTTAATCTGTTCAGAAGAATCCGCTGGCTTAGATTCGGTGCACTGGATTTTTCTCCTGTACTGGCGCTTGCCCTTCTTGCAGTTTTTTCAACTGCAATGACAGAACTTTCTATTGCAGAAACAATTTCGGTTGCTTCACTGCTTTCTATTATTGTAAGAATGATTCTTAATGTCATCTCAAGTATCTGTACATTTGTAATAATTCTCATTGCTGTAAGATTTTTAATTCATCTTGTTCAGCCAAGTGCAGCCGACGGATTTTTCTGGAACCGTTTTGATCAGATTTTTAATCCTCTCATTTACAAAATCGGAAAAATATTTTCTTTCGGGAAATTTTACACTTACAGGGCAGCAATGATTACTACAATTGTTGTGTTGATTCTTGGTAATGTTCTTTTACAGTATGCAATTGTAAAAATTGTAAAACTGATTTTTCTGATTCCATTTTAATGTAAAATGAACCTGTCACAAATCACTGTTCCGGTTTCATCTTTGTCAGGAATCGGACCTTCTGCAGCAAAAGCATTCTCGGCCTTGAATATTTTTACAGTAAGCGACCTTCTGCAGTTTTATCCAAAAGATTATGATGACAGAACTCTGGTCATTCCTTTTGCGTCCTGGAATAAATTTCCTTCGCAAAAAGTTCATACAATTGCACAGGTCATTAACCACACCTGGATTGGAAACGGTAACACTCGGACACTAAAAATTATCGTTAAGGATTTATCAGGGCAAGCAAGCCTTGTTGCCTTTAACCGACCTTTTTTGCAGAATTCCTTACCTGTCGGTTCTATTGTATGTATAACAGGAAAATTCGAAATTAAATACAATGAACTGCAGTCTTCTAGTTTTGAAACCATTAAAATTTGTGATAACGGCGTTCTTTCTGATTTCCAGAATCAGACACTTCCTGACCAGGGACTTTTTGCAATTTACCCCTTAACTTCCGGGCTGACTCAAAAAACAATCAGAAAGGCAGTAGACCAGGCTCTTTCAAAATATACACTTGGGCTTGACGATGATCTTCCACAGGAATTAATAACAAAACACAATCTGCTTACCAAAAAAGATTCATTACAAAAACTGCACAGGCCCCAGACCTTAACTGATATCCAGACAGCGCGCAAAACCCTCATCTACGAAGAACTTTTCTTTTTCCAGAAAAACATTGCACAGCGCGCGCTTTTACACAAAGGACGCCTTCCTGACCTTGAAAATTCTTCACCATTACAGCCTCAGCTTAACACAGACTTTTCTCCACGCCAGAAAGAGCTCCTTGAAAGCCTTACATTCTCGCTGACTAAAGACCAGATATCCGTAATCAGCACAATGAATGCAGAAATCGATCGCGGCTACAAGGAACGAACTGCAACCTTAAAATCCCAGAATGCGGAAAAACTTCCTTACACAATGGCAAGACTTGTTCAAGGCGATGTAGGCTGCGGTAAAACTCTTGTTGCACTTTTTGCAGCTTTGCGCATTACAGACTGGGGTGGACAGACAGCGCTCATGGCACCCACAGAAATTCTTGCCCGCCAGCATGCAGAAAATATTGCACGCCTTACACAGAATCTTAAAGTACGTACGGCTTTTTTGACAGGCAATGTAAAGGCCGCAGGAAGATCTTCTTTACTAAAGGCTCTCAAAGCCGGCGAAATTGATATTCTTATCGGCACACATGCGCTTTTTAGCCGTGACACAGTTTATAATGACCTTCAGCTTGCCATTATTGATGAGCAGCACAGATTCGGTGTAATGCAGCGTCAGGCTATCGTTGAAAAAGGCCGTCAGCTTGTAAATAATGTATATTCTTCTCCACACCTTCTGATGATGAGTGCAACTCCAATTCCACAAAGTCTTGCACTGACAGCCTTTGGAGACCTTGATATATCTACAATTAAAACAATGCCTAATGGCCGCAAACCAATAACCACATATCTTGTTGCTCAGGGACACGAAGCCAATGCCTATAATGCAGTCCGTCAGGAACTTGAAAAAGGTCATCAGGCATATTTTGTTTATCCTGCAATCGGCAATGACCAGGATGATGATGACAGAACAGAAATTAAAAATGCTCAGGATGCGTTAAAAAATTTAAGCAGGCTTTTTTCCGGTTATAAATGTGCTTTAATTCATTCAAAAGTTGAAGAAGACGTGCAGTCAAGAATTCTTGAAGATTTCAGGACCGGCAAAATAAATCTCATTGCCGCAACTACTGTTGTTGAAGTCGGCGTAGATGTTCCTAATGCAACCTGCATGGTTATCGAAGAAGCTGACCGCTTTGGACTTTCTACACTTCATCAGTTAAGAGGTCGCGTAGGTCGTGGAAAAGATGCAGGTTACTGTTTTTTAATTTACCGCAAAGACATAACTCAGACTGGTATTGACCGCATGAAGGTTCTTCATTCGAGCACAGACGGTTTTTACATTGCAGAACAGGATTTAAAATTAAGAGGTCCCGGCGAAATTACCGGAACCGCTCAAACAGGAAACCTTACTTTAGGTATTGCAGATCTCAGCCGGGATCAGGAAATTTTATACCAGGCCCGCGCTGATGCATTCAAATATGTTAATTCCTAAGCAACGTAAGAAACAAGTTTCTTTGCACGTGCAGGATGCTGCATTCTTGTAAGTGCATTTTTTTCGATCTGACGAATTCTTTCTTTTGTAAGATTACATTCATCGCCAACTTCTTTCAGTGACATAGGTTTTGTACCGCCGATTCCATAACGGAGGCGAAGTACTTTTTCTTCGTTTGGTCTCAATGTTTTAAGGGCATCATCGATGTCATCTTTCATTGCACCGTCAATTACAACTTCGTCTGGTGACTGGTAACGGTCTTCTTCAATAAAGTCACCTACACTATTACTGTCTGCATCATTACGAACAGGAGCATCAAGTGAAACCATTTCCTGAGTGAATAAAAGCATTTCGCGGATATGAGATTCATCCATGTTAAGGATACCTGCAATTTCGCGGATCTGTTCTTCTTCGGAATTATTAGAAGCAACAGATTTTTTTGCTTTTACAATCTGATTCAATTCATTGACACGATTCAAAGGAAGGCGGATTGCACTTGCCTTTTCGCTCAAAGCCTTAAGAATGCTCTGGCGGATCCACCATACAGCATAAGAAATAAAGTGATAACCTTTTGAAGGATCAAATTTTTCGATTGCTGTAATAAGACCGATATTTCCTTCTGAAATAAGATCTGTAATATCAAGTCCGTGGTTTCTATATTTTTTTGCAACTGTCACAACAAAGCGAAGGTTAGCATTTACGATTTTATCTTTTGCAGCTTTTGAACCGTTTTTAGCTTCGATTGCAAGAGCTGTTTCTTCTTCATGAGTAAGCAAAGGAATTTTGTTGATTTCTTTAAGATACATTGTAAGGATTTCGTTATCTTCTCTCATATTAAACTCCTTAAAAAAAGTTCTACATAAATAATATAGCAATTATCATGCCAAGTTTAATAAATGTAAGGAAATTCACGAAAAAATCACAAAAAACGCATTTTTTTCTTGCCTTATGCCATTTTTATGATTATTTTTAAAGCAAATAAGTGTATTTTATATACATTTTAAAAATATGCTGAATAAACTGTATAAATTTTACACAGTGACTTTTTATAACAAAAAAAACGGGTAATTTTTACCCGTTTTTTTTAATCTTTTACTTTCATAAGACTGTGTTTCTGATATTCAGGAAGGAAAGTTTTTGTTCCGCCAGATTCAAACTGAACAAAAATTACCATTTCTCCTTCACGTTCAAAATTCTTTGTGACAACGCCATAGCCGTAATCATCATGATAGATTTTTGTTCCCACGGCCCACTCACCTTTAGGTTTTAATGAATTTCCCAAACCGCTTCCTGCTACTTTGTATTCGTAGCTTGCAGGTTTACTTCCAAGTACTTTAAAAGATTCTGAACCTGCTTCTGCAAGGAACTGACTTGGTTCCATCATCTGTGTTCTGCCGTAAAGCCGGCGCATTGAACAGCTTGTAATGTAAAGCTCATCCATTGCTCGGGTGATTCCTACATAAAAAAGCCTTCGCTCTTCTTCAAGTTCGCTGCCTGATTTATCCTGACGGGGAAAGATTCCGGCTTCAAGTCCTGTGATTACAACACGAGGGAACTCAAGACCTTTTGTATTATGAAGTGTAATCAAAGTTACAGTATCTGCACCGGCGTCTTCTTCATTTTCCATCGTTCTGTCAAGTTCAATATGATCAATAAATTCAATAAGACCTTTTGTACTGTATTCATATAAAACTGCAGAGTTTACAAGTTCCTGCATGTTGGCAACTTTCTGAGTTTTTGCAATTTCATCCTGAGCTGCGTGATATTCTTCAAGGCCTGTTATTTCCATGATTTTCTGCACAAAATCACTTAAATGTTTTGAAGAATCAATTTTGGTCTGCAAAGATTTTTGTTCAGCAGTTTTTGTTTCATCTGCAAGAGCCTGTTCACTTAAATCTTCTTCCTGGATTTCAACATAAGGTAGTTCACCTATAAGCTGATCCATAATCGAAATAAATTGTGCAGCACCTTCTTTTGCCTTTTTACTCATAGAAGGCATAAGGGAACGGGTTACTTCTATAAGATTTTCCGGAACCTCATTCTTACGGAATTCTTCTACAATTTTGTCCTGGGTCTTTTCTCCAAGACTTCGTGTCGGTTTATTGATAATTCGGCGGAACGAAATTTCATCACGAGGATTTGCACAAAGACTTAAGAAAGCCAGCATATCCTTAATTTCTTCTCGTTCATAGAATTTTAACGAACCGATAACCGCATAAGGAATTTTCTGATGAAGGAATTCACTTTCAAAACTCAAAGACTGTGCATTGGTCCTGTATAAAATTGCCCAGTCATTAAATGGAACACCTTTTGCATGGGCTCCAAGAATCAGGTCTGCGCAGAACTTTGCTTCAAGATCCTGGTTTGGCAGAAAAGTAAGTACAGGCTTTTTACCTTCTCCACGGTCAGCAATTAAAGTTTTTCCAAGCCTGTCTTCATTATTGCTGACAACCTTATCTGCGCAGTTCAGGATTTTAGCTGTAGAACGGTAATTTCGTTCAAGTTTTATCAAAGTTGTTCCCGGGAATTCATCCTGAAAATTAAGGATATTCTGAACTTCAGCACCACGGAATTTATAAATGGACTGGTCGTCATCACCAACTACACAAACATAAGTTGGTTCATTACCATCACTGCCATCGCTGCACAATTCACGCAGAAGCTTAAACTGAGCAATGTTTGAGTCCTGATATTCGTCCACCATTATTACTTTAAAGCGATAAGACATCTGTGCCTTAACCTGAGGAAACTTCTGCAATATAAGGACAGGCAGCATAATAAGATCGCCAAAATCAACATTTCCAGTTGAACGAAGGCGGTTCTGATAATTTTTATATATATCAGGAAAATTAGGATCGCTTGAAATTTCTGCAAGGCCCGGGCTGTCAGGCAAAAGACAATAATCTTTTGCAAGTGAAATTTTATGGGCTGCACTTGTTGCCTGTTTATGTTCAAGACCCGGATTTGCTTTACTTACGAGAGTCACCATGTCATCATCATCGTAAACAGTAAAGTTCTGTGCAACTCCGGCTTCTTCATAATATTTACGCAAAAACCATGATCCAAATGAGTGAAAAGTTCTGATCATTGACTGATCTGCCTGCCCTTCCATCTGGACGGCACGATCCTGCATTTCCTTTGCTGCTTTTTTAGTAAAGGTTACTGCAAGAATCTGCCATGGCTTAAAACCTTTTTCACTTATGAGATATGCAATTTTAGTTGTGATAACGCGGGTCTTACCTGAACCGGCTCCCGCAAGAATTAAAAGCGGAGAACCAGAATGTTCAACCGCCTGCTTCTGCTGCTCATTGAGTAATGACAAATAATGGGCAAGTACTTCTGTCATCGTACGCTCGCCTATTTTCCGATATAATAGGAATCAATATCCACGCCTGCAACTGCAGTAGCTTTTACTCTTACAACTGCTCCAGGAACAACAGCCTTAACCTGATCCTTTTCGTCATTTTCATAATGGACAACAACTGCGCCGTCAACTTCAGGAGCCTGAAACCATGCACGGCCGATTGCAAGTCCATCTTCGCCAGGAATCACTTCTTCAATGAGAACATCATACTCTTTACCGATACGGGCCTTAAGAGATTTTGCAGTAAGTTCTTCCTGAGTAGCCTGCAGAATATCTGCACGAGCCTGACTTACTTTTTTTGAAACACGGCCCTTCATCTTATAAGCAGGAGTATCATCTTCACGACTATAAGTAAAACAGCCCGACCAGTCACTCTTAATTTTTTTCAGGAATGCAAGAGTATTGGCAGCCTGTTCGTCAGTTTCACCAGGGAAACCTGTCAGGAAAGTTGTTCGGATTGATGAACTTTCAAAACTGGAACGAATTGTGCTTATAACTTTTGCATATTTTGACGGCGGACCTTTTCGGTTCATTGCCTTGATTATCTGTTCATCGCCGCTTTGGAAAGGAATATCAAAGTAAGGAAGAATGCGTGGATCTGCCTTCATAACTTCAAGGATATCAGCATTAAAATGATCCGGATGAATGTAAAGAAGACGAATCCAGAATTTTCCTTCAAGTTCACTGATCATCTGCAAAAGCTGAGCAAGGTATGACTTTCCGTTTCCATCATCAGACAAAACTTTATCAGATACGCCTGTTCCGTAAGCAGCAAGATCCTGACCGATAAGGTTAATTTCAAAAACTCCTTTTTTAAGAAGAGCTTTGATTTCTTTAATAATATCGCTTGCTTTACGGCTTCTGACTTCTCCGCGGATTAAAGGAATTGCACAGAAAGTACAATGGTTTGAACAGCCTTCAGTAATTTTTACATAAGCAGAATTTTTAAAATTCATGAAAGACTTACGGGTTGCACAACTGATGCCTTTCTGTTCAGGACGGATTACAGATTTAGTTTTACCTTTAAGGTTTTCTACAGCCTGTGTAACAAGAGACAAATCCCCGTTACCAAAAATGCCGTCAACTTCAGGAAGTTCAGTCTTAAAAAGATCTGCATAGCGTTCAGCAAGACAGCCTGCAAGAAGAATCTTTTTCTCAGGAAATTCTTCTTTATAGGAATAAACGCTGTTCAAAGATTCTTTTTTTGCACTTTCGATAAAACCGCAGGAATTAACGATAATTACGTCAGCAAGTTCAACATCACTTACCTGAACGTAACCTGCTTTTTCAAGATGTGAAATAAGGATTTCGCCATCAACCTGGTTTTTTGCACAACCATGCTGATCAATAAAAAATTTAGTCAAGAGGAACTACCACCAGTCTGTAACGGCCGTCATCAGAACGAATCCATTTAATGTCTTCTACGATACATTCACCTGCTTTTTCAATTTCAAGCTCATGAGGAATACCGTCTGCAACGACCTGAAGTTTTACAGTATTTCCATTAGACATCCACAGGCGGATAGCATTGTTTGCCTGGAATGTAATAGAGTCTCTAGTGGTATAATAGTTTTCTACCGAAGTTTTTCTGTCACATTCGTAACGGAAAACACAAGGGTTACGGAAATAAGCATCAATTGAGAACGGATAAGCGCGGTTGTCTTCGAGAATCTGATGAGTGTAATTAACAGAACTTGAAGTTTTTGCAACAGTAATTGTGTTTGCAGGAACTTCCTGAACAGGAACATCAGATTTTTTAACGATATAAACTTCAGCACCACGAGACTGGTCGTTGGAAGAAATTTCCCAGACGTCAACTACGATATCAACCGCAGCATCACCGTCAAGGTCAAGTTCACGGGTTTCTGAAAGTTCAAAGTACTGAACGCCTACAGGAGTTGTAAGCCCAAGTCTTGAGTTTGTATCGCTTGCAACAGTAAGGACAATTGCACCGTCTTTTGCGTTAAATGTAATCTGGTCACCAATGTAAACGCGTTCGTTCATCGGCTTGTCAGAAATTTCGTAAATCTTCTGCTGGTTCTTTTCTGAAACAGCATAGTTACGTTCACGCTCAATTCTATTTTTGTAACTGATTGAAAAGTAAATTGAAAGAACTGCAATAAGAACAAGAGCAATCGAACCGCCCACAATTCCTGGAATCAAAAAGCGTGGACGTGGTTTTTCGATAAGTCCTTCAGGAACAGGAGATTCCTGAATCATCATATTGCGGTAAAGATGAATAAGTCTGTGGGAATCAAGTTCAAGGAATTCTGCGTAGTTTCTTAAAAAACCAACAAGGTATGCTTCACCATGAAAAATTTCTGTAGATTCGTTTTCGAGAGCTTCGATATACTGTTTTGAGATAGTTGTCTCACGCTCAACAGCTTCTATAGATAATTTCTTTTCCTCGCGTGCATTTCTTAAGAGTGCGCCGTAACTTTCCATAATACTTCAATTCCCCAGGTTTTAAGAATTACTCACCGATAAGGAAGTCGTTATAAGTATTTGCTCCAGACGGAATATCGTAATGGAAGCGTTTTTCTGAAAGTCCCTGGTTAATGTCATATCCAGAAAAGTCAAACTGGTATGAAACACCACCCGGAGTAATACCGATCATTCTGCGGATAAGTCTTGTCTGTGGATCAACAGCAACATAAATTACACGGAAAGATTCACCACCGTTTCTTCGGTGAAGGACAAGTTTAATTACAGGTTCGCCGTCACCACCATCAAGTGGAGTAGGAGCCTGACCTTTTTCATAAGAAACAGAATAACATCTGCGCAAAAGTGCAAGTCCTTCAGAAGATGCCATGTTTGCACCTGAATGACCAGAAGCTTCCTGAACAAGAATTGTACCTGAGTCAGGAAGGTAACATACAAGCTGTTTACCGTCATAAACGATACACTGTTCTGCAGGTTTAGAGAAATCAAGTCTCATTTTGTCAGGAGCCATGTATGTAAGGTTAGCAGACATTTCAGATTTATTAATTTTGATATCAAGATGAACCTGATAATCTTTGAAAGATGCATAGAAATCAGATACTGATTTGAAAAATTCATTTGCAGTAGTAATCTGTGCAAAACTTGAAAACATACTAACAGCTGAAACTACAGCTGCACAACAAATAGTTTTGATAAATGACTTATTAAGGTTAAACACTTTCATATCTTCCTATTCTATTATTTTGCAGACTTTTTTGCAACAGGTTTCTTCTCTGTTGTCTTTTTTGCAGCCTTAGCCTTTGCAGCCGGCTTTTTTTCTGCATCAACCAGAGCCTGGAATTCCTTGGAATCCATTGTTTCTTTTTCAATAAGTGCCTTACTGATAGTATCAAGAAGTTCCTTATGTGCAGACAAAAGCTTAAGTACATGCTTCCAGCGTTCATCCATAATACGTGCAATTTCTTCGTCGATAAACTTCTGGGTTTCTTCAGAAAACTCGCGGACAAGAACAGGTTCAGCCCCGGAATTTCCAAGAACACCTTTACCTAAAGTCATATTCTTGAATTTGTCGCTCATACCGTAATCAACGATCATGCGTTTAATGATCTGTGTAGCACGGGCAATATCATTCGAAGCACCGGTAGAAACATCACCGAGCATGATTTCTTCTGCAGCACGGCCTCCAAGAAGTGTATCGATTTCGTCGATCATATCTTTTCTGGTCCAGAAATTCTTTTCTTCGTGTTCGCGGTACTGAGTAAATCCGCCTACTCCGTGACTTCTTGGAACAACTGTAATTTTATTTACAGGAGGATAGTCAGGAATGAATGCGCCTACAAGAGCGTGACCTGTTTCGTGTACTGCAACAAGTCTTATTTCTTTTGCATTATCCTTACGGCTCTTCTTTTTAAGACCAATGCTTACCTTATCAATTGCATCATTAAAGTCAGACATTGTGACTTTTTTATGATTATTGCGGACAGCAAGCAAAGCAGCTTCGTTTACAACGTTAGCAAGATCGGCACCGGCAAAACCTGTTGTTCCGTGAGCAACTGATTCAAAATCAACATCATCATCGAGCTTAACTTTCTTTGCGTGAATTCTTAGAATTTCTTCACGGCCCTTAACATCCGGTTTTTCAACAGGAACGTTTCTGTCAAAACGGCCTGGACGCAAAAGAGCAGGATCAAGAACGTCAGCACGGTTTGTTGCTGCAAGAATGATAAGACCGTTTTCGTTATCAAAACCATCCATTTCTACAAGGAGCTGATTCAAAGTCTGTTCACGTTCATCGTTTCCACCGCCAAAACCATTTACACGGCTTTTTCCAAGAGCATCAATTTCGTCAATAAAAACAATACATGGTGCTTTTTCGCGAGCCTGCTTGAAAAGGTCTCTTACACGGCTTGCACCTACACCAACAAACATTTCAACAAAGTCAGAACCACTGATTCTGAAGAATGGAACTCCTGCTTCTCCTGCAACTGCACGGGCAAGAAGAGTTTTACCAGTTCCCGGAGGTCCAACAAGAAGAACACCTTTTGGAATTTTACCACCGATATCAGTGTATTTTTTAGGAGACTTAAGGAAGTCAATGATTTCAACAAGTTCTTCTTTTGCTTCGTCAACACCTGCAACATCAGCAAATCTTGTCTTAACCTTACCTTCTTCAACATATTTGGCGCGGGACTGACCGGCACTGAAAATGCTGCCCATTCCGCCACCCATTCCGCTGCTCATTTTTCTCATAATAATAATGTAAATAATGATAAAAATGATGAACGGAGCAAAGTTCAAAAGCAAAGTCAGGAAAATGTTTCCCTGTGGATGAATGAAAGAATATTTGATGTTCTTTTCGTTCAAAAGAGGAATCAGTTCAGCCATAGCATAAGGATATGCATTTGTCTTATAGGCAGTGCGTTCTTTAACCTGGTTTTCTGAGAGAATTGTTGCAAGCGGATTTTCTGTCTTAATTTCAGGCTTGAGGGAATCATAACCTATAAAGTAATTTTCAGACATTTCGACTTCTACAATTTTTCCGTCTGAAACATACTGTCTGAAAAGTGAATAGTCTATTTCGTTGTCATCTTTGCTGGCAGAAAAAAGTTTAATTGTAGCAAGAACTACAACGATAAGAAGAAGCATTGCAAAAAATGGGAATCCTGATTTTTTAGGACCGTTTGGACCATTCTTACGGTCTTTGTTATTCCTGTCATCCTGAGGAGGCATAAAGAAGTTAAACGGATCATTATCGTTTTCGTTGTTATTTGGTTCGTTGTTCTGATTACTCATGGTTTCTCCATTATATATATAGTAAATATACGAAAATTCTGCAAAAAAGTCGAGAAAAAAAGCTTAAGTTGCATTTTTATTTTCCGATAATTTAACGACGAAGACTGAAAAACGCATTTTTTTACGCTAAAAATGCCTTTTTAATACCAATTCACGGGAGGAATTTATGGGTTATAATCAGGCTTACAACGCTTATCAGACAACAAACATTCGTACTGCAAGTCAGGGGAAACTTATCGTTTTACTGTACGAAGAAGCTGTCCGCCAGTTAAACACTGCGTCTTCACTTTTTGATGCAGAAGGAAAGCTTGCCGCAAAAAATATCGAAAAATTCGGTGCATGTCTTCTTAAAACACAGGATATCATCACAGAACTTGAAGTTTCTTTGAATATGGAACAGGGCGGAGAAATCGCACAGAATCTCATGTCTCTTTACATCTATTTTAATAAAGAACTCACAGATGCAACTATTGGCAAAGACAAGCAGAAAGTTGACTTTATTCTTAACATGCTTAATGAACTTTTAAGCTCATGGAGACAGGCTGCAAACAGTTCTGCAAATGCTCCGGCAATGCAGGTTCAGCAGGCTCTTAACATCCAGGGATAAGGGGGAATTATCATGGAACAGATTTCACAGGAAGAACTTAACGAAAGAATCGCGCTCATCAAAAAGTTCAAATCACTTTTACAGCAGCAGCGCCAGAAATTTCAGGAATACCTTACAGTCCTTGAAAAACAGGAAACTTCAATCGAAAAAGAAAATGCAAATGCCCTTCTGGCTCACACAGAACTTGAACAGCAGGTTGTTGCAAATATCATGAATCTGCAGAAGGTTATCGTTCCAATGTCAGAACTTTATGCTTCAAAGACAGAAAACCTTGCAGACGAAAACATTACAAACATCCAGAAAGAACTTGATGATCTTCAGACAAAGGTTCTTGCTCAGAACGAAAAAAACCGCATTCTCTTGAAAAGTCACATCACACAGATCCGTGCACAGATTCAGTCTCTGCAGAATCCGTACAAAACAAACAGAAGCGTTTATGCTCAAAAGCAGAATGTAGGAAGTATGGTTGCAGTAGAAATCTAAAACCAGATCCAGTATTTTCTCAATCCGGTTTAAAAATAAGAACCCGCCTTACACCTTTTTTACAAAGGTTTCAGGCGGGTATTTTTTATACCTTTAATTTATCCGGCATTTATTTTTCAAAAATAAGGAACTGAGCTCTTCCAGATTTTTTATTCGTCCATCCGGCAAGAATAGCAAATTCGTCAGAACTGTAAGAATAAACCGGAACTTTATTGAACAGAACTTTATCACCAGCCTTAACAGTCAGAACACCTACCTTACCGTCTGTAAAAAATACATCTGCTTTTTTTGCATATTCATGGCTGTCTACATCACCGATATGATAGTCTGCCTGAAGTTCAGAATAAATGCTTTCACGGCGTTTTGGCAGAACTTTGATTGTAGGATTTTCCGGTGTTATCTCATAAGTTCCCTTATATTCATTACCATCAGATCCTTTTACAATAACTGTTCCATCCATTTCAAATTTAAGGCCTGCAACTCCTGCATTCAATTTATTGAATACTTTTTCCTTAAGAGGTTTTTCGTTGTCAGCACCATAAGGAGAAACTGCAAATTTTTTGTTAGGATACTTAATCTTTGTTTCAATACCAGAATTAAGGTTCCAGGCAGTACCAGTAAAAATTGTCATAAGACCTTTACGTACAAACGACGCCCTGCGGTAAGCATCCATATCGATATATTTGCTTGAAATATCATAAAGCTCAAATTCTTTACTTACATCACAGCCAGAAACATAATCTTTAAAACTATAAGAGTAAACTGAATCATTTTTTGCTTCCAGCAGGCCGCTTTTAAATTTCACTGTTGCATTTATATAAACCACACCTGTAGCATTTACTTTCTTAAGCAACTGTTTAACTTTATCTTCGTTTTTCCAGTCAGCATTCTTGAATCCAAGTTCTTTTTTAGCATCGTTCAATACTTCCTGGGAAACATAATCAAAATCCTTGTCTTTTTGGTACTCCAGGCGCTTTACAACTTCTGCACGGAAATCTTCAACAGTGTAGTCACCCTTTTTAAGTTCCTGTCGTTTTTCATCAAAGTTGTCATGGTAAACAATTTTAGTAACTGCCTTTGGTTCATAAGCCATGTTTTTGTCATAACCCTTATATGTATTTCCAAATGCAAAAGACTTGATTACAAAGAATGGTAACAAAATTACTGCCAGTGGAATTGCAATGATACAGCACCACTTAATGATTTGTCCCATTCCTTTAGCTGCACCAACTGCAACTGTAGCGCCAGCTGCCGCTGCTGCAGAAGTTACCTTTTCTGAAGCACTGGAACTGCTTCCACCGCCTGCTCCGCTTTTTCCGCCATCATAAAAAGCCTTGTAACAGCTTTTATTACAAAAATAATTAAGTTTTGAATTTAACCAGGCATCATTTGTAGAACAGGCACTTGTTCCTGCCCACAATGTTCTGCCACAATTTGCACAGCGCTGATTATCATCCAGTTTGTTTATTTCTTTATATGTTGCTTTTGCTAATACTGCCATATTAATACTCTCTCCTTTTATTTCAGCAACGCGTTATACTTCATCGTCGTCTTCGTCGTCTTCGTCGTCTTCGTCTTCGTCATATTCTTCGTCGTCTTCGTCTTCTTCATCATCTAAAACATCGTCGTCGTCAGAATCAAAGCCAAATTTCTTATCTATCTTTTTTTCAAGACGGTCTAACATTCTGTCCGGTGCTTCTGCTGCATCATCAGCAAGCTTATCTACACCTTCTTCAATTTTATCTACAGCTTTTTCGGCACCTTTTGTAACTGCATCCATAAGGTCTGAACTCATACCGTTAACTTTATCTGCAAATGCCTTACCACTGATTACTTTAAGAAAATCACCAAAACTCATATATAACCTCCGTTTATCAGATATTATTGAATCAAAATATTAATTATATTTCTTAATAAACAACAACATTCTGATGTTAAATATAATCTTACAACAAGGTATTATTGCAGTCAATTTTTTTGCATCAGGATTTTGATATTCTTTTACTCATGAGTTTTTAAAATTATTTTCTTAACTTTTCAAAAGTTCTTTTGGAATCTGATAAACAGAACCGCAGTTATGACATGAAACTTCAAGAGGACTTGGATCATTTGCAATGATGTCGGCAACTTCGTCTTTACCAAGATTTTTAATTGCTTTGACAAAATTTTCCTGACAGCACGGACAGTCATAAATTACATCCCTTTCAATAAGAACCTTTGGACGGAATTCACGGAAAAGGCCGTAAACAATATCATCACGGTTTCCTTTTTGAGCAAACCATTCACCGATGCTTGGCATTGCACGGAATGCATTTTCTGCACGGGTCAAAAGTTCATCATCATCCATGTTCCAGAAATCTTCTTCGCCTTCCTTTAATTCACGGCCTTCGCGACCGCCATAGTTTGGCATTACCTGAAGGTAAAGTCCGCCGGCTCCGATTACACGTCCTTCTTTATCGTACTGAATTCCTGTATTGAATGCTGTATGAATCTGTTCTGACTGAGCAAAATAATATGTAAGGTCATGAGCAATGTTCTTGTAAACAATTTCTGTTGCGCCAACATGAGGTTCTTTTTCACCTTCGATGCTGTGAGTCATTGTAACGGTTCCATCCCCAAAGAAAGGTGCCAGATCCCATGACTCAAGAGGCTTGTCAACCGGAATATGATTCTGCAGCATAAATCCGCGTACATAACCTGAACTGTCTGCTTCTACAGAAAAACCTGCTGCAGGTCCGTCAGTATCATAGCGGAAAGTTGTGTGTTCCCTTCCCTTCATCATAGGAATTAAAAGTGCTGCACAAAGGCATGCCTGACCAAGCACCATAGTTTCAAGTAAACCTGTATTCTGCTGCAGACGCATCTGGTTCACAAAACGGGTTCCGTTAAAAAAGGCTCCGCGGAATCTTCCGTCTGCCATTGTAAATACAGACATTCCGTCTTTTTCAATTGAATTCAAATGTGCAATAAGTTTAGGGTCAACAATTTCTTTCTTTATCATATCGGGTTTTATTATATCAAAAGTGTTATGAGTTTCAAGATGAATAAAAAGTGAATAAAAAGCGAACGAACAGATACGCGTCTTTACTATTACTGAATATTTTCAATCTCCTTGAAATTTTATTTATTTTCTATATAATAATGTTAAAAAATTAAACTAAAGAGGACTCTTTTATGTCAACTCCATTGGAAAATTACCTTGCTTCCTGCGGCAATAAACCTAATGCTGCAATGTGTGCTTATGTAGCAAACCTTCAGAATGTTGCACAGGTTGGACCAGATATCGCTGCTTCCATCGTTAACGAAATCGATAACCAGCGTTCACACCTTAAACTCGTAGCTTCAGAAAACTACTGTTCTTTAAGCGTTCAGTCTGCAATGGGCAACCTTCTTACTGACAAATATGCAGAAGGTTATCCTGAACACCGCTACTACGGCGGATGTGTAAATGTTGATGCTGTAGAAAATGTTGCAGCCCGCGAAGCAGAAAAACTCTTTGGCGCTGACTATGCATATGTTCAGCCACACTCTGGTGCTGACACAAACCTCGTTGCTTACTGGGCAATTCTTTCTGCAAAAGTTGAAACACCTACTCTCGAAGAACTGGGCGTTAAATCACTTAACGATCTTACAGCACAGCAGTTTGACGACCTTCGCAAAAAATTCGGAAACCAGAAACTCATGGGTCTTGACTACTCTTGCGGCGGTCACCTTACACACGGTTACAAAATGAACGTATCTGCAAGAATGTTCGAATCTCACCCATACGGTGTTGATGAAAAAACAGGTCTTCTTGATTACGATGCAATTGAAAAACAGGCAATGGAAGTTAAACCTCTTATCCTTTTGACAGGTTTTTCTGCTTACCCACGCAAGATTGACTTTAAGCGCTTCCGTGCAATTGCTGACAAATGTGGTGCAGTTCTCATGGTTGACATGGCTCACTTTGCTGGTCTTGTTGCAGGTAAAGTTCTGACAGGCGATTATGATCCTGTAAAATGGGCAGACATCGTTACAACTACTACACATAAAACACTTCGCGGTCCTCGTGGTGCAATGATTCTCTGTAAGAAAGAATTTGCTGACTATGTAAACAAGGGATGTCCAATGGTTCTTGGCGGACCACTTCCACACGTAATGGCTGCCAAAGCAATTGCATTCAAAGAAGCAAATACTCCTGCTTACCAGGCATGGGCTGCACAGGTTGTAAAAAATGCTCAGGCACTTGCTAATGCACTCAAAGGTTACAACATTCCTCTTCAGACTGGCGGAACTGACAACCACCTTATGCTGGCAGATGTAACAGTTTACGGTCTTACAGGAAAACAGGCAGAAGCTGCAATGTTCGAATGTGGAATCACAGCAAACGCAAACGCTCTTCCTTACGACAAAAACGGTGCATGGTGGACTTCTGGTGTTCGTCTTGGTACTCCAGCCCTTACAACTCTTGGCATGAACGAAAACGACATGAAAGAAGTTGCAGACATCATTGACTTTGTTCTCAAAAATACAAAACCTGGTCTTACAAAAGAAGGAAAACCTGCAAAAGGTAAGATCGATATTTCTGACGAAACAAAATCAGCTGCCCGCGCACGTGTTAACAAACTTTTAAGCGAACACGTTCTTTACCCGGAACTTGACCTTGACTTCTTAAAAAAAGAATTCGTTAAATAAATACTGTTAACAGACTTCTTAACTGAAAATGTCACATGGTTTACCGTGTGGCATTTTTTTTGCTTTTGGAATAAAATAAAAACATGAGATTAATTTTTATCCGTCATGGCGACCCCGATTATGAACACGATACGATTACAGAAAAAGGAAAGCGTGAAGCAGATCTTTTAACAAAACGTACTTCAAAATGGAAGAACATTACACAGATTTATGTTTCACCAATGGGAAGAGCGGCCGACACTGCAAAGGGGACACTCCAGGCACTTAACAAACAGGGAATTACAAAAGACTGGCTTCAGGAATTTAAGCATAATATAGACGAGCCATACAATCCAGAACTTACAACAACCTGGGACCTTTACCCTGAATATTATACGGACCATCGTAAATTCTTTGACAAGGACGAATGGACTTCTACAAAACTTATGAAACACGCAGACATTAAAAATTATTACAAAAAAGTCTGCGATGGAATTGATGAAATTCTTGCAAGCTACGGCTACATCAGAAACAAAAAAGGTTTTTACAACGTTGTTTCTCCAAACCCGGACAATCCTAACTTTGATCCAGAAATTAAAAAACCGCAGCTGATTTCTGTTAAAGATTTAAAAGAAGACTGCACTCTTGTTTTCTTCTGTCACCTGGGAGTTATGTTTGCAATCATCGCTCACCTTATCGGCTGTTCACCAATGCAGTTATGGCAGGGAATGTATGTTGCACCGACTTCTGTTACTATCTTAAACAGCGAAGAACGAATTTTTGGCCAGAGCTTTTTCCGTGTTGAACGCCTTGGGGACACACAGCATTTAACTTGTGGTGGAGAAAAAATTTCAAGTTCAGGATATTATGCAGACGTTCTTCAGGAATGTGAATAAAATCCTACAGGATGATTTTTCCTAAAGACATATTTTTAATTCTTTCAGCTGCCTGATCAAACTGTTCTTCAAGAATTTTTCCGGATAAAGTAACGTTATCAAGAAAAGTTTCTGTAAGTTCATAGATTTTGTAGTCACCAAGAGCGCGCTTAATGGATTCATAAAGACCGTAATCGCAGCTGAAAGAAAAATCCTTTTTTGCAAGAAGTTCTTCTATTGCATTCTGCGAGCGCGCAAGTTCAATTGCCTGCTTTGCCGCATCTCCATAAGCTTTTACAAGCCCGCCGGTTCCTAAAAGAGTTCCGCCAAAATAACGGGTCACAGTCAGAATAAAATTTGTAATTCCACTACCCTTACACACATCAAGCATTGGACGGCCCGCAGTTCCAGAAGGTTCACCGTCATCACTCATCCCTAAAACTTCCTGACTTTTTCCGATAACAAAAGCGTGGCATACATGAGTTGCATCCTGATATTTTGTTTTCTGATCTTTTAAAAGTTCCCGGGCATCACTTTGAGATTCACAGGGAAAAAGTTCTGCAATAAAACGGGAGCCTTTAACAATAGTTTCTGTCTGGATTTTCTGTGTAAGGATATTCATAATTTATAAAATGAATTATATCACAAGGACAAAAAAAAGACGAGATTCAATTGAATCCCGTCCACTGATTAACTAAGAACTAGTAATCTTTTTTCTCTGACTTGCGCTTTTTGTTCAAAAGTTTGCGTTCGAGAGTTGTGTTCTTCTGGTGAAGAATGGCAGAAGGTTTTACAAAGTATTCGCGTTTTTTGAATTCGCGGATGATGCCTTCTTTTTCAACCATGCGCTTAAAGCGTTTGATTGCTTTTTCAAGGTTTTCTGATTCGTCAACGTTGATTGTAGCCATTAGAATTCACCTCCTTAACTACGACGATTTCGTAGAATGCATCTATTATATCTGAAAAAGCCTGACTTAATCAACTGCAAAACATTTAAAAAGTGAATGCTTTTAGAACAACATTAATTGCTTACTTTTCCATGATTTTTGAACAGCCTGTTCAACTGTATCCTGAGGGCCTATATTTCCGACTAAAAGCGGTGAATCCGGATCATGAATCAAATTATTTTTTTTGACATTCTGAATATCATTGTTTGCATAGCAGTATCTGCAGTAATGCATGCAGGTATCGTACTGACCTATGTCACAGCTTAAAAAGCACGCACATTCTTTTCTGCCGGCTTTTAAGACTGGAGCATCAAGTTTATAACCGCAGGCCTTTTCGTAAACAGCCATAGTCATGCAGCCGCTGCAGTCAATTCCTAAAAATGCCAGCTCATCACCTTCTGCGCAGGTCTTTAATGTCATTCCATATTTGTTTGTGATTTCAACAAAAGCACTCGCCAGTGTTAACCGTTCTTCTTTTGTAACCTGTCTTACTTCCGGAAAATTGCGTTTAACTTTTTCAAAAAGATCAATAAAACTGATAATGCAGGTATCAACATAGCCGTTTAGGATTCCTGCCATTTTTTCAAAAGCCCTGATGTGCCGCTCAACAGTATATGATTCATCAACAAAAACCGGATCATACCGCCAGGCAACATTCTGCCTTTCCACAATTTTTGAAAGTGCCTTTACATCTTCCAGGATTTTAAGTTTATCCCCAACGCCTGGCTCAATTTCCTTACCATAAGGCGTCACAGTTACAAACCAGTACTGATTGAACTGCGACAACAACTGCATCTGAGGCAGCATGGGCCCGGGATTTTTTGTACAGAATGTAATGCAGTCTACAACCGAAGGATCCAGATTGTAGCGTGTAATTTTTTCAGGAGTATAAGGACTTCTGACACACACAAATCCTTCTCTAAGACGATTGCAGAACCATTTTGAGAAAAACGCAGGAATGTCAGTTCGATTGCCTGTATTAATTATCATTCAAGAAAAAAAATTATTCACCTGCACTTACATCTGGAAGAGGTTCAACTTCTACGCTGTCAACTTCTTTTGATTCGATGCGTGTTCCAAGTGCTTTAAGCCCTTTTTCCAGAAAGTCCTGTGCCTTGAAATTTTCTGTAAGTTTTGTAACGCGCGGCTTTTTTGTGTAATGAAGAGTGAAAGTAAATTTTTCACGTGTATCAACATGAAGAACTTCCATTCCGTCAGGAGCAAAATTGTAGTCACGGTTCATAATCCAGGCTTCGATCTTACAGCGCTTGATGTAACAATGGCGTGTTTTTGGATCACGATAGATTATTGTAAACAGAACTTTATTGATGATTTCTTTTTCTGCGTAATTACAATAATACATTCCCTGGTCAACAAAGAGTTTTTCTGCTACATCACAGACGCCCCAGATACCGGTTTTGCGGACGATAAGAATTCGGTCGTAAGGAGTTACGCGCAGAATTTCTCTTCCACCTGGAACTTTGATTCCAAGATAACCTTTATCATCATAGCGCAGAGGAATATCACGTTTTACGACAGTCTTTACATCAACTGCTGCAAAAGTTGTAATTGTAGTCTGGCGTTCAAGAATTTTAGGATTGATGCAGTCCTGGTCTTTTTCCGGATCAAGTACTGTGTATTTTTTAATTTCATCAACAACTGAATTAAGGTAGTCAACTGCACATTCTGTAAGATGCTTAAGTTTTTTTGCAATTTCTTTAAGCTGTGCATTGATTGCTGCAACTTCATCACGGTTCTTGTTGATGTCAAACAAAGAAATTCTTCTGATTGGAATTTCAAGAAGGTGCTTGATATCTTCTTCTGTAATATCGTGAATAAGTTCTTTCTTAAATGGAACAAAACCTTTTACAACTGCATTGTTTACTTCTTCTGCAGTTTTCATTGTTTCAATCTTTTTATAGATGCGTTCTTCGACAAAGATTCGTTCCAGAGTTCTCATGTGAAGTTTTTCTGTAAGAGAATCCCGTTCCCATTCAAGTTCATCTTTAATAATTTTTGTAAGGTTCTTTGCGTAATACTTTATGACCTGAGTTGCAGTCATTACAACCGGCATATTATCCTTGATTACAAGCATTGAGCAGGAAATTGATTTTTCACATGCAGTATAAGCGTAAAGTGCTTTTTCAATATCTTTTGCGTAAACACCGCGTGGAAGTTTTACTTCGATATTACATTTGTCTGTTGTGTAGTCATCTACAGAAGCAATTTTAAGTTTACCTGCTTTATATGCTGCATCAATTGAGTCACGAATTTCCTGAGAAGTTGTTTCAAGAGGAAGTTCTGTAATTACGATTTTCTTTTCGTCACTAAGATCAAGCTTTGCACGGGAAACAATTTTTCCGTTACCGTCATTATAGTTTGTAACATCAATCAAACCGCCGGTCATTGCATCCGGATAGATTTCAAAATCTTCGCCTTTAAGTGCCTTGATTTCTGCATCAATAACTTCTTTAAGGTTGTATGGAAGAATTTTTGTACTCATACCAACTGCAATTCCTTCTGCGCCACCCAAAAGAAGAACAGGAAGTTTTGCACGGAATGTTACAGGTTCTTTACCACGACTGTCGTAGCTTGGAACATAATTTGTAATATGAGGATTATAAAGAAATTTCTTTGCAACAGGATGAACGCGGCATTCAATATAACGGGAAGCTGCTGCCCCTGCACCGGTAAGTATGTTACCGTAGTTTCCCTGACGGGAAATAAATACTTCGCGGTTTGCAAGAACTACAATGGCACCTTCGATAGAAGCATTTCCATGAGGGTGATAAGCCATTACACGGCCTGCAACTGTTGCAACTTTCTGGAATCTTCCGTCATCAATAGAAAACAGAGTATGCATGATTCGGCGCTGTACCGGTTTAAGGCCATCTTCAAGGTCAGGAATCGCACGGCTGCGGATTACATAACTTGAGTATTCGATAAAGTTCTTGTCAAAAATATTTTTTACAAAAGCCATATTTTATTCATCCCCATTTTTGTTTTTCAATCTATCAAGAAGCCCTGTACAACCTTCAAGAACATCATCGTAGGTTTCGTCAAAGTTTCCTGTATACCATGGATCTGCAATATCCCCGCCTCTTTGAGTAAAATCAAGAAGCTTGCAGACCTTATACTGCGGATCCCCACCTGTGATTCGCAGTATGTTTGTAATATTCCATTCATCCATTCCGATTATAAAATCAAATTCTTCATAATCGCTTTTTTTAATCTGATTTGCACTGTGAGGCAAAACAGGAATTCCAACCTGCCGCAGTTTTTGAACAGTTCCACGATGAGGCGGATTTCCGATTTCTTCTGTACTGGTTGCTTTTGACTCAATATAAAAATCTTTATCAAATCCTTCTTTAGAAACCAGATACTTCATTACAAATTCCGCCATTGTTGAACGGCAGATATTTCCGTGGCAGATAAAAAGAATTCTTGTCATACTAGGCATCAATATCCTGCAAAAGATTCTTTTCGATAAATTCGCGGCGTTCTGGAGTATTCTTTCCCATGTAGAACGAAAGAATTTTTGGAACAGCCTTAAGCTGACTGATTTCTACCGGTGTAAGGTGAATCTGGTCCGGCTTAATGAACACCTTGAATTCAGGTCCTGAAATTTCTCCAAGTCCTTTGAATCGTGTGGTTTCTGCTGATGAACCAAGACGTTCCTGGGCTTTATCCCTTTCTTCTTCGTCATAACAATATACGTTTTCTTTTTTTGTTCTTACACGGAACAAAGGTGTTTCAAGAATATAAATATGCCCGTTAAGAACAAGTTCTTCAAAATAACCCAAAAAGAATGTAAGCAAAAGGTTACGGATATGGAAACCGTCGTTATCGGCATCGGTTGCAATTACGATTTTTGAATAACGCAGATTGTCAACGCTCTGTTCAATTCCAAGTGCCATCATAAGCTGAAGAAGTTCATCATTTTTATAGATGTCACTTTGACGGCGGCCGTACATATTTTCTGGCTTACCTTTAAGGCTGAAAATTGCCTGTGTATCTGCATTGCGGGAAAGTGTCATTGTTCCCGATGCAGAGTCACCTTCTGTAATAAAGATCATGCTGTCTGCGCCTTTAGCTCCATCCTGAAGATGGTATTTACAGTCATGAAGTTTTTTGATTGTAATGCTGTTCTTTTTTGCAGCAGCAGTAATCTTGCCTTTAACGTCTTTAAGTTCAGTACGCAGCTTTTTATTTGTTTCGATCTTGTTCTTGATTTTTTCTGCAGCAGCCGGATTTTTATGAAGCCATGCATCAAGGCCGGACTGAGTTTCTGCAACAATCCATGGGCGGATATCTGTGTTGCCGAGTTTATTTTTTGTCTGGCTTTCAAAAATAGGATCTTTAATTTTTACAAGAACAGCAGCTTTAATTCCGGCACGGATATCTTCGACTTCAAAGTTTTCACCGTAGAAGTCACGGATTCCTTTAATGAAACCTTCTTTAAAAGCATTAAGATGAGAACCACCGTCGGAAGTAAACTGACCGTTAACAAATGAAAAATAAATTTCATTGAAAGAACCGGTATGAGTAAAAGCAAACTTCAGGTGTTCACCGGTATAATCACCGATTTCGTAAAGAGGAAGTTCTGCGCCTTCTCCTGAATCATCTGCCGGCGAAAGTTCACGCTTAAGAAGATCAAGAAGACCATTATTACTTTTATATTCAGCGCCGTTAAGCTTAAGAGTAAGTCCCGGATTAAGGTAAGCATAGTTCCAGATTTTCTTTTCTACATATTCCATGTTGAATGTGTACTTTCCGAAAATTTCTTCATCAGGAACAAACTCAAAATAAGTTCCGTTTTTCTGTGGATTTTTAAGGGCGCCGGTTCGCTGTGTCAAAAGTTTTCCTTTTTCAAAAACTGCTTCCGTACACTGTCCGTCACGAACAGAAATTACCCTGAAGTAAGATGAAAGTGCATTTACTGCTTTTGTACCTACACCGTTCATACCAACGGAAAACTGGAAAACGTCATCATTATATTTAGCACCGGTATTGATCTGGCTTACACAGTCAACAACCTTTGTCAAAGGAATACCACGACCATAATCCCGCACTTTTACACGGCCGTCTACAACGCTCACATCAATATGATTTCCGAATCCCATAATGAATTCATCAATCGCGTTGTCGATAACTTCCTTCATAAGAACGTAAATACCGTCATTTTCGTTTGAACCGTTACCAAGACGGCCGATATACATTCCCGAACGAAGACGGATATGCTCAAGAGCATCAAGGTGCTTGATTTTATCATCGCCATAATCCTGGACTTCTTTTTTTGCACGCTGAGAAGCAGGATCAATCTGTTTAGCCGCTGCAAGTTTTTTTTCTGCATCTGCAGCTGATGTGGCAGCTTTGATTTCTGTTTTTTTATCTGCCGGAGTTTTTGTCTTTTTTACAGTTTTGGCATTAGCCCACGCAGAAAATTTTTCTTCTGCCTGAGGTTCTGCTTTGGTCTGTGCCTTTGCAGAAGCTTTAGTTTTGGAGTCTGCCTTTACTGTCTTTGATGTAGTCTTAGCTGATACTGCAGGCTTAGCCGCAGCTTTTTTTGGTGCAGTTTTTGCTGCATCCGTTTTTGTAATTTTTCCACCCATAAATTATAGTATACACCAGATTAGCAAATCTGGCAATTATTAAATCCCCAGGGGCAATCTGCATTGAATCTTGAGGCTTTTTTCTATATAATAGTTGAACATTATCATTATTTATAAAGAAGGGCTTTTATGAGCAAATATCCTTTTGATACCATTGAACCAAAATGGCAGAAATATTGGGAAGACAATAAAACTTTCCGCGTTACAGAAGACGAATCAATTCCAGTAGAAAAACGCCGTTATGTCCTTGATATGTTCCCTTATCCGTCAGGAGCAGGACTTCACGTAGGTCACCCAGAAGGCTACACAGCCACAGATATTTACTGCCGTTACCTTCGCATGAAGGGATTCAACGTACTCCATCCAATGGGTTACGATGCTTTTGGACTTCCTGCAGAAAACTATGCAATTAAAACAGGAACTCATCCTTCTATCACAACAAACCAGAATATCAATAACTTTACACGCCAGATTAAGGCACTTGGTTTTTCTTATGACTGGGACCGCTGCGTTTCTACATGTGAACCTGAATACTACAAATGGACACAGTGGATTTTCCTTCAGCTCTACAAAAAAGGTCTTGCATACGAAGCAGAAACACCTATTAACTGGTGTCCAAGCTGTCTTACAGGTCTTGCAAACGAAGAAGTTAAAGAAGGCAAATGTGAACGCTGTGGTTCTATCGTAACTCACAAAACAATCCGTCAGTGGATTCTCAAAATTACAGAATATGCTGAACGCCTCCTTGAAGACCTTGAAACTCTTGACTGGCCGGAATCAGTAAAAGCAATGCAGAAAAACTGGATCGGAAAATCTTTCGGTGCAGAAGTTGATTTTGAAATTGCTGATGCTGCAGGAAAAGGAACTGGAGACAAACTTACAGTTTATACAACAAGATGTGATACTCTCTTTGGTGCAACTTATATGGTTGTTTCACCGGAACACCCTCTTGTTTCAAAAATTACAACAGCAGACCAGAAAGAAGCTGTAGAAAAATACATCGATGAAGCTGCAAAAAAATCAGACCTTCAGCGTACAGACCTTAACAAAGACAAAACCGGTGTATTCTCAGGAAGCTATGCTATCAACCCTGTAAACGGCAAACTCATTCCAATCTGGGTTGCAGACTATGTTCTTATTTCATACGGAACAGGTGCAATCATGGCCGTTCCTGCACACGATGACCGCGACTGGGAATTTGCAAAAAAATTCAATCTTCCTATCATCGAAGTTCTCAAGTCAGAAGTTGATGTTCAGACACAGGCATGGACTCAGGACGGAATCCATGTTAACAGTGAATTCCTTGACGGGCTTAACAAGAAAGATGCAATTGCAAAGATGCTTGAATTCCTTGCAGAAAAGAAAATCGGTAAAGCAACAGTTAACTATAAACTCCGCGACTGGATTTTCAGCCGTCAGCGTTACTGGGGTGAACCAATTCCTCTTGTACACTGTGACTGCTGCGGTACAGTACCGGTTCCAGAAGACCAGCTTCCTGTAGAACTTCCTGACGTAAAATCTTATCAGCCTACAGGTACAGGTGAATCCCCTCTTGCTGCAATTGACTCATGGGTAAACACAACCTGTCCAAAATGCGGCAAACCTGCAAAACGCGAAACAAATACAATGCCTCAGTGGGGCGGATCATGCTGGTACTACCTGCGTTACCTTGATCCACATAACAACGAAAAATTCTGCAGCGAAAAAGCAGAAAAATACTGGATGCCTGTTGACCTTTATGTAGGTGGTGC
The DNA here is from genome assembly GCA_024402475.1 of Treponema sp. Taxonomy (GTDB): domain Bacteria; phylum Spirochaetota; class Spirochaetia; order Treponematales; family Treponemataceae; genus Treponema_D. Next base: position 31,947 of record JAKSTQ010000008.1, on the reverse strand, counting down.
AGAACACGCAGTACTTCACCTTCTCTACGCAAGATTCTGGCACAAGGTTCTTTACGACTGCGGTGTAGTTTCTACAAAAGAACCATTCCAGCGCCTTATCAATCAGGGACTCATCACTTCTTTTGCATTCCAGCGCTCAAACAAAACTCTTGTTGCAGTTGACGAAGTTGAAGAAAAAGACGGCAAGTACATCGAAAAAGCAACCGGTGAAGAAGTTGAACAGATCATCGCAAAGATGTCTAAGTCACTTAAGAACGTTGTAAACCCTGACGAAATGATCCGCGAATACGGAGCTGACTCAGTACGCATGTACGAAATGTTCATGGGACCACTTACAATGAGTAAGCCATGGAACACACAGGGAATCATCGGTATTAACCGCTTCCTTGAAAAAGTCTGGGCTGTAGGCGAAAAACCAATGTCAGACATCGACATTACAGGCAAACTTACAGACGAAGCTCTCATCGAAGCTCGTAAAGTATTTGCAAAAACTGTTACTAAAGTTACAGAAGACACAGATTCATTGAGCTTTAATACTGCAATCTCACAGATGATGATTTTTATCAACACAGTTTCAAAACTCGAAAGCATTCCAAAAGCAATGTGGTCAGACTTTGTAAAAATGCTCAGCGTTTATGCTCCTCACCTTGGTGAAGAACTTTGGGAAAAACTTGGAAATACAAAAACAATCGCTTACGAAAAATGGCCTGAATTCTCAGGAGACTTTACTGCAGGCGATCAGAAACAGATTGTAGTTATGATTAACGGAAAACTCCGCGACAAGTTCATGGCAGATCCAGACACACCAAGTGAAAAACTTGAAGAAATGGCATTTGCAACTGAAGGTGCTAAAAAGTACATGGAAGGAAAAGAACTTGTTAAAAAAGTAGTTGTTCCTAACAAACTTGTAAACATCGTAGTAAAATAAATAAAAAAGCTTAAAGGTATTGCATAAAACCTTTAAGCTTTTTACCTTACTTACATGACAAAAAAACGGCTGCCGTTTTATTAACCAGCAGCCGTTTTTTTTATTCTACTTCTGTAACAGACTGAATTACGTTAAAGGCTTCTAAAAAGCCTGTATCAGTTACGGTCTTCTGAGCCGCAAAAGAAAGTCCCAGAAGATATAATTTATGATGGTACTGTAAACCGTCATTAAATCCTGCAAACAGCATTCCCATTCCTGAAGAATCCAGGTCAGTAACAGCACTCATATCAATTACAACATTTGTAGTTTTAATTTCTTCAAATATTTTTGTAGAAATATCGGCAATTGTATATGAATTGCAGGCACCTTTAAGTTCATAAAGAATATAGTTTGCACCGCGTTTTTCTGAAATTGCTAACTGTTCCATTTACCTGCACTCCTTAGTATGGGTTTTCGTTGAATACTTCAGGATCAAATACATCAGAATCAACGATTTCATTGATATCAAAAGAAGATGTTTTTGAACCTTCTGAAAGATCATCCTTGAACATATCATTATCATCAAGCTGGCTGATATCAAATGTTTCAGGGCTTCCAAGATCATCAGATGTGTTAGAATCAGCAACTGCATTCATATCAAAATCAGGAATATCCGGAAGTTCTTCTTCTATAACTGGCTGTTCAAAAGCTTCTTCTACAGCAGGTTCCTGTGCGGCAGCTTCTGATTCAGTCTGTGCTGAAATTGCTTTATCTACAGTTTCTTCAACTTCGATAGAATCAAACAATGCTTCTGCATCAAATGCATCTGCACCAGTAACAGGCGCATCGTCAATGAAATATTCTTCAGAATCAACTTCAACAGTTGGTGTAACAGCATCCTTACCAAAATAGCGGACAACCAGCATTGTAATGTCGTCTTCAAGTTCTTTTGACATAAACTGCTGCAACTGGTCAAACATAAATCGTACAATACGGTTAGCAGGATAAGTATAGTTATCCATCATTCCCTGCTTGATTCTGTCCTTACCGAACTGTTCACCACGAAGAGAATGACTTGTAATCAAACCGCTTGTAGAAAGTGCAAACATGTCACCGGCTGTAAGGTTGTACTGTTTAACTTTAATAAGTGGAGAAATATCCTTAACAAATCCAAGTACGTATCCTTTACCCTGGATTTCGATAATGTTATTGTACTGTTTTGAATACATCAGCAATGCAGGAATACCACAGTTTACGTAGTACATTGTGTCGTTTTCAAAATCCATAAGACAGAAAAGACCTGCAAAGAATGTACCCTTTGGAAGGTTTGTTCTGATAAAGTAGTTTACCTTCTGAATCAATTTCTTGAAGTCATGTGTATCAGCAAGATAAGTACGGATTACAGATTTCAAGATTACCATACTCATGGAAGCAGAAATACCACGACCGCTCAAAGAACCAATGATCATAATGTGGCGTGATTTAGAAAGACGGATGAAGTCTACAAATTCACCACCAATGTTATGAGCAGGAACCATCAGATATCCAACATCAACTTTTGGATTTTTGATAAAGTCCATGTTTTCCTGAATTGATGTAATGATCTGAGAAGACATTCGGATTTCTCGGTTAACTGTACCAACGACAGACGCATTTGCAATGTTCTTAAGATAGTATCCGAATACAAAGAAGTATGAATACATCTTGTCAAAAACCTGTTTATCGTATTCATCGTAACTTGAACCTGTTCTTTTTTGACTGAGGCACAGAACACCAACGATGTGGTTACCTTCATGCAATACAATAAGGATTTCAGCTTCTGCCTGATCAAAAATATTTTCAAGCGCATCTTTAACAGGCTGCAGGCGATAGTTTGTATCGATTTCTTCTCTGGAAATTACAAAGAATCCGTTGTTCATAATGATGTCGCGGATTTTTGAATCAATAGGGAATGTAAGGTTAAGGTCATTAGAAGAATAACCTGTAACAAAATCACCGGTTCCAGAGTCAATAAGGGCTGTAATATCTTTTGTCTGAACATGCTGACGGAAAGCTTCAAGGTACTGTTCACAGATTGCCTTAAGATCACTTTCGTAGTTAATGTTTGCAAGAGCACGTTCAAAAGCGCGCTCATAATAACTTGAACTGTGAGCAGTTACTTTGGAAATTGCTTTACTAACAAGCCATGCTGTTTCCATAAGTCCAAAAACAACTGCAATTACAATCACAAAATACAAAGGTGCATTAACATCATAAATCGGTCTTAAAATAACGAATACAAAAGCACCGCACAATGCAGGCATGAAATATTCTACAAACATTTCTGTAATTGTAGAAAAAATCATCTGGCCGTCATAAACCTTTTCTGTCGAAGCACTTCTAAGCAGAAGAACTGACATTGTTCCAAGAACAAAAAGGCTCAGTGATCTCATCATCGGAAGGAAATATGAAATCCAGAAAATCAGTACTGCACCAACCCATCCGAACACAACCGAACCGATACACATAATCGAACGCTGGATTGCAAGACGGGAATTTGAGTTTTCTGCATTCAAAAGCATTACAAGAAGTGAGAATGCCGGAGCAATAAAAAGGAAGAATCCGCCATAAACTGTAAGCCATGTAACAGGAAGAACCTGAGCAAGATTTCCTTTGAATACAGGATCACCTGCAAGTTCAAAAGTTTCATAGTTTGCAATGGAAATTCCAAAGAAGCTTACATAGAAAGCAAAACCAACCATGAGCCATTTGATGATTTTTCCGATAACAGAAGCTTTCTGTTTCTGTACAGTCAAAAAGTAATCATTCATTTCGATCATTGCAAAAGCTACAAAGAAAAGAACTGAATGCTGAAGCAATACAGAAAGCTTTTCAGGTCCATAGCTTGCAGAAAGCAATGAACAGAAGTTCAGGATTACAGCGGCAATTTCAACAAGCATGAGATTGACCATCTTTGATTCTGTACCCTGATTTTTTGTATTAATGTTAACGGCGGTCCAGATCAGGAATGCTGCAAGACCTGCATTAAGAAAAATATAAATCATTAGCCAACCACCTTTGTAACCATCATGGTAATATCATCATGAAGTTTGTTATTTCCCTTATAGTCAAAAATAAGGTTAACGATATCATCAACAAATTCCTGAGGCTGTTTTGCCGCACTGTTTTTGATTGTATCTGTATAAAGATCTGTATCACCCAATTCGATGTTTTCATCATTCATAACTTCTGAAACACCGTCAGATGCAAACAGAATAAGGTCATCGCGGAAAAGGCGCTGTTCATCAACACGAATGTCATCAATATCAATAATACCAACGACACCACAGTTAGAAGAAAGCGGTTTAATTGAATAACCGTCCGGAGCGCGTGTTACGATAATCGGATCCGACATTGAAGCATTAACATAGCGGATTGTCATTTTCTGAGTATCAACGACACTGATGAACAATACGGTATATTTATCCTGAAGCTTCATTCCCTTAATAGCTTTATCAATTGACTGAACGATAGAAACAAGATCTTCTTTATCTTCAATAATTTTAACGGTGTTCATTACCAGACCCATAACCAGGGCAGCAGGAAGACCTTTACCTGATACGTCACCAAGCATAAGAAGTGTCTTATTTTCATCAATAGGAATAATTGAATAATAGTCACCTGATACGTTTACCAGAGGACGGAAGTAAGTTGCGATTTTAAGTTTGCGGATTTCAGGAATTTCCTGTGGAAGGAACAGGCGCTGTGTTTCTGCAAGCTGTTCCCATTCCTTAGAAAGGGAAGCAATTTCAGAAAGAGAACCAATTGTCTTTGTACGTTTTCTGAATCGTACGAATTCCTGCAAAAGAGGTTTATAAATACCTGTATCAAAAAAGCGGGTATAGTTACAGAAGACAAAGAAGTGGAATTTTTCGTCAGAGAAAACAAAACCGCGTGCTTTTTTATAATTTGAAGTTACACCAAGTTTCTGGCCGATAAAATCAAAACCATCTGGCCATGACTCAGGGAAGTTCTGAGAAAGAATACGGATTGTTTCCTTATCAGCAGTAATACGGTTAGGACTGTTGTAAAGAACATATTCTTTTTCTGAATCAATATACAAAACAGAACAGTCAGCTTTTCGTTCAAGAAGCTTATCAATCAGTTCAAAAAGATCATCATTTGAATAACAGAACCTGAGGTCTTCAAGAAAGGTCTGAAGGAATTTTGTTTCTTCCTTATAAAAAATTTTCTGCTTTAATCTTCTATTGATTGTTTTAGATATAAAGGCTGCAGAGATAATACAGAACAATAACAGTACGAATTCAAGAAGGATAAAATAAGTTGCATTTACTCCCGCTGTAACCCTCGGCAGGATGAAGTAGGATACAAGCATGAAAACTACTGCACCGATTACATTACTCAGGAGAATAATATATCGTTTTTTGTCTTTTAGCATAAAAACCTCAAATTTTATAAAATCGCTATAATATTATAACACATTATCGGCAAAAACGGGAAAAAAGTTGAGAAATTGGTATAAAAGACAAAACCCTGGCTTAAAACCAGGGTTTTGAGGTATAAATCTAAAAGTTTTCTACTTATCCAGATCTGATAATTTTATAACATCAGGAGTAGTTGTTGCTTTTTCAGCCTGAGCGTAGGCTTCAAGAAGCTTTTTCTGCTCTCCTGAAAGTTTTGAAGGAATCTGAACATGCAGCTGAATGTACAAATCGCCTTTTCGGTCAGTTCCAGTGTAAGGAACGCCTTCTCCCTTTACGCGTAAGATTTTACGGTTAGGAGTTCCGGCAGGAATCTTAAGGTCAACTTTCTTGCCGTCAAGCAGGGTTACTGTAATTGTTGTTCCAAGAACAGCCTGTGTAAAGCTGATTGGTACAGCACAGTAAAGGTCATTGTTTTCACGTTCAAAACGGTCATGTTCCCTTACATGAACTACAACAATAAGGTCTCCTGAAGGTCCGCCGTTATGGCCTGCATTTCCCTGATGAGGAATTACAATGCGTTTTCCGTCATCAACGCCAGCAGGAATTGTAAGTGATACACGGCTTGCTTTTGATTCAACACCGGTACCTCTACAGCTGCGGCAAGGTTTATCGATTACATTACCTGAACCGTTACAGGTTGGACAGGTCTGCTGTACAGAAAAGAATCCTGAACTGCGTCTTACCTGACCAATACCGCCACACATTGAACAAGGCTTGCGTGTAGAACCGGCAGCCCCACCCGTCCCGTGACATTCAGAACATGCAACATCATGACTGAACTTTAATTCAGTTTTTGTACCGTAAACGGCATCCTTAAAATCTATTTCAAGATCATAGCGAAGCGAAGCTCCCTGATTATTGTCAGCACGGCCACCGCCAAAGCCGCCAAAACCACCGGAGCGACCGCCTCCAAACAAACCGTCAAAGAAATCAGAAAAACCGCCGCCCATTCCGCCAAAGAGGTCAGAAAAGTCATGGAAGGCATGGCTGTAACCGCCACCGCCGCCTGCGCCCATTCCGTCAAGACCGGCAAAACCGTACTGGTCGTAAATAGGACGCTTCTGCTCATCTGACAAAACTTCGTAAGCTTCTGTTGCTTCCTTAAATTTTGCCTCAGCTTCTTTATCACCCGGATTTTTGTCCGGATGATATTTTACAGCAAGTTTTCTGTATCCCTTTTTGATTTCGTCAATGGAAGCCCCTTTATCAACACCAAGGACTTCGTAATAATCTCGCTTGGCCATAATTAGTTATCATGAACCTCAAAATCAACGTCGTCAGCTGTTCCTTTATTGAACTTGCTGTTGTCTGCTCCAGCACCTGCACCAGAAGCGGCATCTGCACCAGCATCAGCGCCTGGCTGTGCTCCAGCACCCTGACCGGCAGCAGCCTGCTGTTTGTAAACTTCTTCAGCAATCTTGTAAGAAGCCTGTTTAAGTTCTTCTGTTTTTGCCTTGATTTCGTCTGTATTTCCGCCTTCAAGAGCCTTTTTAAGGGCAGCTGTAGCGTCATCAATTTTCTGTTTATCAGCAGCGTTAACTTTGTCGCCAAGTTCTTTTACAGATTTTTCTGTAGCATAAATCAGGCTGTCAGCTTCGTTCTTAACATCAACTGCTTCACGAGCTTTCTTGTCTGCTTCTGCGTTAGCTTCTGCATCCTTAACCATTCTTTCGATTTCTTCATCAGAAAGTCCAGAAGAAGAAGTAATCTGAATGTGCTGTTCTTTGCCTGTTCCAAGATCTTTAGCAGAAACATGAACGATACCGTTTGCGTCGATATCAAATGTTACTTCAATCTGTGGAACACCACGAGGAGCTGCAGGAATACCTACAAGGTCAAAGTTACCAAGTGTCTTGTTCTGAGCAGCCATTTCGCGTTCACCCTGAAGTACGTGAATAGAAACTGCAGTCTGACCATCAGCGGCTGTAGAGAAGATCTGGCTCTTCTTTGTAGGAATAGTTGTATTGCGTGCGATGAGTTTTGTAAATACACCGCCCATTGTTTCGATACCAAGTGAAAGTGGAGTTACGTCAAGAAGGAGAACGTCTTTTACATCACCAACAAGTACACCACCCTGAACTGCAGCACCAACTGCAACAGCTTCGTCTGGGTTTACAGAACGGTTACCTTCTTTTCCGAAGATAGCCTTTACGATTTCCTGTACTTTTGGCATACGAGAAGAACCACCAACAAGGAGAACTTCATCGATGTCGCTTACAGAAACGCCTGCATCAGCAATAGCTTTGCGGCAAGGTTCTTTTGTAGCTTCAAAGAGGTGATCTGTCATCTGTTCGAATGCTGCACGTGTCAAAGATTTCTGAAGGTGTTTAGGACCTGTTGCATCTGCTGTGATGAACGGAAGGTTGATATCAACTGAAGTCTGGTTAGAAAGACCGATTTTTGCATTTTCAGCAGCTTCACGAAGACGCTGCATAGCCATTGCATCATTAGAAAGGTCAATTCCAGAATCCTTTTTGAATTCTTCGATGAGCCAGTTGATGATAGCACGGTCCCAGTCGTCACCACCAAGCTGTGTGTTACCGTTTGTTGATTTAACTTCGTAAACGCCGTCAGCAAGTTCAAGGATAGAAATATCGAATGTACCACCACCAAGGTCGTATACAGCGATTGTCTTTTCTTTTGAAGAATCTTTACCAAAACCGAATGCAAGAGCAGCAGCTGTAGGTTCGTTGATGATACGCTTTACATCGAGACCTGCAATTTTTCCGGCATCTTTTGTAGCCTGACGCTGAGCATCGTTAAAGTAAGCAGGAACTGTAATAACAGCTTCTGTAACTTCTGTTCCAAGGTAATCTTCTGCAGTTTTCTTCATCTTCTGGAGAACGAATGCTGAAATTTCCTGTGGACTGTATTCTTTTTTAGAACCATTCTGTTCGATTTCGATACGAACATCTGATCCGTGATCATTTACTGTATAAGGAAGTTTTGTTGCTTCACCCTGAAGATCAGAAAACTTGTGGCCAATAAGGCGTTTTGCTGAGTAAACTGTGTTCTTAGGGTTTGTTACCATCTGGTTCTTTGCAGGAAGACCAACAACACGGTCACCTTTTGCAGTAAAACCAACGATAGATGGAGTTGTGCGTCCACCTTCTGAGTTCTGGATTACAACTGGTTCACCGTTTTCCATAACGGCTACACAAGAGTTTGTTGTTCCCAAGTCAATACCAATAATTTTTCCCATCTTATTTATCTCCTATAATATCTGCTGGTTTTATGCTTTTGGTTTTGCAACCATTACTTTTGCGTGACGAATCACGCGGTCTTTAAGTTTATAACCTTTAAGGTAAACTGCAGCAAGCTGTTCTTTTTCTACTTCTGCTTCCTGCATACCGATTGCTTCATGGAGTTCAGGATCAAATTCATCGCCTTCTGCCCCGTAGCTTGTCAGGTTATATTTATTTTCAAGCATGTTAACAAGTGAACTGTTAATCATCTTGATTCCGTCAGCAATTGATTTTGGATCTGTTGCTGTTTCTGCAGCGGCAACTGTTCTGTCAAAGTTGTCAAGGCTGTCCAGAAGGTCTGCAAACAAAGCCGCATTACCGTAGTCAAATGCGTCCTGTTTTTCCTTAATCATACGCTTGCGGTAATTTTCAAAATCTGCAGCACGACGCAAAAGCTGGTCTTTAAGTTCTGCATTTTCTTTTTCAAGTTCGGCAATTTTTTCTTCTGGTGTAAGTTCCTTTGGTTCTTCTGATTCGCAGGTCTGTTCAGTGCTTTCTGCTGTATTTTCTGCAGCAGAATCAGCATTTTCGCTGCCAGTTGCATCAGATTCTGCAGAAGTTTCAGTTTGTGCAGCTTTTTCTTCTGCCTGCATTTCCTGTTCTTCTGCCTTGTTGTTTTCGTCTGCCATTATTCTTTCCTATAAAGCATTATTTATACTTATAAAATAGTAAAAATTCTTAACAATCGTCAATTTTTTTTCAAAAAAAACTGCATTTTTTTTAATTAATTGCTGTTTTTTACTGCTTTTTTATGTTTTATGAACAAAACAAGGGATATGATTAAAAAAGTCATTATTTTACCATCATTAAAACTGCTTCAAGAAGTGCAATTTTTTCTTCCGGAGCTATTCTTGCATACAAAGTTTCAATTGTGTCATCCGGCATTACAGGAACTTTACGCTGAACAAGAATTCTTCCTGTATCACATCCGCTGTCAGCAATATGAACTGTACAGCCTGATTCTTTTTCTCCTGCTGCAAGTACTGCTTCGTGAACATGTTCACCCCACATTCCTACTCCGCCGAATTTTGGCAGAAGAGCCGGATGAAGGTTAATGATTCTGTCTTTGTATTCTGTATGAATGGCACCTGTAAGTACAACAAGACATCCTGCAAGAACAATAAGTTCTACTTCGTATTTTTTTGAATATTCAAGGATTTTGTCTGAAGTTGCAAGGCGTTTTGTATCACGGTCAGCTTCTTTTGCTTTCTGGGCACCTAAAACTGCATAAGGTCCTACAAGTTCAACAGGAATACCGGCATTTTTTGCACGTTCAATTGCATAGACATCTTTACGGGTACTCATTACGACACTGATATGATATGGACAGTCAGCGTGTTCTTTTTCATAATCAATAAGTGCCTGAAGGTTTGTTCCGCCGCCAGACACAAGAACTGCGATATTTTTCATGGAATGATTCCTGAGATTTTTCCGGCTTATTTTTTTAATTTCCGGATGAATTTATTCTGGCCACAGGGTACTTCCTGCAGCCAGCTATTGTCTAGTCTTCAAAAAGAACTGCTTCTTTCTGTGATGTAACTTCACCTTCAGCAGTTGCAACACGACCGATCTTATATGCAACCATGTCTGGGATTCCAGGCTTAGAATACTTGGAAGCATTCTTGTTGAACATATCAAGAACAGCGTCAGCTTCTTTTGCATTAACTGCAAGAACAAATCCAATACCCATATTGAAAGTATTGTAAACTTTTTCTACATCAGCACCGCGCTTAATGAGTTCACCGAATACAGGCGGAATGTCCCAGCTGTCGCGCTTGATTACAGAAATAAGCTGCTTTTTGCCTTTTTCTGCTTTTGGATACATACGAGGAATATTTTCGTAGAATCCGCCGCCTGTTACATGTACCATTCCGTGGATTGCTTTGCGGTACTTTTTAAGAACCTGCATTACAGGCTTTACATAAATGCGTGTAGGTGTAAGAAGAACTTCACCAATTGTCTTGCCTGTATCTTTTCCGTTAAGAACAAATTTATCATTGAAGTTTTTTACAAGTTTACGTACAAGTGAGAAACCATTTGAGTGAACACCTGTAGAAGAAAGGCCGATAAGAACGTCTCCAGCCTTGATTTTTTTACCTGTGATCATCTGGTCTTTTTCGCCTACGCCGACACCAAAACCTGCAAGGTCATACTTACCTTTGTCATAGAATCCAGGCATTTCTGCTGTTTCACCGCCAAGAAGGGCACATCCGGTTTCGATACAACCGTCAGCAACACCTTTTACCAGTTCTGCAGCTACATCAGCATCAAGTTCACCACATGCGATATAGTCAAGGAAGAATGATGTCTGAACACCTGAACAAAGGATATCGTTTACGCTCATGGCAACACAGTCAATACCAACTGTATCGTATTTTCCCATCTTAAAGGCAATGTCAAGTTTTGTACCTACACCGTCTGTTCCGCTTACCATTACAGGATTCTTAAGGCCCTTAGGAATAGCGAACATTCCATTAAATGAACCAAGTCCAGTAAGCATTCCTGGAATCACAGTTTTTTTAGCGTGTTCTTTGTACTTGTTTACAGCGCGGTAACCTTCTTCTACGTCTACACCTGACTGTTTGTAATCTACTGTTGCCATGTTTATAACCTCTAAAAATATAGTTCTTTGTGAATAGTTTTAATATATAAAATTATAATGCTACATCAAGACCCGATGCTGCTGCATCTGATGCAAGCTTAGCACGGAAAGCCTTAAGCTTTTCTTTAAGTTCCGGATATTTAATTGAAAGAATCTGTACGGCAAGATAGCCTGCATTTTTTGCGTTTCCGATTCCTACTGTAGCAACAGGAATCTGTGGTGGCATCTGCACGATTGAAAGAAGTGCATCCATACCGGCAAGTCCGTTTGATACGCCTGGTGTAACGCATTCAAGCGGAACACCAATTACAGGAAGAGTTGTAATTCCTGCAATTACTCCAGGAAGAGCAGCTGCAAGGCCAGCGCCTGCAATGATAACTTCGTAACCTTCATCTTCTACCTGTTTAACGGTTTTGTGAAGAAGTTCGCCTGCTCTGTGTGCTGAAAGAATAAAGGCTTTGTATTCTACGCCGAATTCTGCAAGAACATCTGCAGCCTTTTTCATCTTGTCTGTGTCTGATTTTGAACCAAAGAAAATTGCAACTTTCATAGTTCAATTTATCACAAAACAACCATGTTTTACAACACCCGCAACAAAAAAGGCCCCGTTATTACGGGGTCTTTCGCTGTTATTTTATTTCTTAAGCTGTTCTACAACTGCATTGTAAACTTCTTTTGGTTTTGCTTCTGCATCATACAAAAGTGCTTCGCCTGTTCCAGGGAATGTTGCTCCAACCCATGTATGAGCATCAGTCCATCCCCATGTAATAAATGTCTTTACGTTTGGTTCTTCAACTGCAAGTTTCATCAAAGAAGCATAAATTTCTTTCTGTTTTTCAAGATGTGCTTCTCTTGTTGCTACAGGAAGACGAACATCAACTTCTGTAAAGGCAACATCAACACCGATTTCTGCATAACGGCGGATATTTGCACGGATTGCATCTTCGTCATAAGGATAGCGGGTATCCATATGAAGCTGAAATCCTACACCTCCGATCGGAATATTGCGTTCCTTGAGGGATTTTACATATTCAAACATTGCATCAGCTTTAGGATTACCCATTGCTTCGTTGTTATAGTCATTAAGGAAGAGAATTGCATCCGGGTCTGCCTTTGATGCACGGATAAGGGCATGTTCAATATATTCAGGGCCGATAAGTCTGCACCAGATTGTATCACGCCATGTTCCGTCTTCTTCGAACATTTCGTTTACAACATCATATTCTGCAATCTTGCCTTTATATTTTGTCATGATTGTGTCGATATGTTCATCCATAAGCTCAAGAGCTTCTTCTTTTGTCTTAAGGTTATTTACAAAGGAAGAATTCTGCTGGTGCCAGAAAAGTGTATGCCATTTTACAGACATTTTATTCTTATTGCAGTATTCAATGAGCTTGTCGATGTCGTTCCAGTTCCAGAATTTGCGGTTTGGTCTGAGGTTAGCCCACTTCATTCCGTTTTCATATGTAAGAATTGAACAGTTTTCTTCAAGATAAGCCATTGCATTTGGTTCATAAATATCACCAGCAGTAACGGCAACACCCATCTTTATCCCCTGAGCTTTTCCAAGATCACGAACTTTCTTTCCACAGCCTGTAAAACTTACCGCAAGGACAACGCCACAGGTAAGCAATGTAATTAATTTCTTCATATCAAACTCCTGATATTCCTTAAAAATACGAATTAAAGTTTATACCCTAATTCTTGCGTTTGTCAAATTTTAGAATATAAATTGACTAATGGTTAAATATGTATAATAATTATAGAAAGGATTAAATCATGGCAGAAAAGAAAGAAAGTTTTTTTAACAGATTTTTCGGGTCAATTTTTGCTTCAAACGACCCTGAGGTAAAAAAGAAGAAGAAATTACGCTCCATCAACAAGGAATTGAATAAGTCAAAATATCATGCTTATTTCAAGAATGATGAAGTTCTTCCTCCTTTTGCCAAACTTTTCTATGATATTTACAAGGCAGTTTCTCCAGCTCAGGCTATGTTCCAGGCTGTAGACAACCCGAATACCTTTAAATACATGGTTGTCAATTCTTCACTTACAGAAAAACAGAAGGAACTGTCTGAACTCCTTACAAAAGAAGCAATTACTGCAAAAGCACAGTCTATGTCCATCAAGGAACTTGAAAAAAACGTAAAGGACATGCTTTCGGGCTTTTTGTCATCATTTGATTCTGAAAACATCGGAAATATCGACCTTCTCTATAAAAAGGTTCTGGCATTCAAGCAGTTCTGTACTTACGACTTTTACTTTCTCCTCAAGAAATTTGATTCATCATTAAACGAAAGGGAATTTACAACAAGCCCTAAATTCGAAAAAATCAACGCAGAATACATCGGCGAAGACCTTAAAGACTTTCTGGCAATTGCATGGCCTTTAATGGAAATCCGCGACTGGGCTGACATGCTCAAAATGTTCAAGGATGCAAAAGGAACTGAACCTGTAAACGCTGCAATGTGGACAAAAATCGTCAACAAGCTGCGTTCAATCAGAGATTCCCGTGTTTTTGAACTTATGCTCAAACTTATTACAAAAGATCCTGACTTTGAAATGGACTACCCTGTTCACGAAGAACAGATTGTTGATGCTTATCTTGATAAAATCCGCCAGGAAGCAGAAAACACAATCGCAGGCCTTTCAAAAGCAATGAAAACTTCGCAGATTGACAACTACCTGAACCAGATTTTTGGTACTACAGCAGTTGTCAGAATGCGTTACTACACAGAAGGCTTAAGCGCTGCATACGAAAGAAAAAATGTCGGTTCTTACCTTTATGTAGGTCCGTTGAACTATTACAAAGCATTCCTTCTTGATTACATCAAAAAAGACCTTCGTGAATTTGCTGACCTTGTCCTTATCCGCGGAACCTGGTCTTCAAACACTTTAAGTACACCAATGTCAAATGCTTACAATGCACTTCTGGAATCTTCTGACCATATTCTTCAGTTTGATGACAGACTTGCAGAAGACGGAGACCTTGGTTCAAAACTTAAGACACTTTTGCCTAGATGTGAACGCGATAAAGAAGCCCGCAACATCATTGCTACAACTCTTAAAGATATCAATGACGAAGCACGCAATATCTGTATCGAATCTACAAAAGACCTGATTACGATTGCAAAGACAATAAAAACCCTGATGGAAGATTACTCAAAACCTAAAGGTGAAGTTGTAATTAACTGGAAGGAACTGGATAAATTTTCTGAACATCCTGTTAAACAGCTTGGTACTGAAGTTTACAAGCACATTTATCTTTTTGTTCAGTTAATGCAAAGCTGTTTTGCTCAGGACTAACGCTTAAGGACTGAATCTACAAGGTCCTTAAAGTCAAAATCGATTTTAACCGCAGCATCGGCACCTTCATCGCTGATTGAATAAGTGCCGTCGCCTGCATCATGAATTACATCATAGCCAGGTTCAAGTTCTCCAATCGCTGCAGCATCCATACCGAATCCTGTAAGTGAGAAATTCTTCTGTGTTTCTACTGCTTCAAGTTCTGACGCATCGTCATCAATTTTTTCGATAGAAAGGTTATGTACATTTTCCTTGAATTCTTCGATTGTAGAAGAATTTTTTCCAAGAAGAATTTTCTGTTCTTTTTTCTGTTTCTTAACGACATTTGTTTTGCTGTCAAGATTCTTAAAATCAAGTGATGATACTTCAAAGTAAATATCGCCAGAAGGACGAGAAGAATCTTTTGAATTTTCTTTTACGCCAAATCCAACTTCTTCCTGAAGTGATGATTCCTGATTCTTGAAGTTTGCACCAAATTCAGCAAGCGAAACTTCTGTTGCCTCAACAGGTTTTGGTTCATCAATAAGCCCGGTTGCTTCGTTTGCGGCAGAGATTTTTGGTCCTTTATTAATAAGATGTTCAAGGCCTTCCTGACTTTCGTAATCGTATGTATCAAGTTCTGAATAGTCCGGTGTATCTGCCTTAAAGTTAACAAAGAATTCGTTATCTTCTTCGTCAACAATTTTATTGGAGATGACGCTTTTACGGTTAACTTCTTCAATTTCTTCAATCGGCTCTTTAATGCGGTGAACAGAAGATGCGTTCTGAGAATCAGGATTATCAATAAGCTGTGAAGTTACGTCTTCCATTTCAAGTTCAGGAAGACCGCCAGTAATATCAATTGATTCAATATCAACAGTTTCAAATTCATCTTTTTCCGGAGCAGGTTCCAGACTTTCTGCAGGCTCAGCGTCAGCAGGTTCTTCGGCTTCTTCAAGAGACTCAACTTCTTCGAGGTCTTCGACTGGTTCTGCGTCTGTAAGTTCTTCGACTTCTTCGAGGGACTCAACTTCTTCGAGGTCTTCAACTGGTTCTGCATCTGTAAGTTCTTCGACTTCTTCGAGAGACTCAACTTCTTCAAGGTCATCCAGTGGTTCAGCATCGTCTGCGGTTACTGGACTTGCTTTGTGGGAATCGTCATCTTTATATTCAACTACTTCAACAGGTACCGCAGCTTTTTTTGCAGGTTTTGGACTTGATTCCACAGTCTGTACTGATGTTGCCTGAACTTTAATTGCGCCTGAACTCAAAATTTCTTCAAGCATCTTACGGATTTCTTCACCGTTTGCAATTGAGTTCTGTGCAACAGCCTGATTTCCGGCCTGAACATTCATTGCGGCAAGAAGTTCATCCCAGCTGCGGTTAATAAGTTTATTTACCTGGGAACTGTGCTTTTTACCTTTGCGTCCCAGGCTTTTAAGGATTTCGAGAGTAACATCCTGGCGGCGTTCAGCGATTTTTCCTGAAACAACCTTCCAGTCAACATTTTCTTTTTTCTTAAGATATTCGTTAACAAGCCCAAGCTGAAGGCGGCGGATTCTTTCGCGGATAACAACCATTTCGTCCTGTTTAAAATTCAAAACAAGGAAGATGATGAGGAACATTGTTATATAAAGACAAATCAGCATCAAAATCTTGACGCTGTCGCTCATTGCAAAAAGCTGATCAGGATAAATACCGCCCACATAACCAAAAGCAGTTTTTGTACTGGAAACAAGAATCCAGTAATTTGCTTTTTTCTTTGGTTCCTTTAATGACTTGTCGTAATCAGGAACATCAAAGGTCTGTTCATCACTGGCCCAGACAATTTTTTCCGGCTGGAACAAACCTTTCTTCCAGCGGTCAAGGATTTCATTTTCAAAAATCTCTTTGCCGATTGCAGGAATTCCAAAAACAAAACCGCTTAAGTCTGTATCTGCTACAAGGCTTCCTGAATCTCCAAAGGTTATGATTTTCTTTGAAAGAAGAAGTCTGTTAAAATCGTTTGCATTTATATAGAAAACATAAGTTCCGCGGTAAGCAGAATAAGAATCATAGAACGGGAACGAAACGATGATGCGTCCGCCTTTTCCGTCAAACACGACATTCGGCTTTAAGCCTTCCTGTGAATAACTGTCTGCTGATTTAATGCGGTCGTATTCAAATTCCTTTTCGCCGCTCAAAGTAATTGCATCTGTGTAATCCTTATATGCAACAACATCTGCAGTTCTGCGAAGGACATCTGTACTGAATGTACTGTAATGAATGCTTACACCGTTTTTGTCGATAAGGCGCATGCCCATAAGGCCTGTTGTCTGACTGAAAAGGTCTCCGCTGAGTTTTGAACGCAGGCGGACATCTTCATCGTCAGGTTTACTTTCTATGTAAGAAAGAACAGGTTTCTGGCTGAGGAATGATTTTGGTCCCTTGCCAAAACGGTCAACAAGAGTATTTATGTATTCGTCGTAATTTTCGCTTACAAGATCAAGGTGTTTCTGAATGCGGGCAACTTTAGCAGGTTCATAAAAGCGCGCATCAATTACAGAAAATAAGCCTGTAAAAGCTATGACTGCAAAAGCTGCAAAGAGGCATGTTGATGTCAATAAGCTGAGCGCTGTTTTCTGACCCGAAGTCATCTTTTCCCCACTATAAAATCATTTAGAGACTATAAACCTATCTCATTTTTAATTATCGGCAATTTGTATAGTTCAATTTACTATATTTTTAAAAAGAATTACAATAATACATATCCTCATGCACAGCCGGGAATCTGGATTTTGAATATGATTGAACTGGAACAGGAACAAAACCGAAAAGTCCGCTGCTTTCTTATCAGCGAAGCCGGGCTTCTTTTAACGGAACTCAAAGGCCTTGTAACTACACTTGGAATGGAAGTTGCAGGAACTTATTATCTTTCTAAACGTGAAATTCATCCGGCTTACGGAATGGGTTCAGGAAAAGCGTCAGAATTATGTGCTCATGCAAAAACCGTTGATTCTGACTGCATCATCATGGACTTTGAACTTGATCCTACAAAACAGCGAAACTGGGAAAAACTTGCAGGCTTACCGGTTTTTGACCGCCAGGAAGTAATTCTCCGCATTTTTGCACAAAGAGCTCAGACAAAAGAAGCTGTTTTACAGGTTGAACTTGCCCGCCTTGAATATTCCCTGCCAAGATTAAGTCACATTTACGGCGACCTTGCACGCCAGCGCGGAGGCAGCTACGGAACAAAAGGCTCCGGCGAAACCCAGCTTGAACTTGACCGCCGCCAGACCCGTGCCAAAATCCAGGAACTGCGCAAAGAACTTGAAAAAGTCGTCCTTAACCGTTCTACAATGAGAAAACGCCGCGAAAGATCTGGAGTTGCAAATATTGCACTTGCAGGTTACACCAATGCCGGAAAATCCAGCCTTTTAAATGCATTAACCGGCGGCCAGGCATTCGTAGAAAACAAACTTTTTGCAACCCTTGATCCTCTTACAAGAAAAGTTTACCTTCCAAACCCGGATCCCAATTCCTACGGAAAAGAAGTTCTTTTAACGGATACTGTAGGATTCATCAGTAACCTTCCCCACTCTCTTGTAAATGCCTTTAAGTCAACACTGGAAGAAGCCGCTTTTGCAGACCTTCTTCTTATTGTTCTTGACAGCGGCGACCCTAATGTTTTGAATCACTACCAGACCATTAAGGATGTTCTTAAAGAAATTGGTGCCGACGACAAAAAACACATCATCGTTTTAAATAAATCAGATACACTTGCAATGGAAGGCGATCAGGAACAGATTTCTGTTTTAAGGGAAACTCTACGGGCAGAAGAAACAGAAGAAAGTTATGAATTTACCCAGGCACTTTTACAGAGCAAGTTTCCAGAGGGAATAAAAATAAGCGCCAAAACCGGTTATGGCCTTGACGCTTTAAAGAATGCAATATTCAATAAATTATTCTAGCTTTTTTTAAGCTTTCTTTGTATCAAGCAGTTTTACAAAGTAATCCATGTTTGTTCCTACAAAGAATGCACAGTATGCAGTAACTACAACAGCAAACACAATAAAGAACATGATCTGAATTGCAGAATTCATTCTTACTGACGGAACAAGCAGGAATGCAAGCATGAAAACGATTGTCATGATGCCGCCTGCAATCCAGCCGAAAAGGCCGATAGGATTTTTTGCAGGTTTGTAATCTGGATCAATCTGCAGCATGATTTCTTCTATAGAAGAATCTGTTACAGGAAGTGGAATTTCAAGAGGTCTTGAAGACGCTTTTTCGGCCTTACGCAAAGCCTTTACCTGACGGCGGCATTTACCGCAAAGCAAAAAATGAAGAGTCATTTCTAAAGGAATTTTTTCTCCCTTATCAAGCATCAGATAAGAATCCATAATTGAATTACAGTCAGTCATTTTCATCAAACAATTCCTCTTTCTACGAGCATATCCCGCAGTAATTTTTTAGCCCTGAAAATATGAGACTTGATTGTATTTACAGGCAAGTCTGTAATTTCACTGATTTCGGCATAAGGCGTATCATAAAAAAAGAACAGATCCAGACATACAGCGTATTCTGAAGGAAGTTCCTTAATTACCTGATGCACGGCCTCTTTAGTAATTTCCCGCAGCTGAACTTCTTCTGGAGTTGCAGACGGATCAACAAGCACGGAATCATCGTCCAAAGGAGTATATTCCTTTCGCCGGTTGAGAGAATTTACTGCGGTATTATAAGCAATGCGCGTAAGCCAGGTCGAAAAAAGCGAATTACCTTTAAAGGTATCAAGCTTTGTATATGCTTTAATAAAAACTTCCTGTACAAAATCTTCTGTATCAGTTTCGTTCTTAAAAAAGCCCATTCCAAGGGCCACAACTCTTTTTTTATAGAGGGAAATCAAAGTAGCAAATGCCCTTTTATCTCCTGCAAGAGTTGTTTTTACCAGTTCAGAATCACGTTTATAAGCTGCTGCATGCTCTATATCGGTATTCTGATTATTTGTCATCTGGTGTTTTGAATTCCGGGTTTACCTTAAAGAAAATCAAAAGACAAATCCCAATGGAAAGAGGAATCAAACCACCCAGGAGAACGTAAGAAAGACCGTCAACGCAAGCAAAAAGGATGGTAAGCATCAATCCGATTCCTGTAAGCAGTAAGCCTGTAAGGAGAGAGAATGATTTTAAATCAAATTTGATTGTTTTGTAAGTTCCAGTTCTGATGCGCAGTTTAACTTCGTGGTGATGCCACAAAATCCAGAAGAAAATTACGATACCACCGATTGCAATTCCAACGATTGGTGTAACTGCAATAATAGTATCAGCAGGTGATGATAACTGATTCATGTTTATTTACCTCCAGTATCTGCAACAGAACTTTTCTTATGTTCTGTTAATTAGACACTTGAATTGAATAAAAGTTGCAAAAATGATGAATTAATCAAAGAAAATATATTCGTCAAAGAAAACAGCTTTGATTTTACCCATTTCAAGAATTGAATTGAGTTTATCACATAATTCCTGTTTTACTTTTTTTTCACCCATGGACAAAAGTTCTTTCTGTGTATAAGACGCAAAATATGAACTTACACAGCTTACAAGAAGTCCTTTTTTAAGGCTTAATTCCTCGTAAAAAGAATTGTCTTCTGAGGTGAAGGAAAACCATGGTGTAATTACTAAAACTGTTGCTGTTGATTCTTCAGGATTGTCTGATTTTGTAAGAAGGCGAAGGCTGCCAAGTTCCTTAAAAACCTGTGTTTCGGTGTCTTTAGAAACTGATTTTTCGTCTGGATCAGCCCTGCGGTAAGTAGAAAAACTTGCCTTTCCGGCAAGAAAGGCAGTTATTGTACAGAAAACAAGAACCCCGGCGATTGAGATGAGAATAATTGTCAGGATTCTGTTAACTGAAGTTTTCATGAATTATAAATTAGCCCCAGAGATTCCAAGGATTTACCATGCGGCCGTTCTTGAATACTGTAAAGTGACAGTGTGGACCTGTACTCATACCAGTGCTTCCAACATAACCGATGACGCTCTGTGTATTTACGTAAGCACCAACACCAAGTTTTGAAAAGCGGCTCATGTGACCGTAAAGAGTCTTGTAGCCTGAATGGTGTGTAACGATTACGTAATTTCCATAAACATTTGAATAACCTTTGTATGTAATTGTTCCGCCCATAGCCGCATAAATCGGAGTTCCGGAAGGACAAGCCATATCAATTCCGCCGTGGAACTGGCGACGGCCGCCGAATGGACTTGGACGCCATCCAAAGTAAGATGTCAAACGATACCATGTATGAATTGGTTTTCTGAAAAGATCGCCGTTGATTTCCTGGCGGGTTACCCAGTCAAGTTCTGCGCCTGGGACAAACACACTGCGGCCTGCATCAAGTTTAAGTGCAACATCAATTTTATTTGCATCAGCAACGACACTTGGTTCAACCTGGAATTTCTGTGCAATTGATTTTGCTGTTTCTCCGTTCTGTTTTACATCGTAAAGAATACCGTCAAGAGAAGGAATTTTAATGTTCTGCCCGATCTGAATTGCACGGGTTGCACGGATTTTGTTAACGCTGATAAGTGTATCCTGAGATACATTGTATTTTTCTGCGATAACACCGATCATGTCACCTTTTTTGATTCTATATGAATAATAATAAAGTTCGCCGTCAAAAGGATTTGTTTCTGCTTTTTCAAGAGTTGCAACATCCTGAGCATCAGTTGTTGCTTTTACAGATTCTGTTTCCAGTGCAATCTGTTCAATAGCTTTTTCAGTTTCTGATTTAGAACCGTCTTCCAGTACAGTCACGGCAGCTGTATCATACTGAGGAACTGCAGATGTTCCAAGACCGCCCTTTCCGTCTCCAGGATATTTTGTGATATATGTAATTGTTCCGGCGGCTACAAATGCTGCGCAAAAAGCACCAGAGATTTTAATTATGTTCTTTACCTTTTTTGTCATTTTATGGTCCTTAATCTCAGATAATCTGAATTTATAAAAACCTCTCACGAGGGCTAGTATACTATATTTTCTTATTTATGCCAATTAAATAAGTCTCAAATGATTCACGGCGGCAGGCTTCCGGCTTAAAACCCTTTGTTGTTGTAAAAATATCCCTCATTGATTTGAGGAATGCCTGCTGGTCACCATTCTGGAAGATTTTTACTGCAAAATTCCCGCCTTTTTTTAAAAAGCCCTGGGCATACCAGATAGCCATTTCTACAAGTCCCTGACTGCGGGCTGTATCAACAATACGGTTACCGGTTGTTAACGGAGCTGCATCACAAACAACAAGATCGTAAGGGCCATGAGCCGTAATCTGGTTTCTTATGGCAGGAAGGTTCAAGTCCCCCTGAATAAAAACCAGGTTATCACCCTTTACGTCTTTTGCAAGTGGATTTAAGTCGCAGGATACTACTTTACCTGTTCCTTCAAGTTTTCTTAAAAGGAATGTAGTCCAGCTTCCGGGAGCGGCACCAAGATCGAGAATAGTATAATTCTTTTTAATAAATCCGAATTTATTGTCGATTTCCTGTAATTTGTATACAGAACGGGCCGGATACCCTTCTTTAAAAGCTTTTTGAGACCAATAGTCAGGTTTTTCGTATGAATTTGCTGGCATATTTTAATTGTCGGATAAAATTTAATACTGTATAATAGTAATAATGAAAAAAAGTCGAATATTGTTCTGTGAACTTAATGAAACCTGTTACAGAATCTCAGTCAAAAAGGAAATCCTAAAGCGCCGGTTAACCGACTTTTTTTCGCATGATAAAATTTCATTACAGCACAACACCAAAATCTTACCGGTAATTGTAAAAAGCCATGTTTCTCCTGTAATGAGAAAACTTGAAGGCGTCGACGAAACCTTACAGCAGAACAAAGCATTCAACTTAGAACTGGCATCTCCCAGAATTTCAGGAATCCTGATTAAAAGCGGCGAAATATTTTCTTTCTGGAAGCTAATCGGACCTACAGAACGCAGACAGGG
This sequence comes from Treponema sp., assembly GCA_024402475.1. GTDB lineage: Bacteria > Spirochaetota > Spirochaetia > Treponematales > Treponemataceae > Treponema_D. The sequence goes on along the minus strand of JAKSTQ010000008.1, from coordinate 9,452 downwards.
TTACAAAAAAGGCCTTGTAATAAAAAAAAGAAATCTTTTGACAAGCGATTACGGCGGAGGACTTTGCCAGCTTGCAAACCTCATTCACTATATGGTATTGAACAGTCCTCTTACAGTAACAGAACTGCATCATCATACCGACGCACTTTTTCCGGACAGTAAAAGGCAGGTGCCTTTTGGAACAGGAACTTCTGTAATGTACAACTACATAGATTACCGCTTTAAAAACACAACGGATCAGGACATTCAGATTCTGACATGGATCAAAGACGGTTATCTTTACGGCGAATTGCGGACTACAAAAGAATTCCCGGTGCGATACAGGCTGTCAGAAGAATCATGCGGATTTATAAAAGAAGGCGAAAAATTTTTCAGGGTTTCAAAAGTATATAAATCCGCATTTAACAGAATTTCAGGTGACCTTCTTTCCAAAGAACTGATTCTGGACAATCACAGCGAAGTTCTGTACGACTATAATTTAATTCCAGAGGACCAGATTCTGCATGGATAAAGAACTTGAATCCCTTGTAAACGAATATTGTTCTCAACTGAAAAACATCAGCGAACCTGTCATCATTAAAGGAACAAGAAATTTACAGATGGCAGCACAGATTATTGCCTGCTTAAAACTTGGCAAATGCTACGTTCCCGTTGATACAAGTCTTCCTCAGGTAAGAATCACTCAAACCGAAAACAGCCTGAATAATTTTGATCTGCAAAACCTGTCGTACATAATGTTTACTTCCGGCACAACAGGAACACCTAAAGGCATTGGATTAACAAAAGAATCTGTGGAAAATTTTTCGCTCTGGTTCAGCGGCATTCCATGTCTTGAAGATTTAAGAGCAAGACATAAAACTGTTAACATACTGAACACAGCAAAATTTAATTTTGATTTAAGCCTTGCAGACCTGATGCTTGCAAAAAACAATAATACCAGATTATTTTTTTCACCGGATTTTTCGATGGAAAATTTCAACGCCATTTTTTCATGCATTAAAGAAAATCAGATTCATTTTATAACAGCAACTCCAACATACATAAAACTGCTTTTGACAAACCCGGATTTTAATCATATTAATTTTCCAGATCTTGAATGCATTTTTTCTTGCGGCGAAAAACTGGAACCTGCAACTGCAGAAAAACTTTTAAAACGTTTTCCTGACCTTAAACTCATCAACGCATACGGGCCTACAGAAACCGTATGTGCAGTAAGTGCAGTTCAAATTGATTCATCAAATATAAATTCAATAATCTGTAACGGTCTTTTGCCTGCAGGAAATATTTTGCATTCAGCGGGCTTGATTCGTGTCTGCGATGAGCAGATTATATTAGAAGGAATCTGTGCCCAGGGTTATTATTCCGACTGCAAAGAAAAAAAATCCATTGATATTTTGCAGGAAGAAATTCAAAACCTTAAAGGATTTTTTATGAACGGAAAAGTCCCGGCCTTTGCAACAGGTGACAGAGGTTTTATTAAAAATAATTTTTTGTATATAAACGGAAGATTTGACAGACAGATAAAATACAAAGGTTACAGAATTGAATGTGACGACATCGAAAATAATCTTTTGCAAATAGAAGGCGTAAAAGATGCATGCGTCCTGCCAGTTAAAGATGATTTTCAAAATGTAAAATACATCATAGCCTTTATTGTTCCTGTTGATTCGTCAGACTTTAAAAAGGAAAATTGTTTTAAACAGCTTGAAAAACTTATTCCCTGGTATATGATACCTAAAGACATCTGTATTATGGAAAACTTGCCGGTTAATTCAAACGGTAAAACTGATTACAAAAAACTGCAGGAATTATCACAACAATGACCATCGAAGAACTTTACGGGATTTTAGAAAAAGTAACAGGCAATCCACAGGTCAGAAACAATATTGACCTGATTGAACACAACATTCTTGATTCACTTGCATTCATTGAATTACTGAATGAACTTGAAGACCGCGGAATTGTCATTCACCCTACTCAAGTTGATATCAAAAATTTTTCTACTGCAGAACAGATTCTGAATATGATTTCAAAATCCGGGCAGTAATTTTTTTTTAGGAAACATTTAATTCATATGAGTTTGCACAATATAATATCCGATCCAGAAATTTCTCAATTCCCGATTACGCAGTCTCTTTCTGACATTGTACAGACCTTAAAAAATTCTCAAAGCAGAACCTGTATTTTAACAGCACTTACCGGGGCCGGAAAATCAACAATTCTGCCATTAGCACTTTTAAGTGAATTTGAAGGCAAAATCCTTATGACACAGCCGCGGCGTATTGCAGCAGTTGGAATTGCAGAACGCACGGCAGATCTTTGTAAAGAAGAAACAGGAAAAACCTGCGGTTATAAAATTCATCTTGAAAACAAAACTTCAAGAGACACAAGACTTTTTGTCGTAACCCAGGCAGTTCTTTTAAGGGAACTTGCAGACGACCCGTTTCTGTCTGATTACAATGTTATTGTCATTGATGAATTTCATGAACGCTCTGTTACGATTGATACAGCACTTGTTCTTTTAAAAGAAGCCTTAGCAGCGCGCGATGATTTATATCTTATTATAATGAGTGCCACAATCGACGCAAATCCTTTAAGCGAATATCTTGACGGCTGTCCTGTAATTGAAGTACCGGGAAGATCATTTCCTGTCGAAACTTTTTACGCCCCGGAAAAATCCGTAGTACAGGCTGTCACAGATGAACTGAATAATATTGATGGAACAATCCTTGTTTTCTTACCTGGAATTGCAGAGATCAAAAAAAATTACAGTCTGCTGCAGGATTGTCTCAAGAAAAAAATCTCTGAGGGAGAAATTGAACTTTGCATTCTTCACTCGTCAATAACGATTGCGCAGCAGAAAACAATTCTTTATCCTACGCAGAATAAAAAAACAAGAATAATTTTATCTTCTGCAATTGCAGAAACTTCCCTGACAGTTCCTGATGTAAAAGTTGTCATAGACTCAGGACTTTGCCGTCTTAATACAATTGACCTTAAATCAGGAATGCAGCGCCTTGTTACTGTCAAAGAAAGTCAGTTCAATGCTGCTCAAAGACAGGGACGAGCCGGCCGTACTCAAAGCGGGCGCTGCATAAGGCTCTGGCCCAAAACTGACATTCTTGCAAAACACACAGAACCAGAAATTTCCCGCGTTGAACTTTTCCAGACCGTTCTTGAATTTGCAAACCAGGGAATCACAGACCTTACAAAAATCAACTTCCTCACCTCCCCGCCATCAGGCGCCTGGAACGAAGCAATAGATTTTTTAAAACGCTCAAAACTTCTTGCCCAGAATAATTCCATTACACAAAAAGGGAAATCCGTACTTTCTTTAGGAATCGACATCCGCCCTGGAACGATGTGTCTTGCAGCATATGCCTGTAAAAATAATGAGCTTTTAGATTATGTTCTTGACCTTTACATTCAGTATTCAAATTATGCAGACAGTCCCAATTCAGGAAAAAGCAAAGCAAGATATCAGAAAAAGACTTTCAGGAACCGGCTTTACTCAGGACTTACAGTATGATAAATCTACAATTCTTCTTGAAGGATTTTCTGACAGACTTGCAATGCGAATAACAGCTCCCGGAGAAAAAGAATGCATCTATCAGTTTGTTTCCGGCCGAAAAGCTGTAATTGCAGATTCAGCCGCGGACAAAAACAGGCCTTTATGGATTTGTGCACCAGATGTAATGTCAAGGACAGATACTGCAATCATTTTTTCTTTTGAAACAATGTCGGGCCCGTCTTTTGACCAGTGGGTTGATTCAAATACAAAAGAAGAAATAAAGGCTTTTTTTGAAGGATCCCGGATAAGTAAAAACAAAACATTTTATCTTGGACGCATTCCGCTTAAGACCATAAAACTTACTGCAGACAAAGATGACCTTGCACAGGCATGGCTTACAGAAATTGAAAACAAAGGATTTGACTGTCTTCCATCTGACAATAAAACGCAATCCTTCCTGACCAGAGCAGAATTCCTTAAGGCCCAGACAGAAGGCTATCCTGAAAACTGTAACAAAAAGCAGAACCTTAAAACCTTCCTGGAACAAAATGCCAGCCAGTGGCTCGTGCCTTTTCTTTCCGGAAAGCAGAACCTTGATGCCCAGACAGTTTATGCCGGCCTTTACTGGTTTCTTGACGGAGCATCAGTTGATTCAAAAGTTCCTGAAACACTGACACTTGAAAACGGCCGTAAAGTAAAAGTGTCTTACCAGAAAACTGACCGCATTGTTCCTGTAATAGAGGTCATCATTCAGCGGATTTTCGGCTGTAAAACAACTCCACAGATTCTCGGACAGAAAGTGCTCTTAAAACTTTTATCACCTGCAAGCCGGCCTTTACAGATTACTCAGGACCTTGAAGGTTTCTGGAACGGTGCATGGCAGGAAATATGCACGGAAATGAAAGGCCGGTACCCTAAACATAACTGGAACAAAGATATAATGAGTGAAGAATAAAAATTTCTATCACGAATTTCATTACCATTCTTAACTTTATGGGCTTTTTGTTCTATAATTAAAGGGATATGGCAGATATTGAAGAACTTCGCAAATTAATAGAAGAACAGCTCACAACCTCACTTCCTCAGACTGTAAATACTCTTTGGAAAGACCAGGCTTTCGGTTCAATTCCTAAGGCAGTTACTGACAGCCTTATCATGAACCTTATTACTCCATGCCATAATCTTTTGTCTTTAGGCGGCAAACGCTGGCGACCGCTTTTACAGGTTTTGTGTGCAGGAATAGTAAGCACAAGCTGTAATCGGGATGCAGATTTACAGGATGCCATCAAACTTACTCCTTTAGTTGAATTTGTACACACAGCAAGCCTTATTCATGATGACATAGAAGACAAGGCAACAGAACGCCGGGGAAAGCCCTGCGCACATATTACTTACGGAACAGATGCTGCTTTAAATGCTGGCGCATGGCTTTACTTTCTTGCACCAGCCGTAATTGATACATTAAACTGTTCATCAGAAAAAAAGGCTCAGCTTTATTCCATGTGGACAATGGAATTACGCCGCCTTCACCTTGGGCAGGCAATGGACATTTACTGGCACAACAACCCTGATATCTTTCCGCCTTTAGAAGAATACCAGGCAATGGTTCAGCATAAAACAGGAACTCTTTGCGCACTTGCAGTAACAACAGGCGTTATCTGCGGTGGAGCGGATTCACAGAAAGCACAGGAAGCAGGACTTCTTGCAAGAAGACTTGGAGAAGGATTTCAGATTCTTGATGATGTTCAGAACTTAAGCACAGGCAATCCCGGCAAAAAACGCGGGGACGATATTGTTGAAGGAAAGAAAAGTCTTCCGGTATTGATGCACATTCAAAAGCATCCGGAAGATTCAAAAATAATTGCTCAATATTTTACAGCTGCAGGAAAAAATGGAATTACAGATCCTGCTGTAGAAAACTGCATCAAACTGCTGGAAGAAGCAGGTTCAATTAAAGCAGCTTTTGATCAGGGCCGAAGTCTTGTTCAAAAAACCTGTACACTTCTTACAGATCTTTTTGGCGTTACACCACAAAACAACGAATATGCCAGAATGATCCACGAACTGTTTACAAAAATGCTTCCTGCAGTCTGATTTAACGGAGAAAATTTTTATTTATATGACAGAAAAGGTAGAAACACTTAATAACCAGGCAATCTCATTTGCTGACTCAGGTCAGTACAAAGAAGCCATTGCCTGTTTAAAACGTGCCCTCATCGTAGACAACACAAATTACTTTATCTGGTTTAATCTTGGTGTGACTTACCGTGATTCAGGGAACCTTAAGGCAGCAGTTGAATGCCTTGAAAAAGCCCACGAACTTTCACCAGAGGACCATGATACAATTGCAACCCTGGCAGAAATCAATTTTAACACAGGAGATTTCCGTCAGGCATTTTACTGGGCTGACTTTGGACTTAAACTTAATCCTCTCAACGCAATTTTATGGAACACACTGGGAGTTATATTTTTCAACACAGTACAGTTTCCAGAAGCCGCAGAAGCTTTTGAACACGCACTTACACTCAATCCCTATTACTATGATGCACTGTACAATCTTCGTGATACTTACGACCAGCTTGGAAACAAAGCAGGCAAAGAAGAATGCACTGCCCGCATGCGTTCAATAAAACAGAACAGGAAGCAGTAATGCACAAACAGGGAATTGTAATTGACGCAAAATACAACACAGAAAAAAATCTCGTTCTTGCCCAGCTGTTAACCTTTGCTGAATGTGTCAACTGCAACAAACCCTGCAGACGCCGGGGGAAAACAGTTCCTGTTAAAAATCCTAAAAATTTTGAATTGAAAGAAAACCAGGGCGTTATAATAGCAACGCCAAAGCACCACGAATACAAGCTTGCAATTTTTTCTTTGCTTTTGCCGGTACTGCTTTGCTTTGGCGGCTGGTATTTTACCAATAACCCTGTAGTGATTGGTATATGTCTTGCAACGGGACTTGCAGTTGTATTTGCTGCATCCCGTGCAAAAAAATTAATTTCTTATCCTGAAATTACAGATGTTCTCGGGCAAGAGCGCTGATTTCGTCAGCCATATCTTTTAGAGCAACCTGTTTCTGAACTGCACCCATTTCAAAAGCAACACGAGGCATTCCATATACGATTGCTGATTTTTCATCCTGACCTAAAGTCCATGCACCCTGTTCGCGCATAGCAGTAAGTTCAACAGCACCGTCTTTACCCATACCTGTCATGATTACGCCAAGTGCATGGTTCTTGTAAACTTCGGCAATAGATTCAAACAGAACATCTGCAGAAGGTCTGTGACCGTTGCGTGGATCCTGCTGGCCAAGACGAATTACATTTCCTGTTGCACGATGTTCAACATAGATATGGTAGTTACCCGGCGCAATATAAATATGTCCGCCTTCGATTTTATCTTCATCAACGGCTTCTGTTACAGTCAGTGGACAGATGCGGTCAAGGCTGTGTGCAAATTCTGCAGTAAAACCTGCAGGCATATGCTGTACAACAAGAATCGGCTGTTTAAGATGAGGATCAAGCATCTTGAAAACTTCTCTCAATGCGTTTGGTCCGCCGGTAGAAATTCCAATTGCAATAATCTGAATATTTGAAGGATCACGCAGAGGTTTTACAACATTAGGCTGTTTCTTTTCTGAAGGAGTCCATTCAAACTTCTTAAGAGGAACAACGCTGTCAGCAATTTTTTCTGCGTTATTTTCTGTAATAGGTTCTGACTTTACGGCATTAAGGCGGTCGATTGTTTCTTTTTTCTGTTCAGCAACAAAACGCTCTGCCTGGCGCATTTTAATCTGGCGAGTAAAAAATTCAGGTTCGTATGGAGACTTGCCCTTCATTACCGCACTGGCATAACCGTAAGAAGACAAAAGTTCAACAAGGCGGTCAGCAACAGAAGAAATATCTGCAGTAACTGAACCGTTAGGCTTTGTCAAAAAGTCCGAAGCACCAAGTTCAAGACATTCCATTGTAACTTTAGCGCCTTCAGTAGCAATACTTGAAAGTACGATAACAGGAATATCAAGCTTACGATTTTTTCGTTCGCGCAGGAATTCAACACCTGTCATTACAGGCATTTCGATATCAAGAACCATAACATCCGGATTGAATTCTGCAATTCTTTCCAGTGCCATCTGACCATTCATGGCCTTTGCACATACGTGCATACCGGTTGTATTATCTACAATTCTAGAAATAAGATTGCGCATGAGCGCTGAGTCGTCACAAACAAGGACATTGATATCATCCATACTCAAAACCCCGCCTTATTTTTCGTTTTTCTGATAAAGACAAGCCCACTGTGTCTTAAGGAATTCAAATTTTGTGTTCATACCAAAAAGAGATTCCGAGTGTCCGATAAACAGATAAGAATGTGGAGCCAGTGCATCATAGAATCTATTGATTACACCAAGCTGTGCAGCTTCATCAAAGTAAATCAAAACATTTCGACAGAATATGATGTCAAGATTTTTTGTTCCTGATTCGTTTTTAAGGTTGTGATAGTCGAAACGGATTTTATCCATAAGTTCGCGCTTAACCTGATAACCAGAATCAACCTTTGTAAAATATTTTGCAAGATAGTTTTCTGGAATACCGGCAATACGGGAATCTGCATAAAAACCCTGCTGTCCAACCATCAAAGATTTAAGTGAAAGATCCGAAGCAATTACCTGGAAATTAAATCCCGGAGGTAAAATATCAGCCAGAATCATGGCAATTGTGTATGGTTCTTCACCAGTTGAACAGCCAGCACTCCAGATTTTAATGGTTCTATCTCCAGTCTTTTTCTTTTCTTCAAGAATATGAGGAATTACGTAGTTAACAAGTGCATCAAAATGAGGCTGGTTTCTGAAAAACCTTGTAAGGTTTGTTGTAACAGAATCCAGCATGATTTTCATTTCTTCTTTATCAGAAGTAATGAGCTTGTAATATTCCTGCACTGATTCAAGCTTTTTTTCTCGTAATCTCTCTTTTAACCGACTGTCCAAAATTGAACGATTTGTCGCTGAAAATGTAATGCCGCTTTCATCGTAAATAACTTTGCGGAATAAATCAAAATCAGCATCACTAAGTAACTCTACCATAATGCTACATTATACTACCACAAATTATATTTGTAAATTGTAAATTTCTCTAATTTTGGCAGTTACTTTCCCAGCAGGAACTTGTCAATCAGACGGGGAAAAATCCATCCGCCCATTAAAAGCCCCATTGGAAGGGTTATAGGGAATAAATATCCTTCTACTGCCAAAGTCTGGCTAAAGGCACGAACTACACTGTCGCTGGCAAAAAGTCCGTTCATAAACAGAAAAACAAAAAATGGTCCCCAGAAAACAAATGCAGGTCCTGCAACATAAGAAATTCCCTTAAGAATATTTGCCTTAATCTGGCATTTTTTATATTCATCAGAAGCTTCGTACTGTTTTCTTTCAAAATCAGCCTTAATACGAAGTGATTCTTCCGGACTGCAGAACATTCCGCCGTTCCAGACAGTCTGAACCATTGGAACCTGTTCAGGAGATTTAAGCCACCACATGCAGTTCTGGGCAGAAACAAGACGTCCCTGAAGATCCTTAATCTGACCTGCAAGAGCATTTTTTTCTTTGGAAGTACGACAGAAGGAATAATCCTTTTTAAGGCTGGCTATTGTTCCATTGAATTTTTTAATGCTTGCAGAAATTTCTGATTTAAGGAAATTGAACTGGTCATTCTTTTTTTTATCTTTAGAAAGATAATCGTAAGCGAGGGATGTGCATGTATACATTTTGTTCTCCTGTAAATGCCTTAAAGACATAAAAAAAAGGTATTGCAATCAACTGATTACAATACCAATATATAACGGTTACTGTATCACGGTATGACACAGTGAAAAATATTTTATAAAAAAGGAAGATTGTAAAATGAAGTTGAAATAAAGAAAGGAAAAATACCCATACAATACG
>JAKSTQ010000007.1 GCA_024402475.1 Treponema sp. | reverse complement strand
TAGGAAATAAAAACTGGGTAATGGATGCTATTGCAAAAACAGTACTTGTATTACCGCCACTATCCGAACAAAAACGCATTGTAGCCGCAATCGAACAACTTTTACCACTTTGTGAAAAATTGGGGAAGTAAGAGGAACTGTTTATGTTACATGTTTTTTTAGATACAAATATTCTTGAAAATGATCCTTTTTTACAGCAAAAAAAAAGAATGGAACTTCTCACAAAAAAGGGGAAACTTGAAATTTTACTTCCAGATGTAGTTGTTGGTGAATTAACAAAACATACTATAAAAAAGAGTAAAGATTCTATTTCAGCAATAAAAAAGAATTTGAAAATTTTAAAAAACATACAGTTTTCAAATATCTTTGAGTTTCAATTGCAACCATATTCTCAAGAAGAAATAAAAAATAAGTATAACAATTTGCAAGCAGAAGGGCGTATTAAAATAATCTCATCTGACAGTGTTAAGATTAATAGAATTATGGAACGGTATATCTCTGAAAAAAAGCCTTTTTCAGAAAACAAAGAAAGCTTTAGAGATTATGCTTTGTTCTGTACATGTTCAGATTATGTGAGTAATAATAATTTGAATAATTGTTATTTCATTTCAGAAAATTCATCAGATTTTGCAAATAAAGATAAAACAGATTTTCATTCTGATTTAAAATCAGAAAGCCAAGAAATGAAATATCTTATTAACATAGAGCAATTTTTTTCACTTCCTGAAGTACAAGAAAAGTTTAATGAGATTCAAAAAGAAGAAGAATATGAACATCTAGTTGAAGATTGGATTAATACACAATTATCAAGTATTAAACCAAGAAATGATGATGAATTAGTTACAGGATGGGCAATAAAAAATCTAAAAGCAAATAGTTATTTAGAAAACCTTTTTAATAAACAACTCTACTCATCAATAGAAAATGAAATTATTAATGAATGTATAAATGCTCAACCGGAAGACTTTAGTCATTTCTTTGACTCTGGATATGTTGATTATGAAGGAATAGATATGATTGAGGAATTTGATATTCAAGATTTTACAGCTTCAGAAGATGGATCTGTAACTATTTCTGGTGTTATATATCTTTCTGTTCAGGTAAGTATTTATGCTTATAATTGGAGTTATGAAAGAGATGAAGATGATTCTCGATATATTTGCCTTGCATCTGGTGATGTTCAAATGCACTATTTATTTGAATTAACAATAAGTAAAAATAATGAATGTGATGTATATTACAATTTAGAAAATATTATTTCAGATTTAGGTGAGAATATAATAGCATAATTAAATACGACTGCTATATTATTAATAGATTTTTTTTGAATCTTTATTGAAGTAAGAATAAAAGGAAATGAAAGTATGTTAAAATCTTATTTTAATTGTTTGTCAGAAATATCACCAGATGAATTATATGATGGTTTACTTGGTTATGGTTTGTTTACTGACAAATTACCACCAATTTTTACTTCGGAAGCATTTTGTATCTTTTCGAAACAAGAAGCTCAAATTAAACATGGCTATAAAGATGAAGCTAGTGCTTATGTATATTTTGAATCTAACAGAAATGTAAATTTACCAAGACCTTATGGAATACCGAATCCCTTTGCATATGAAAAATTATGTAAACATTTAAAAAAATATTGGGAAAATATTCTAATACATTTTGAAAATCAAGTTGGTAATCAACCATACAAAGTCAGTAGAATTCATATTAGAAAAATTAAAGATACAAAAAAATTATTCGAGATGAATTATGATAACTGGAAAATTGATGGCGATCCTCAAGATGATTTAATAATTGGTAAAAGATATATAGCCACATCAGATATATCTACCTGTTTTCAAAGTATTTATACACATTCAATACCTTGGGCTTTATTAGGCAAAGAAAAAGCTAAAAAGGAAAAAGATGATAATTCATTGTGGGAAAATCAATTAGATCATTACTGTCAAAATACGACAAATGGCGAAACTCATGGTTTGTTAATAGGTCCACATGCATCGAATTTATTATCTGAAATAATTTTAACTTGTGTAGACAGGATGTTAATGGAGAAGGATTATACATTTGTTCGTCATATAGATGACTATATATGTTATACTGAAAATTATGAAAAAGCTGAGTCATTTATTTCAGATTTAAATTCTATGCTAAGGTTTTATGGATTGCCATTAAATTTAAAAAAGACAAGTATTAGTAATCTCCCTAGTTTTTCTAAAGATTATTGGAAAGTAAGAATAAAAAGTTTTACTCCTCAAAATAAATATTTTGATTACAATGATGTTATGAGGTTTTTGAATTTATTACTTGACCTTATGCAAACCAATAATAATAATTCTGCAGTATTTAATTATGGAATAAAATTTTTAGCTAATCAAACATTGTCAGAAAACGGGAAAGTATATTTTGTAAAACAGGTATTTCATCTTGCAATTATTTATCCATATTTAATACAGATATTAGATGAATGTATTTTTGAAAAATTCAATATTGATAAAAATTTGTTTTCAAATTTTATAAATTGTATATATGACAATGGTTTACAAAATAATAACTATGAGGAATCTTATTATGCAATATATTTTGCAATTAAATACAATTTAATAATAGATAAATTCAACATTGATTGTATTCTTAAAATTGATAGTTGTTTACTAAAAATCTTTTCATGGATTTATGTTAATAAACAAAATAATCATGAATCAATAAAAAAATTACAAGATCATGCAGAAGAATTATCATTAAATAGTTTTCAAGAGAATTGGTTATTCTGCTATGAGGTATTAAAAGAAAACAAGCTAAAGGATGACTGGAAAAGATTAAAAACTAACAAAATTAGCTTCATAAAACCAAATTTCAAGGTATGAAGTCTACAACTAAAGAATACTATCACTGCGAAAATTGTTTGTCGAATGATTATGATAATATATTGGACAAAATAGCTATTTGCCCAATATGTGGAAGTAAGAAGTATTTTCTACATAATACGAGAAAATAGATAAATTATAATAATTTTTAATGATATATAATTCTTGTTTTATTCATCTAAAAGTGCTATATTTGTAGTAATCCTACAAATACGAGGTGTTTATGCTTTTAGAAATGAGATTTAGTAACTTTTTCTCTATTAAAGATGAAGTTTGTATTGATTTTAAGGCTGGTACTATCAATACAGCTGGAGCAAAAGAATTAGCCGACAACGTATTCTCTGTTAATGATGAAACTCTTCTAAAAGTTCAGGGGCTTTTTGGTCCTAATGCCTCTGGAAAATCAAGTATATTAAAAGCTGCTGCATTTTGCAGGCAACTTGTTCTTGATTCTTTCCAGAATAATGAAGGTGTTGTTTTCAACTACATGCCTTTTAAGTTTGACGGATACTTCGAAAAACCTAGTTCCTTCTATATTGATTTTATTACAGACGGAATTGAATACGAATATTCTTTTTCTATCACAAGAAATCAGATTCTAACAGAAGAACTCTACTATCATCCAACAAAAAGAAAGGTAAAGATTTTTACAAGAGATGAAACAAAAGGTTCTTCAAAATCGGAAATCTACAGTTTTGGCGAAGGGCAGTTTGTAAAACCTCTGGATGTTGCTCAGAGTACAGGAAAGAATACTCTCTTCATAAGCAGAGCCAGTCAGATGGATAGAGAAGTTGCTAAAAAAGTGTATAACTACTTTAGAACAGAATTACTCATTGGTCTTCCTCAGCTTTCAGGAAATTATGCAGTAGAACTTTTCAAACAGAATAAAGAATTGATTCTGCAGGCTTTAAAAATGGCTGATAGCGATATCACAGATATTAACGTAAAAATTGAAAGAACACCTTTATTTTCAATTCAACCAAGACACACAATAAATGGAGTTCCAGTTCAATCAGATCCATTTACGCAAGTTGCAGATGTAATCAACTTCTACACAACCCATAAAAGAAATCCAGATGTTCCATTCCATCTTGAAGGAGAAGAATCCGCCGGTACAATTCAGATTTTCAATCTCCTTCTTTTATTGCTTGATGTTTGCAAAAATGGGAAAACACTTATTCTTGATGAATTTGATGCCAGCCTTCATACAGAACTTGCTCAGTTTATTCTTGATATGGTAAATGCATCTAAATCTGCACAGTTCCTTTTTACAAGTCACAATACAAATCTTCTGGATATTAAAAAGATGAGAAGAGACCAGATTTTGTTCACAAATAAAAAAGAAGATGGCTCAACAGAAGTTTACTCATTGTTTGACTTTAAAGATTTTAGAGAAAACATGGATGCAGAAAAATGTTATCTTCAGGGTAGATTCGATGCAGTTCCTTACATCAATTCTTCTATCAGTGTGATTAAAAATCTTTTAGGAGAATAAGTATGGGAAGAGAGAGAAAATCTAATCCAAGAAAGATGCGGCCTCAGTTTCTTGTTCTCTGTGAAGGGGAAACTGAAGAAGCTTACATCAACTTTCTGAAACAGAGATACAGACTCCCAATCAAAATTGTTCCAAAGATTGTAGGAAGCAGTTTATATCCAAAGAAAATTGAACAGTATAAAAAAGAACTTACATCAAATCCTTCCGAAGTAAAAACATTTTTTATGTATGATGGTGATGTTCCAGAAGTTTTGGAGTCTCTCAAAAAATGTGATGGCATAATGTTGATAAGTAAACCTTGTGTTGAAATATGGTTCATTGCCCATTATAAAAAGACTCCAGAAACTGATATTGCCAGTGATACATGTGTGAAGCAACTTTGCTCTATTCCTGGATGGGAACAATACAAGAAAGCTGTGCTTACAATTAAGCAACAGGATTCGCTATGGGACAACCGAATGACCGCTGTTGAGAACATGAAAGATAAAACCGAAGCTAATAAAACATACAGTAATGTTTATCAATTTATTAATATTCTGGAAGAAGAAAAATCAAAATAGTTGATTTATATAATCTTATTGGAGATGGAAAATGGAAATATCACCAAAATACCAAATGGCACTTATAGATAAGATTGAAAAAAGAATATGGGAACTTTATGTATCATATAACAAAGTTACACAATACATAAAGAAATGGATAGTAGTTTATAACGATTATACTGGTGACTGTAATTTTGTAATAAAGTACAAAAAAGATTCTAATATAGATTTATTAGAGACTCTTTCCGAAATGGATGGAGAACTTTTATTAAAAATTGCCATTGATTTAGATATAGATACTCCTGATTTTATTCCAATGATACCAACATTTAAAAATGAAATTAAAAGTAGTTATGATACAGCTAATACTACGTTTGATAAAGCTTTTAAGTTAATTTATGAAGATCCTTCAACAGCTATTGGTTTAGCTAATTCGGCCTTGGAAAGTATATTAAAGCACATTCTAAGTGATAATCGTATCTCAGTAAATTGGGATAAGAATGATACATTATATTCACTTACATGTTCCTTATTGAAGGAATTTAAACTTTCTGGATTAGATGACAACTACAGTAAAGAGGTTAAGACTATAGGTTCATCTATCCTTTCTGCATGCCAAAGCATTGAAAAATTACGAAGTGATAAAACTTTATTCCATGGTAAACAAGAGGAAGACATAATAATTGATGATTCAATGTATACATATTTTATAATAAACAGTGTTTGCACAATAGGTAAATTTTGTATTTCTTTTTATGAAAAGAATTATCCAAAGGAATCAGAATATACAAATACATTTTCTGATTTTTTAGACTGTCCTTTTTAATTTAAAATAAAAATGCCTAAGGAGTAAAAAATAATTATAGAAAAATATAATTTTACATAGAATCTTATTTATCCCAAATCCCGCAGGCTATAAACCTACCGCCCACGAACTTTATCCAATAAAGTTCAGTTACGTCCAGTTAAAAAACAAAAAACCACTCATTCCTGAGTGGTCTTTTCTATAGCTGGGGTAGGACTCGAACCTACGGCCTCCGGGTTATGAGCCCGACGAGCTGCCAACTGCTCTACCCAGCGTCGTGTTCAAGTATATTATGCTATATATTGTATTTTGTCAAGTATTCGTTAAGCTTCTTCCAGATTCATTGCTTTGATTCGTTTGTAGCTGATTCTGCATTCAAGAAGCAGAAGAAGAATCGAAACATAAGCAAAATAATTCATCGGAAAATTCATAATGCTGAAAAAATCATATATTCCATGAATCACAACAGCATAAAATGCAGGCGCCATAAAAACTTTATTTTTTCTGACAGTGAAAACAAACATTGCTAAAAGCCCAGCGCAAAATCCATGAATCACAATACTTGTAAATGAACGCAGATAAATCATGTGCAGAAGAACTTCACCACCATGATTGGTCGCAGTCTGAATTGTATGCAGAACATAAATCACGGATTCAAAACCGCCAAGAACAATTCCCGCAAGAAGTCCATAAAAAAACATTTCCTTCAGATTCACTTTTTTTACAGGGAATAAAAACAGCACGGCGCATTTGAATCCTTCTTCAATAAGCCCGTACAAAATCAAAGCCCTGAAAAGCAGCAGCCCGAAATTCCATCTGTTAAAAATTTCCGCTTCTCCAACCCAGAACTGCACAACCGCAATCGGCAGCAATGCCACAAGTCCAAGCAGAACAGAAAGAAGTTCGAGCCTGATCTTAAAACCAGGAATCAAAATCAAAAAGAGAATAAATACCGTAACAACAGGAATAAAACAAAGTGCTATTGCCGCATAAACATTCATAACTAAAGCATACCCTAACGGTTGGACTTTTTCAATCAATCCGCGATATAATACAGGCATGAACAAAAATATTGTCCTTTTAGGAATTAAGCACTCAGGAAAATCTACACTCGGAAAACACACTTCAACAGCACTTGGCTTTCCGTTTTTTGATACAGACAACGAAATCTTTTCGCTGACCGGAAAAACTCCCCGTGAAATTTTTAATGCCCAGGGAAAGCCTGCTTTTATCCAGGCGGAATATCAGGCTTGCGATGCTCTCCTCAAAAACCTTAAAGGACAGACAGCCGTAATTGCTACAGGCGGCGGAATCTGTGACAACGCTCAGGCACTTGAAGTTCTAAAATCAAATTCAATTTTTATCTTCCTTAATGTTGCAGAAGAAGTTTCTCTCGAACGCATTTTACGCGAAGTTAAATTCAATGGTGAAAAAATCGCTGACCCGTCTACACTTCCCGCTTACATAAACAAAAAAAATCCGCACACCAGAAACGATGTACGGACTATTTTTCACGACTTTTATACAGAGCGTGTTGCAATCTATAAATCAATCGCAGACATAAGCATTGATCTTAACAAAGATTCAATCAGCGCTAATACAACTAAAATTGTAGAAGCAGTTAAAGGCTGTTAGTTACAACCGCATCCACCGCCACAGCCGCCGCCTGCGCAACCACCTTCAGATCCGCAACTGCCACCGCAGCCTCCGCATCCACCACCACAACCGCCGCTGGCAGCCTGTTTCAAGGATTCAATTTCTTCAAGAGTAGCCTGTCTTACTTCTACAACTTCTACATCAAAGAAAAGTTTTTTACCGGCAAGTTCATGATTTGAATCGATTGTAATTTTATCGCCTTCAACTTTTGCAACAGACACAAGAACAGGTCCCATTGGTCCCATAGCCTGGAATTTCATTCCAACTTCAATCTGCATGTCTGTATCAAACTGTTCACGAGGAAGTTCAATCAAAAGATTTTCGTCATATTTACCATAAGCAAGTTCAGGTTCAACTTCTGCAAGGAATTTGTCACCAGGATCATGGCCTTCAAGTTTATTTTCAAGACCAATAATAAGGTTGTTATTTCCGTGAATGTATTCCAATGGTTCGCCATTAGAAGCATCAATCTGATTTCCGTCTTTATCTTTTAAAACGTAATTAATTTTAACTACGCAGTCTTTTGCAATTTTCATATTTCTACCTCACTGAATAAAAACTACTCGTCCTGAACTACTTCTGTAATTTCAGGAACAGCATCAATAAGATATCTTTCAACACCCATTTTAAGAGTCATTGTAGCCATTGGACAAGAACCGCATGCACCAACAAGTTTAAGATGAACTTTATTTTCTGCATCAATTCCAATAAATTCCATATCGCCGCCATCTGCCTGGAGCTGTGGTCTAAACGCATCAAGTACTTCTTTTACTTTTGCTTCAAGTGCTTCATCTGCCATTTTAATACCTCTCTATAATTACTCTCAAACCGATTATATAATTTAAACATCATAATATGCAATCATAAACTTTCCGCAATACTCAAACCCGCAGTTTTCGTACACGCGTCTGGCACTTGCATTCTTTTCCTTAACAAAAAGACATGCAGTTTTTCCAGCAGCTTCAATTGCATCAACTACTTTTTTTACCACCATAAATGCGTAACCGTGATTACGCTGCTGTCCGTCACAAAAAACTCCGCCAATCTGACAGAAATTTTTTCCGCGGGCATTTGTTCCAGCCTTAGCAACTGCTTTTTGATCCTTACCATTAAATAAAGCAAAAATCTGCTGATTTTTCAACAAATTTTCAAACTGTAATTGAATTCCCGGTTTATATAGACGGCTGGCATCTCCATTCATAACTTCTTCAATCTGATAAGCATATTCAAGTTCAATCAGAGAATTAATATCTTTTGGCCCAGCTTTTTTCAGTTTAAATCCATCAGGAATTTCTTTAACAACTTTTGGTTTTCTGCCTGCTTCCTTTACCATCAAGAGATAATTGTTAATTACTCTCAAAGGTGAATTAAAATCCTTCTGTATTTCAACAAGGTAAGTTACTGCATCAGCCTGGCCTGTAATACTGAAAACCCGCTTGCCGTTCATAAAATCAGCAAAACATTTTCTTACTTCCTGACTTAAAAAAGCATCACTACGAGGATTTTTTGTAAATGGAATACATGGGTAAATGGCAGAATTCTTTCTATAAAAAAATATTGCCTGAATAAAAGACGAGCCAGAAACACTGTCCACCGCATCAAGAACGTAAACGTCTTCCACAGTGGACAAAACATGTTCTGTCAAAGTAACACACTCACATTCATTATGAGATAAGAATGTGAGTGCCTCTTTCTGACGATTACCAGAAAGAGGTTTTAATGTATATTTGAATGAATTAGTCTGCAAGTGATTTATATTTGTCAAAGTTTGATGCAACTTCAGCATCCTGTTTTGTAAGCAAGCTCACTACGATAGTTACTACGAGACATGCAACAAAAGCAGGTACGATTTCGTAAAGACCAAAAATTGGATTTACACTTGCCGGTACATAATGCCATACAACATCTACGATACCACCACAAATCAAACCAGCGATTGCACCAGAAGCTGTTGTGCGTTTCCAGTAAAGTGCAAGCAATACCAATGGACCAAATGTTCCACCAAATCCTGACCATGCGAATGATACAAGACCAAAGATAGAAGAGTTTGGATTCAAAGAAAGGAACAAAGCAACCAGAGCAATAAGGAATACTGTAAAGCGGCTTACATTCAAAACTTCTTTTTCTTCAGCATCTTTCTTAACAAGACCCTTGAAAATATCCTGGCTTACAGCAGAAGAAGCAGCCAAAAGCTGTGAGTCTGCAGTAGACATCGAAGCAGCAAGAATTGCACAAAGGAAGATTCCGGCAATAAATGCAGGATACATTTTAAGCATTGTAGCAGAGAATACTGTTTCAGCATCACCAGTTGCAAATCCCTGAACAGCATCACCAAGAATGATACCGTTGTTCTTAAGGTAAACAGTTGCAAGTGTACCAATAAGGAATGTTCCAACGTAAGCAATGATCATCCATGTAATACCAATGCGGCGTGCTTTTTTAACTTCTGCATTAGAGCGGATACCCATAAAGCGAACGATGATGTGTGGCATACCAAAGTAACCAAGACCCCATGCAAGAGCAGAAATGATATTCATTACTTTGTCATTGTACTGACCGTTTGCTACGAAAGTATTTTTAAGTGCTTCACCAAAGTCACCTGCAATTGCCTGTGCATTAAAGCCTTTAACAGCTTCCATTGCCTGAGCAGGTCCGCCAAGTGAAAATACAGCGATAACTGCAGAAACAACAAATGCAACTACAATCAAAGTTCCCTGAACAAAGTCAGTTGTACAAACAGCAGTATAACCACCAGTAATTGTATAACACAAAATTACAACAAGACCGATTGCAAGACCTGCATGGTATGGAAGACCAAATACAGAGTTAAAAAGTTTTGCACATGCAACAAATCCAGAAGCTGTATAAATAGTAAAGAACAAAACGATGAAAATTACAGATACGATTGAAAGCAAGTGTGACTTGTCATTAAATCTGTTAGAAAGGAATTCAGGAATTGTAATTGAGTCCCCGAATGCAATTGAACATTTACGAAGTGGTTTTGCAACGAACAACCAGCTCAAATATGTTCCGGCAATAAGTCCAAGAGCTGTCCAGAATGTTTCCTGAACACCACCAAGATAACAAAGACCAGGAAGTCCCATCAAAAGCCATGCTGATGAGTCCGAAGCTTCAGCACTGAGAGCTGTTACCCATGGTCCAACTTTTCTTCCGCCAAGGAAGAAGTCCGCAGAACTGTTATTTTTACTAGCAGTTCTCAATCCGATGAAAATCATTACGCCAAGATAAAGAATAAAGGCAATGATTTTTGCGATCATCTGTGAAGTCATTTTTTGCTCCTACAATTTTTAATATTTTTAAGATACTAATTTCTAAATGAGTGAATAGGTGCTGGAATTCTACCACCACGGTTAATAAAATCAGCACAGCCAAAACTGCTAACTTTCATACAAGGCATTCCGCCAAGAAGTCCGCCGAATTCAACCCATTCCCCTTCTTTTTTACCAGGAGCCGGAATAATTCGGACAGCAGTTGTTTTAGAGTTAACCATACCAATTGCAAATTCATCAGCCATAATTCCTGAAATTGTTGTAGCAGGTGTATCACCAGGAATAGCAATCATATCAAGACCTACAGAACAAACAGTAGTCATAGCTTCAAGTTTTTCAAGGCAGATAGAACCAGTATTTACAGCATTGATCATACCTTCATCTTCAGATACAGGAATGAATGCGCCTGACAAACCGCCAACGTTTGTAGAAGCCATTACGCCGCCTTTTTTAACCATATCAGTAAGCATTGCAAGAGCAGCAGTAGTTCCAGGACCACCACAACCTTCAATACCCATTTCTTCGATAATTCGGGCAACTGAGTCACCAACAGCAGGAGTAGGCGCAAGAGAAAGATCAAGAATACCAAAATCAACACCAAGGCGTTTTGCAGCTTCAGAACCAACAAGCTGACCCATGCGTGTAATTTTGAATGCCATCTTTTTAATACCGTCAGCAAGTTCATTAATTGGACGGCCTTTATATTCACGGGCAGCAGCAAGAATAACACCAGGACCAGAAACACCAACGTTAATTACAGTATCAGCTTCTCCAGGTCCGTGGAATGCACCAGCCATGAACGGATTGTCTTCAGGAGCATTACAGAACACAACAAGTTTAGCACAACCGTTAACATCACGGTCTTTAGAAACTTCTGCAGTCTGTTTGATTACTTCACCCATAAGTTTAACGGCATCCATATTGATTCCGGATTTTGTAGAACCAACATTTACAGAAGAACATACACTGTTTGTAACAGCAAGAGCTTCAGGAATGGAATTCATAAGGATGCGGTCAGCAGGAGTAATACCTTTCTGAACAAGAGCACTGAATCCGCCAAGGAAGTTAACTCCGAGTTCAGATGCACAACGGTCCAGAGTCTTTGCATAATCAACATAACTTGTCGCATTAGAAGCGCCGGCAACCAGAGCAATCGGTGTTACAGAAATGCGTTTATTGATAATAGGAACGCCAAATTCCTTTTCAATATCCTGACCTGTTTTTACAAGGTTTCCTGCTTTATGCATGATTTTGTCATAAATTTTGTCGCATGCACGTTTAGAATCACTGTCAGCACAATCCAGAAGTGAAATTCCCATTGTAATACAACGAACATCCAGCTTGTGACGCAGGAACATGTTCAATGTTTCTTCAATTTCTACCGGAGAAAAAATCATCTTTTCTACCCATCCCGTTTATATTTTTTTTAATACTTACTACTGAAGTTTTTTGGTTCCGGATTTTTTATTACCAATCCATTCCCAAACGGCAGCGTCTTCCTGGCCCATACACCAGAACGCAATTATACCATAACCCTTATTTTGATACATTCTCGCACGTTCTACAATAGAGTATGCGTCTTCGTACCAGCATTCAATATTAACAGTTACAGATGCCTTAAAGTGAGGAACACCACGTTCGCGTTCAATTTTCTGCACATCATATTCATGAATCTGACGGTTTACGCCATTAAAAATCCATGCTCTGTGAACCGAACGGTCAGCCCAAGTTCTTCCATAAAAAGGCAGACCCATGATGTATTTATCTTCAGGCATAATAGTTTTAGCATAATCAGCAATCTGTTCACACCAGTCCAGACTCGCAATGGAACCAGCTTTACTTGTGCTCCAGTGCTCATCATATGCCATTATCATAATTCGGTCTACAATCTCTGATAAAGTTTTATAATCGTATGTGTCATTTTTAAGTGTTTTGATTCTGGCAGGAACACATACAGTAAGTTCTTTTTTTCCAAGACCTTTCTTCAATTCCTTAAGGAAAGAATGGAAATTTTCCTTGTCAGCCTTATTTACAAGTTCGTAGTCAATCTGAAGGCCGTCAAACTCTTCACTTGCTTTCAAAAGACCATCAATAACTTTCTGACGGCAGTCATATTTAGGTTCCAGAACAAAGTGACTTAAGGAACGGCTTTCACAAACTGCAACAAGGTGAACTTTTCCCTTAAAGTTTTTAACCATTTTTCTCTGCGGAACATTGCAAAGAAGCCCGTTAGAATCGATTTCTGCAGCAAAAAGGCCAATATCAGTAAGCGGAGCGTTTTCATCGTAATCTTTGAGTTTGTTGGTCATTACATAACCCCAGACTTCATCAAATATTACCGGTTCGCCCGTAATTTTATCATTTTCTTTGTAAGGATGAGTGTATTCAGGGTACATCCAGCCTTCGTCAGTCAGTGTCTTTTCAGTTACCTTAGGATATTTTTTTGGGGCCGCAAAAACAGCAGCGCAAAGCATACCAGCCAGCATTATGGAAGCGGTAAGTTTTTTGTTATTCATGTTTTGTTCTCCAATTTTTTTGCCTGTAAACAGTATTCTTATTTATCGGCGAATTATCTGATACATTGGAGACTCTTTTGGATGAAATTCCAAAATATTTTTTTCACAATCCAGAACTTCACTCGGATCATGAGTAACATGCAGCAAAGTAGAAGTTCCCTTAGCGGCAACCAGTTCCAGTAAATCAAGGATTTTGGCACGGAATTCTTCATCAAGGCCATGACAAGGTTCATCAAGAATCAAAACCGGCGGACATTTTACAGCCGCACGCAGAATCAATACCGCACGCTGCTCACCATAACTTAATTCCCCGAAATTCTGATTTTCCCTGCCCGAAAATCCCCCAAGAGCCAGCCACTTCTTAGCCGCAGCCTTTTCAACATCCGTAGGAACTTCGTACAGCCCGATAGAATCCTTAAACCCGGAAATAATTACATTTTCCAGGCTTGTTCCGCCAACCATCCTGTATTCCACATGAAGCCTGTACGAAACAATACCCAGCCTGCGTTTGATATCCCAGATAGTTTCCCCGGACCCGCGTTTAGCACCAAAAAGCCGAACATCGTTGCAGAAAACCTGCATATTATCGCCGGTAATCAACTCAAGGAAAGTCGTTTTACCAGAACCGTTTGGCCCGCGGATAAGCCAGTGTTCACCTTTATGCAAAGCCCAGTTAAGGTCAACCAGAACACGATTATCGCCCCACCCTACATTTACATCGTTCATTTCGATAAGGGTTTCAGCCTGCTCAGATTCAGTGTGCAGAACGCTTGTATCTTTCTGAATGGAATCGAGTTCCGACGCAAAAGCCTTTTTGTTTTCAGCCCTTGAATCAGCATCGGCAGCATCCCGTTCAGCCAGCAGTTTTTCGTAATCATTACGAGAACCGCAGAAAACAGCCTTCTGGTCACGGAATTCAATTACATTGTTGATTGCATCAGGAATTTCGTGCCAGCGTTCCATTCCAAGGATAATCCGGGGAAAATCCAGGCCGGCAGAAGGATTCAGCTGTTTGGAAGCAATAGAATCAAAGAAATCCAGCAGAATCTTTCGGCTGGCAGCATCAAGGCCTGCAAAAGGATCGCTCAAAATCAGGAGTTTTTTACCGCAGATAAGGGCACGGCAAAGCAAAGTACGGCGAATTTCACCGGTAGACATGTATTTTAATCCGCGGTCAAGAATTCCTTCGATACCGCACAATTTTACGTTAGGATTGCTTTCAAGGCGCATGGCTTCTTCAGGTAACGAAGAATTCTTTTTAATTGCATCACCAAACATTGCTTCAGCAAGAAAAACACGTCCTGTACGGCCAATATCAACACCGCCTTCAACATAATCACTTTCGTCGTTAAGGCGTTCTTCTTCGATAAGTCTTGCGGCCCTTTCAAGAGACACAATTTCAACACTATCACCAAAAATACTTGAATAAAGGCTGTCATCACCAAAATTAGGAGTAATTACAAGCTCCCCGGCAAGACCTTTCAGGAATTCAGCTTTTCCGCCGCCATTAGGACCAATTACAAGCCAGGCTTCACCGGCGTTCATATTCCAGGAAATTTCGCGGATTTTTGTATTACGGGAATCATCGATTCGGCAGTTTTTAATAGTAATGAATTTTTCAGACATGCATTT
This sequence comes from Treponema sp., assembly GCA_024402475.1. GTDB lineage: Bacteria > Spirochaetota > Spirochaetia > Treponematales > Treponemataceae > Treponema_D. The sequence continues at coordinate 80,332 of JAKSTQ010000007.1, read as the reverse complement.
ATTCTATCACAAAATAAAATTAAATTCTGTGATTTACCGATATATATGATATAATATTCTAAACTTTTCATATGGAGAAAACAGTTATGAAAAAAATACTTTTAACCGCAATTCTTGCAATCGCTGGAATTTCGGCATTTGCTTACGATCCTTCCCCAAAAGTTAAAGCTTCTTTAGGAATCCGTTCATATACAAGAACCGATTACACAGTAACTTCAAAATTCGGTGAATACTTCAGAACACCAAGCGCAAAATATATCCATGTTTTTGATGAACAGAAAGAAATCGAAAACACAGAATTAACACCAGAAAACAAAGTCATCAACAAAATTTCTTATCTTTACAACACAAAAGACCAGATTGTTTCACAGACAGGATTTGATGACACACAGAAAATTCAGTGGAAAGTAACATACACATACAAAAACGGCGCTTTAACAGAAGAATCAGAATTTGACGGAACAGGCACACTTACAAGTAAAACAATTTACAAGTATGAAGGAAAAAATCCAGTAGACGAAACACTTTACAATTCAACAGGTTCACTGATCTGGAAAAACATCTGCACTTACACAGAAACAGGCCTTCTTGAATCAGTACGTTCATATTATGACAGCGGCGACCTTGAATCCTGCAAAACTTTCAAATACGATGAATCCCAGCGCCTGACAACAGTAATGTATTATGATGATGAAGAAAATTTCGTAAAACGTGAACTTTACCGCTACTCAGACGAAAACGGACTTACAGAAATCACAACTTATGACAGCGACAATACAATTAACCTGCGCGTATTCTTCAAATACGACACAAACGGAATGCTTTCAAAAGTTTCAACTTACCGTATTTCATATAAGTTCGGAAAAACCCAGAATGAACTTATCGCAATGTCAGATTTCACATATAAATACAAATCAGATATTGAAGAATAATTAATTGCAGAAAAAAATAAAGGCTGTTTCGATTTAGAGGTGTAATTCACACTTTAAAACCGGACAGCCTTTTTTTTATAAACCGTAACCTTTAAGTTTTTCCCTTACATCACCTGCAGGATTCTGCGTATTAATCACAAACCTTAATTCCTGACCATCAGAACAAAATCTTCCGTCAATCTGAAATCTGGTATAACCAAACAAAAAATCATACCATCTGCGTTTATGATCTACGACTTTCAAACCGTTAAGGGCTGTAAGTTCAATCATCTGTTCAGGAGGAGCATCCTTTTGAGCTGCAACCCTGAACATGGAACCCATAAAAGATTCCGAAGAATGTACAAAGAAATAAATTTTTTCTTTACAAAAAACCAGTAAGCCCCATAACTGATTTCCACCGTACTGAGGCTCAAGGTTAAGCGCTTTAAAAACCTGAGGCGCACCTTCGATATTAATCAGTTCAATATCAGATACTTCCTGGCCAAAGCGCTCATTAAATTCCCTGCAGAAATTCTCTTTAGAAAGTTCAGGTTTTTTCATTTATTTTGCAGAAACAAGTTCAACTTCAAAGAGGATATAAGCGTTAGGTGGAATAACTCCAGGGTAACCCTGTTCACCATAAGCCATTGCAGGTGGAAGAGCAAATACGCGTCTTTCTCCAACTTGCATATCCTGAACCATTACATCAAAACCAGGAATCATCTGTCCGCCGGCTGTCATAAAGTCGAGAGGTTCATGTCCGCCTTTTACGAGCATTTTTGAACCGTCAAAAACCTGACCGTCAAGGAAAAATCCTTTGTATTCAGTTGTAACTTTTTTACCGCGGCCGCAAACATCACCCTTACCTTCTTTCTCAACAAGGTAAAGAATTCCGTTTTTGTCTTCTTTGCATCCAGGATACATTTCATTGATTTTATCAATCTGAGCCTTGTATTTAGCTTTTTTAGCAGCGGCAGCAGCTTCTGCAGCACCAGCAAGAAGTTTGTCAAAATCAGCCTGTGTAGCAGTAAATGCCTGAGCATCAGCACCCTGACGGATAATCTTGATGCTTTCCATTTTGTCGCCCTGTTTTACTTTATTAACAACATCCTGACCATCAACAACTTTACCAAAAATTGTATGTTTACCGTTGAGCCAGTCAGTAGGAACGTGTGTAATAAAGAACTGGCTTCCGTTTGTATTAGGACCAGCATTAGCCATAGCAAGATAACCAGGACCATCAAATGAATATTTATCACTCCATTCATCAGGGAATCTGTATCCAGGACCACCAGAACCAGTACCAGTAGGATCACCACCCTGAATCATAAAGTCAGCAATTACACGGTGGAATTTGAGACCGTCATAGTAAGGCTTACCTTTAGCAGCATCCAGAGTTCCTTCTGCAAGACCAACAAAGTTAGTTACAGTAAGCGGTGTGTCTTTGTAAAAAAGTTCAATTACTACAGAACCACGAGTTGTTTCGATAACGGCAAATACACCGTCTTTACCTTCGATCGATTTCATACCTTTCTCCATTGATTTACCACAGCTGGTTGCCAGAAAAGCACAGGCAAGAAGCATGCTCATCATAATTTTTTTCATAATTTCTCCCATCACTTAAAACTGAACAATCATCCACTTATAAACCGCTTCAAGGCGGGCGTTAAGTGACTGATTCATCTTTTTTTCCATAAGTCCCATCTGAGGAAATTCACCATACATTGCAACATAAACAAGATATGAATCTCCAAGATCAGTTACGCTGCAGACAATCTTAAGCTTTTCTTTTGGAACGCCTTTGATGATACCAAAATAAATATCATCAACATTTGTCATCTGCATGAAAATCTGGTTGTCATTCATGGAATAATCAACGCGGTAAATATTTTTCCCCATTGATTTGTCTTCCTGTAATGCCCAGATAGTAAGACCGTCAGTAGAACCGGTTAAAAGGTCAGGCAATTTTTCTTTGCTGCCGGGACCGGAAACACGATAACTGTCCAGATAAAGTGTTTCGTATCTTTTTCGGGAATTGGAATAATACTGCATCCCCTTCATCTTGGAATGGGAACGCATTACTTTTTCAACAGCCTTCATAGATACATCGACTACCTGCACTCCGGGATTGTTTTTATAAGCAGCCGAATTTTCAACCAGAGTCATTTTATCAATAAGATAAAGCTTTTCAATTCCATAGCCCAGATCTTTCTGAACCGGACCAAAAATACTTCTGGTTTTAGCCGCATAATCAGTCAGCGGAACTAAAGCAGGTCTGGGGTAATCTACAGTCAACCGGTTGCTCATTTCCTTATTGGCCATGAATTTGTCATAAGCCCAGCCGGGAATTACTTTTTTAGCATCCAGAGGAGCCGACCATAAATTACCACAAGTTAAAATAGTTACTACAACAGCAGAAAGCAGATACTTTCTGCTTTCTGAAATTTTTTTCATATTAGCAGATTCCTTTGTATAAAACTCTTACCTGCTTATATAAACCATCACCTTCGCTTTTGGTTTCAATATCCGGGATATCATTTAAAGTAGTGTGAATAAGTCTTCTTTCAAAAGGATTCATAGGTTCAAGAAGAATAGAATTCTTTGAAGAACGAACTTTATCAGCAGTTGTATAAGCAAGGCGAACAAGAGATTCTTCGCGGCGGATTCTGTAGTTTTCAGAATCAAGAATTACGCGAACATCTTCGTGACCAAGTTTCCCGGCATAAACATTAAGCAAAAGCTGCAATGCATCAAGGTTTTTACCTTTACGCCCAATAAGAATAGAAGAATTAGCAGAATCAATTTTAATTCCGATTTTCTTTTCTTCACGGAACATAACATCAGCCTTACAGTCATATCCCATTTTTTCTACTACAGTTTTAATGAAAGAAATGAGCTTTTCTTCAAATTCACCCTGAGGAACAGGATTAGCAACTTTCTTTGCAGCACCAGAATTTTCAGAAGAATTTTTGTCTTCTACATGAACTCTGATTTTTACAAAACCCTTCTTAAAGAGTGTATTTTTCTGAGTTTCAAGAATTTCTACATCAAACTGATCTCTTTCAAGACCAAGTTCATTAGCAGCAGCTTCAATAGCGTCTTTTTCTGTTTTACCTTCGTATTCGTAAACCATTTTTTCCTCCTCCTTTATTTTTTCTTACCGTTTTTTGGAAATTTAACTACATTCTTTTTTTCATCAGCTTTCTTACCAGTAAGTTTCTTAATCAGCATCTGCTGACCAAACTGGAAAATATTACTGATAGTCCAGAACAAGAGCAAACCGGCAGGAGCATTGTAGAACATGAACGAAAAGATAATAGGAAGTCCGTAAGTCATGAACTTCATAGTACCGGCATTCTGTCCGTTTGTAGCACCACCCATGTTTGTAAATTTACCGTACAAAAGCTGAGAGAACAGATAAATGATAGGCAAAATGCGCAGGTTGTATCCGATGAATGGAATGTCATATTTCCATGAAAGAACTGAGTCACCCATAGAAAGGTCATCAATCCAGCCATTAATAAAACTGGCACCACGGAATTCAAAGTAATTATTGAACAAGTCGAACATAGCAAACAAAGCCATCATCTGAAGAATCATTGGAAGACAACCGCTCATAGGATTATAACCAGCTTCTTTGTAAAGCTTTGCAGTTTCTTCCTGCATTCTCTGTGGATTATCCTTGTACTTATCCTGAATAGCCTTCATTCTAGGCTGAATTTCCTGCATCTTCTGTGTACCGGCCATCTGCTTATAGTTGATAGGGAACAGAACGATCTTAAAGAGAATAGTCATGATGATGATGGAAATACCCCAGTTCGGAATGAACTTATAAATGTATTCCATAATCCATTTAAGGATTGTTTCAAGCCATCCAAGGAACTGATATGTTGAAATACCATCGATAAGACGCAGACCTTCAAGATTCCATGCATTTGTTTCTTTTACATTGTATTTCTTGAATTCTTTTTCGCTTCTAGGACCAGCGTAGAAATAGTAAGTATCGTTAACTCTTTCAGAACCGATTTCTTTTCTTACAAAGTAAGCCTGAGCATTACCAAGGTCTTTATCAGTTTTAGTAGCTTCGTATTTAGTCTGAGCAATAACTTCAGGATCAGCAGGAATTACGATTTCAGCAAAATATTTACCGGTAATACCAGCCCAGTTATAAGGTTTTTTGTATTCCCCTTTTTTACCGTCAGTAAGAATTGTCTTGTTTGCTTTTGAATCTTTGTGAGCAATAAAAGTACGGTTTTCATAGCGGTCAAGTTTCTTATTATAGTAAGGACCAATCTGTGGAGCAGTTCTCAAAGTGTAAGAAGCCTTGGCATCGCCGCTTGCAAAACTGATTCCTTTAAAGCCTTCACCCGGTTCAATCATTACTTCAAGTTTTCCGACATATTCATCATCCTTGAAAGTATATTTTTTAACCAGCATGTAACCAGCATACTTTTTAGCAAAAGCAATTACATGTTCACCATTTTCAGAAGGAATTTCCTTTACCATGAAAATGTCATCAATAATTTTACTTTCAGCACCGCCAATAGCAAGAGCAAAAAGTTTATTGTCAGGAGTAACATTAGTAGCAAGTTCAACAGGTTCTTTAGTCCATGTATCTTTGTGTTCAAGAACTTTAAGACTTGTTACGTCACCACCACGATTTGTAAAAACAACTTCAAGTTTATTTGTCTTTACAGTAAAAGTTTCTTCTTTTTCAGAAACAACAGCACCTTCAAGTTCAGAAGGTTCCTTAACTTCTCCATCAACTGCAGCAACAGTTCCAGCTTCATCAGCTTTAACAGTATCAGCAGTCTGTTCAACAGCAGTTACTTCTTCATTCTTTGGCGCAAAAAATTTTGCCTGAACGAACATATATCCGAACAATACCAAAGCAGAAAGAACAACAGCCCATATCGCATTTTTGTTCATTTTAATCCTCTCTTATTAACCCATGACCCGCCGAAAAATTCAAATTTTTCAGGAACCGGATCATATCCACCTTTAAATAAACGATTACAGCGTAAAATTCTTGAAGAAGACAACCATACTCCTTTTAAGACTCCATGCTTTTCAAATGCCTGGACAGCATAAGACGAACAGGTTGGATAAAACCTGCAGCACGGAGGCTTAAGAGGAGAAATACAGACTTGATAGACACGAATAATAAAGATAAAAATCCCGCTAAAGAATTTTTTCATTCTTTAATTAATCCAGCCTTTTTACATAATGTACGAAATTGAACACACCTTGTGCTGAACGAGTCGTTTCCAGGGTAAACTAAGAATAGAATATCATACCCGGTGTTCAGGAATGTTTTTGTTAATCGATAAGCTTCTCGGCTATAGCGCTTACTGGTATTGCGCTCAACAGCATTTCCATAGCCACGGGGAAGTGGAAAAGCAATCCGGTTGCAATCTGAATTATTTTCTAAATAAAACAATTTTGCGCCCGGAATACTTTGTCTTTTCCCAGTTTTAAACAGATTATGAAACTCAACAGGGTTTTTAATCATTTCCTTTCTGGAAAGAGTTCCTGTTATTGCCAAGTCTGTTCTCATGGTATCTTTAATTAAAGATTAGTACTTCTTCTTTTCGTCGCAAACTGAGAGCTTCTTGCGTCCCTTAGCGCGGCGGCGAGAAAGAACTTTACGTCCACCTTTTGTTGCCATGCGAGCACGGAAACCAAATTTTCTGTTACGTTTAACTTTACTTGGCTGATATGTTCTTTTCATAACATATACTCCTTATTCATAAAGGGGCGTAGCCCCAAAAATTTTTACTAAAGATAGTAGTAAGTGAATATATCATTATTTTCGACCATTGGTCAACTAATGAACCCTTGTTTTCTCATCCTCAGCCATCTGCTGTTTTAAGCGTTCAAGGCGGTTTTTGAGATCATCAGGGAGATTATCACCAGAGTTATTATTTTCGGCAGAATTTGCAGTGTTATCAAGGATTTTCTGATCATCATCCAGTTTTTTAAGCATTTCTTCCCGATTTTTCTGAATCTGTTCTTCAAAAGTCGGCGAAAGATTAAACTCGTTGCCTTTAAGTCTGAATGCCAGATTAGTAATTTTAAGCTGCGGAATTTTCATTTTAAGGCCATTCAGAATAAAATTTTTGTAAGTATTTAAATATTGAATCCATCCCGGATGATCAGCTTCTACAAGAAGAATACCGTTTTTTAATTCGATAATACGGGAATGCTGGGCGAGTTTTTCTCCAAAGTGCTGTTTACCTTCACCGTAAACTTTAATTTTACTGAGAGTGACGGTCCAGGCATTTTTTATCTGGTTTTCCTGCGAAGCAGGATTTTTTAAATTATTAAAAACGTTGTCCATTACAGAAGAAAAAACTTCAAGTTCATCATTTTTCATGCCAGTGTCCCTCCTCAATTTCATAAATTCTTGTAGTAGTGCGTTTATATCTTTCGTATGGTTCGCCAGGCAAAAAAGTACAGAAAAGCTGATCGTATTCCGGCAGCATAACAGTAAGTTTTTCGCGCTTATCCGGATCAAGTTCAAGCATAACATCATCCATCAGCAGAATAGGCTTTTCATTTGTGAGCTGACTATAATAAACCGCTTGCGACACACGCAGTAACAAAGCGGCTAAACGGCGCTGGCCCGTCGAGGCAACAGGCACAAACTGCACCCCGTCTTTTACAAAAGTAATCCTGTCTCTATGCGGCCCAGACATAGTGGTTCCCATAACCTTATCCTGTGCCTGTTTTGCCTCAAGTACTTTCAGTACTTCGGTTTCCGACGGAAACCGCGTGCCAGCGCCTTCCGGAAATTCCTTCCAGCTTGGCGAATAATATATTTTCACGCCCTCAATCCCTGAGATTTCAGCATACAGGCGGGAAAAAATCTGATTAAACTGAAAAATTGCATTCTTACGCTTTCTTTGAATTTCAAGACCGGCCTGAGCCAGCTGAATATCATAAACCGCAAGCATTTCATATTTCTGTTCTTTTAATATAGTATTTCTGCTTTTTAAAACAATTCTGTAACGACGGATTAAATCAATATACATCGCGTCATAAAGACTCAGACACTGGTCAATAAAAAAACGGCGGCGGCCAGGATCACCGGTAACAAATTCCATATCATCATGGCAGAATAAAATTACCGGCATGGTATTGATAAGATCTTTTCTGTCTTTGATTATTTTTCCGTTTTTTTCAATGCGCTTTTTTCCGTTTTCACTAAAGACATCAATGGTTTTTAAATTTTCATTAGCATCCTGAAACATAGAACGAATGCTGAAACTGGATTCACCTTTTCGGACAATTTCTGCATCAGCACGTGTTCTGAAAGAATTTCCATAAGCACAATAATAGAGAGATTCAAGTAAATTACTTTTTCCCTGACCATTCTTACCAACAAAATAGACCTCCTTAGAAAGAAGGTCTATTTTATCATTTGCAAGATTGCGGAAATTACAAAACGAAAGATTTAAAAACGGCATTACTCAACATTCATCGTCATGATGACATGGAAATAATCCGCAGCAGGTTCTGGTCTCAAAGTAACTGCTTTAGAAGATTCTGTAAATTCAAATACGATTCTGTCAGTATCAATAACCTTAAGAGGTTCTTCTACATAAACAGGGTTAAGAGCCATTACAAGACCTTCACCTTCGTATTTACAAGGAATTTCTGATTGAGCTTTACCAAGATCAGAATCAGGAGAGAGAAGAGTAAGTTTTCCAGATTCAAGTTTAAAGAGAACTCTTGCACCTTTTTTATCAACCATGATTGTAATTCTTTTAAGTGCAGATTCAAATTCTTTTTTATCGATTTCAAAAGAGTTTGTCTGGTTAGCAGGAATTACACTTCTATAGTTAGGATATTTTCCATCAATCAAAAGTGAAGAATATTCATAATTACCAAACTTAAAGAAAATAAGTTTTTCCTGAACAGAAATAAAAATATTTCCTTCAGAAGGAGCATTTTTAATTACGCTGTAAAGAACTTTAGTAGGAATAATAGATGAATTGAAATCACTGATTCCCTGAGCAATTTCTTTTTCAGCATAAGAAAGGCGATGACCATCAGTTGCAACCATGATAAGTTTATCATCAGCTTTTTCAAGATAAACACCAGTTAAGAAGAATCTTGAGTTTTCTTCAGAAACAGCAAAAATTGTCTGGCTTACAAGTTCTTTAAATTCTTTAGAAGAAACTTCAAAGAATGTTGCACCTTCAGCAGAAGGAATTTCAGGGAATTTTTCGCTTGCCATGCTTTTAAGCTGGAACTGATCTTTTGTTGCAAAAGGTTTGATATCAACTGTAATTCCATTCTGATTGAATTCAACTTCACCAGAAGGAAGAGCACTAAGAATACTCATGAACTTATCACAGAAAATTGTTGTTACACCTGGTTCCTGGATATCAACCGGAAGTTTTGTCATAAAGCTTCCAGAAGCATTTGTCGCTTTAATAGTAAGAGTATTATTTTCAGCAATCAAAAGAATATTTGCAAGAATTGAAAGTGGACTTTTGTTATTAACAATTTCCTGAGTAACTGCAATTTCTTTAATCATTGCATCGCGATCAAATGTAAATTTCATAAGGTTCTCCTTGAAATCTTGAATTCTGCATAATTATGCACATTTCTTAAATTTTACTAAATTTTATAAATTTAGTAGTAATAGTATTAAGGTCTGTTAATAATGATTAAAACTTATGTAAATCTTAATAATATAACAAATTAGCTTGTGGAAAACTCATTGAATTTATTCCACAGGTTATTAACTTTTCAACACAGGCAAAAACTTTCCACCATTTGTCAACAAGTATTCCTCTTATTATTAACTATTTTTATAAATAATTCAATTTATTTTTTATAATCCTTGATAGCCTGCATAATGTTCTTGATACGGGCTTCAAAAGATGGGTCAATCTTAATTCTGTCAGCAACTTTATTGTAAGAAGTCAAAATTGTTGAATGGTCACGACCACCAAATTCAATTCCAATTTCATTAGTAGAATAATCAAGAAGTTCACGGGTAAGGTAAACAGCAATCTGACGGCTTTCAGAAATTGATTTATTTCTTTTAGGACCTTTAAGATCAGAAACAGAAATATTTTCAACATCAGAGATTACTTTAAAAATTGTATCGATTGTAATGTTTACAGCTTTGTCACTTTCGATAATGTCCTGAAGAAGTTCCTTGATAATATCAATAGTTAATTTTTTACCAATAAGTTCTTCGTAACCCCAGGCTTTTTTAACGGCAGCTTCCAGTTCACGAACACTTGAAGTAATATTTTTCGCAATGTAATTGATAATTTCTTCATCAAGAATTTTATTGTTGATTTCAAGCTTCTTTTTGATGATGGCAATTCTTACTTCGTAAGGTGGAACAGCCATATCAATACAAACGCCAGAACCAAATCTTGTTCTAACGCGTTCTTTAATTCCTGTAAGTTCTTTTAATGGACGGTCACATGTAAATACCATCTGAGCACCCATCTGACTTAAAGCATCAAAGGTGTAGAACAATTCATCCTGAAGATATTCTTTGCCGTTTATGAACTGAATGTCGTCCAAAAGGAAAACATCGTTTTTGCGGTATTTAGAAGTAAAGCCTGGAACTTTTTTATCTTTAAGCGCAATACTGAATTCACTCATAAAAGTTTCAGCACTGATACATACAAGTTTAACTTTTCCTTTTTTAGCTTTGTAAATCTGATTTCCAATTGAATGCATCAGATGAGTTTTTCCAACACCAGAAGGTCCATAAAGAAGAATCGGATTGTATGCTTTACCTGGATTTTTAGAAGCTGCAAGACTTGCATTGTAAGCGTAAAGGCTGTTGTCACCAGGTACAAAGGAATCAAATGTAAATTCTTTATTTAACTGCGGGTGAGGGGCAATAGAATCATCCTCAGCAACAGTTTTTTTTGCAGAACTTTCAGTTTTTACAGGTTCTTTTTTAGGTTCAGCAGATACTGGTGAAGAAGGAGTTGTTGTTGCTGCGTTAGTAATACTGAATTCAATTTTAAGGTTATTGTTTCCGGAAAGATCCACAAGTTTTTTGTTGAGCTGATCAATTATTCCCATGGAAATCAGTCTGTTTCTCATGAATTCTGAAGGAATGCTGACACAAATAGTATCGTTTTTGTCTTCAATGTATTCCAGTTTTACGTATGCATTGAAGATAGCTTCTTCATCTTTATTGATATATTCCTGTTTTAACTGTGAAAAGGCTTCCTGCCAGAATGGAAGATAAATTTGACTGCTCATGGCCACATTATAAATCGACTTTACTTTTATGTTCAAGATAATTATAATAATAATGCGGTTTTTTTCCATATATATTGTATATCGTGGAATTATAAAATATCCGAAAAATACAAAAAATCATCATCAAGGAAGCTTAAATAAATGGCAGAAAATTACTCAGCAGACAATATACAAGTTCTTGAAGGTCTTGAACCGGTTAGAAAAAGACCAGGTATGTATATTGGTTCTACAGGTCCAAACGGATTACATCATCTTGTATATGAAGTTGTCGACAACTGTATTGACGAAGCTATGGCTGGATTCTGTCATAATATTACTGTTGCACTTGAACATGATGATATCTGTCGTGTAGAAGATGACGGTCGTGGTATTCCTGTTGATATCAATAAGAAAACAGGAATTTCTGCACTTGAACTTGTTTTAACAAAACTTCATGCCGGCGGTAAATTTGATAAATCAACATATAAAGTATCAGGTGGTTTGCACGGTGTAGGTGTTTCCTGCGTAAACGCACTTTCTGACTGGCTTGAAGCAACTGTTTATCGTGACGGTAAAATCTATCAGGAAAAATTTGCACGAGGTATTCCAAGTAAAGAAGGCGTTAAAGAAATCGGAACATCTGACAGAACAGGTACAACAATCCGCTGGAAGTCAGACGCAACAATTTTTACAGAAACAATTCAGTATCATTTTGAAACACTTCTTACAAGACTTCGCGAACTTGCATTCCTTAATCCTGGAATCCAGATTACTTTCCGTGATGAACGACTTGCAACTCCAAAAGAACTTGTACTTAAATTTGACGGCGGTATCAACGAATATACAAAATTCCTTAACGAAGGAAAAAAAGTAATTCCTGAAGAACCAGTTTTTATTACAGGTGAACAGAACGACATCATCGCTGATATTTCAATGCAGTTCAATGATGGATTTGAAGAAAATCTTTTTTCTTATGTAAATGACATCAATACCCGCGAAGGTGGTACTCATCTTGACGGTTTTAAATCTGCAATCACTTTTGTACTTAATAAAGCTCTTGAAAAAAATGAAAAGATCAACAAAAAGCTTAACGGTAACAAAGTAGAAAAAGCAAAGAATGCTGCAAAAGGAAAAGAAGTTAAACTTGAAAAACTTAAGAGTGAAGATATTCTTTCCGGACTTACAGCAGTTATTTCTGTTAAAGTACCTGAACCACAGTTCGAAGGTCAGACAAAACAGAAACTTGGAAATACAGAAGTTCGTACAGTAGTTGATTCTATTGTTAAAGATAAACTTACACTCTGGTTTGAACAGAATCCACAGATTTGCAATCAGATTCTTGAAAAAGCAGTTAACGAAGCACTTCTTCGCCTTAAGAAAAAGAAGATGGAAGAAACTGCCCGCAAAGACGGAATGGATTCTTTCGGGCTTCCTGGAAAACTTGCTGACTGTTCTTCTAAACATCCAGAAGAATGTGAAGTTTACATCGTCGAAGGAGATTCTGCCGGCGGTTCAGCTAAGCAGGGTCGTAATCCAAAAACTCAGGCAATTCTTCCTCTTTGGGGTAAAATGCTTAACGTAGAAAAAGTTGAAGCAAATAAAGTAATCAACAACGAAAAACTTCAGCCGGTTATTGCTTCCCTTGGAACAGGAATCGGAAAGAACTTTAATATCGAAAAACTCCGTTATCATAAAATCATTATCATGGCCGATGCCGATGTCGACGGTGCACATATCTCAACTTTGCTTATGACATTCTTCTACAGATATATGCCTCAGATTATCGAAAATGGACATCTTTATATAGCAATGCCGCCTCTTTACCGAGTTGAATATAAAAAAGCAAAATACCGCAAATTTGTATTCAGTGATGAAGAACGCGACCGCGCACTTGAAGAACTTGGAGAAAACCGTGACAAGGCCGAAGTTCAGCGTTACAAAGGTCTTGGTGAAATGGAATGGGAAGAACTCCGCGATACAACAATGGCTCCAGAAAACCGTAAGATGAAGCAGGTAAAAATTACCGATGCCCAGATGGCAGATCAGGTATTTTCAATTCTTATGGGTGACGATGTTGAACCTCGCCGAGAGTTCATTGAAGAAAATGCAGTTTATGCAACACTTGATGTTTAATCATCAGTAAACAGTTTTTTCAATTTTATCCCATACCAGGTAAAAGAATTCAGTTAGGAAATAATTATGATTGAAGATATTAAATACGAAGAAAAACAGACACCTGAAGGCGGTTACGTTCTTTCAGCACCAATTGAACACGAAATGCAGAAATCATTTATTGACTATTCAATGTCAGTAATTGTTGAACGTGCACTTCCTGATGTTCGAGACGGTCTTAAACCAGTACATCGCCGTATTCTTTATGCTATGGCAGAAGAAAACCTTACATCAGGCGGAAAGACAAAAAAATGTGCCACTGTAGTCGGTGACGTACTTGGTCGTTATCATCCACATGGTGATGCTTCAGTATATGATGCAATGGTTCGTCTTGGTCAGGCATTTTCTTTGCGTTATATGCCTGTTACAAAGCAGGGAAACTTTGGAGGTATTGACGGATCTCCAGCCGCTGCTTACCGTTATACAGAAGCAAAGATGTCCAGAATCGCCGAAGAAATGGTTGCGGACATCAAAAAAGATACAGTAGATTTTATTCCAAACTTTGATGATACACGCAAGGAACCAACAGTTCTTCCTGGTGCTTTTCCGTTCCTTCTTTGTAACGGTTCAACAGGTATTGCAGTTGGTATGGCAACAAATATGCCTCCACATAACCTGCGTGAAATTGGTGATGCCGTAAGTGCTTTTATCGATAATCCGGAAATTTCAATTGATGATCTTATGACTTATGTTAAAGGTCCGGATTTCCCTACAGGCGGAACAATTTTTGGCCGCAAGGGAATTAAAGATGCTTACAGAACCGGTCGCGGTAAAATTCTTGTTCGTGCCAAATTCAATATTGAAGTAGATACAAAAGGAAAGGAATCAATCATCTTTACAGAAATTCCTTACCAGACAAGAACAACTGATCTTGTAACAAAAATCGGTGAGCTTGCCCGCGACAAAGTAATCGAAGGAATTGAACGAGTAAACGATGGTTCTCATGGTGACGCCGTTCGTATTGAAGTTGACCTTAAACGCGGTGTAGTTGCAAAAATTGTTTTGAATCAGCTTTTTGCAAAAACAGCATTGCAGTCTTCTTACGGTATCATTAACCTTGCACTGGTTGGCGGCCGTCCAAAGATTCTTAACCTTAAACAGCTTATCAAGTGCTTTGTTGATCATCGCGATAATGTAATTACACGACGCACACAGTTTGAACTTGTTGTAGCTAAAAAACGCGAACATATTCTGGAAGCAAAAATTAAGGCAGTTGACTGTGTTGACGAAGTTATCCAGATTATCCGTTCAAGTAAAGATGAACCAATGGCCAAAAAGCGATTGGAAGAAAGATTCGGTTTTGATGAAGAACAGTCTCAGGCAATCGTTGACCTTCGTTTGGGTGTTCTTACAAGTTTGCGTATTGATGAACTTAAAGCTGAATTAGGTGAAGTTAGAGCTGAAATTGCACACCTTGAAGATCTTCTTGCTCACCATGAAAAAATTCTTGCACTTGTAAAAGAAGAAACAAATAATATCGTAAATAAATATGGTGATGATCGCCGTACAGAAATTGTTTCAGGCGAAGTTGAAACCGTAAATGTAGAAGACATGATCAAAGAAGAAAAAATGGTTGTCATGATTTCTAAACTTGGTTATGTAAAACGTATTTCTTTGAGCGCATATAAAGCACAGGGAAGGGGAGGCAAAGGCAGCAACAGTACTGCTCTTGTTGAAGACGACTACATCAGTCAGCTCTTTATTGCTTCTACTCACGATATTCTTATGTTCATCACAAACGAAGGAAAAGCTTACTGGGTTAAAGTTCATGAAATTTCAGAAGCAACAAAAGCAAGTCGTGGTGACCATATAAAGAGTATTCTTTCCATTAATGCCAACGAAGAAATTACAACTGTTGTTAACTTCAGGGAATTCACTGATGATCAGTTTGTATTTATGGCAACTGCAAATGGTATTATTAAAAAGACTTGTGTCAAAGAATTTGAAAATGCCAAGAAACGCGGTATTGGTGCCATTAAACTTGATTCAGGTGATAGACTTGTCAGCACAATTCTTTCTAATGGAAAAGATGAACTTGTTCTTATTTCCAGAAGAGGTAAGGCACTTAGAATCAATGAATCTAATGTCAGACCAATGGGTCGTGCAGGTCATGGAAATAAAGGTCTTAAACTTACAGAAGGCGATGAACTTTCAGCTGCAATCCGCGTAGAAGATAATTCAAGCATTCTTGTTCTTACAGAAAAAGGTTACGGTAAACGTGCCCGCTTTGAAGATTACAAGATTCACGGACGCGGAACAGGTGGTCAGAGAGTATTTGGAAATGTTGATGGCCGTGGAGAAATTATCGGAGCACTTGCAATTTCTGATGCAGATGAAATTGTATGTATGTCTGGACAGGGAAAAACACTTCGCGTTAAGGCAAGTACAATTAATGTTCAGGGTGCAGGCTCTTCTGGTGTTCGTGTATTTAATATTGAAGAACCAGACTGTCTTGTAGGCTTTGATAAAATTGTAAACGAAGACAAAGCAGAAAAAGATGCTGAATCAAAAGTTTCTGATCAAACACCATCATCTGAACAATCAGATAATTCAGCAGAACAGACTGAAGAATAATTAAACTGTTCTTTCAATTTTGAAACTTAATCGGCTGTATGAATGTGCAGCCGATTTTTTTTGTTTAGCCTACACATACTTATTATATTTGTTTTAACCTTTGTCTTTAAAAAATCCTATGAAAAGTCTGTGCTTTAAAAGTTGCAGAACCATCCCACTTTGTATATTCGGTGTCTTCAAGGTAGGTCATACCAAGTTTTTCCATAACTCTTCGGCTACCAATGTTGTCTACAGCAAAGGTTCCAATAATTTCTTTTACATCTCTTGAACTGCTGGCATATTCAAGAATTTTTTTCATGGCTTCAGTAGTAATTCCTTTTCCCCACATATCACTTCGGATACTATAACCAATACTCCAAGCATCAGTATCCGGATGATGTGAATGATAAATTCCACCGCTTCCGATCAATTCACCGGTTTCTTTCCAGACAAACCCATAATCCAAATCATCAGCATTTGTATATATAGAGTTTACCCAGTCTACACCGTCTGCCGTACTTTTATATTTTGAATAAAGCATGAACTTTGCAGTTTTTTCATCACCACACCATTTGTAAATTGCTTCCAAATCTGTAAATTTTATTGGACGCAAAATAAGTCGTTCAGTTTCCAGAACAGGAGTTTTTTCTATGTAAGGATGATCTGTAAGAGCATAACTGATCCAGTCTGTAAGCCCTCGTGGAAGCCGATTATCCATGCAGGTGCCGTCATCAAACATTAAGTTACAATGCATTGGATTTACAAGACAGTGCTGCCCCATTTCTGTTCCAAAGTTGATTGAAGCAATACCCTTGTCGCCGTTATAAACCCAGTCTGGAGTAAAAATAAAACTGTTCTTCATTTTTTCAAGACGAGGAAGCCGGGGAACAACAGCACCTTCATAATCATTAAACTCATCCCGTTTGCCCATTGCTAAAAACAGGTGAACATTATTTTCATCCCACTGGTCAATCACAGAATCCGAAGGAATATCATCAGAGCCAACTGGAATAAGAATATTGAAGAAATCAGGATACTTCTGGCCCATTAAATAAACCATAGAAGCACCAGCAGAATTTCCCCAAAGAAGCTTTTTACTTACCCCACCATTTGCATCAGCGTGAGACTTTATAAAATCACAAATAAGATTGTAAAGAGGAATCTGGTAATCTTCACTCCAGGAATCTACAACTTCACCTTTTTCATTTCGCTTTTCATTAGCAAGAGGAACAAGAATATAAGCGCCACCTAAAGCCTTCTGATATTTTTCAGTCGCAAAGAATTCCGAACCAGCATAATTGATGCAAACATCACCTTCCAATGCGTTTGTGTAGCCGTGAAGAAAGATTAGTACAGGATAGGATTTCCCTTTTTCAAATCCGTTTTCAGTTGGATCAAAAAAGTAGTAATTCATTCCACAGGCAGCATCTTTTTTGAAAAAATTAAAATATTCACCAACCTTATATGTTGGAGCTTTCGAAATAAAAGCTCCCTGTGGAATTTCCTTTTTCCAATCAATGTTTTTCATTTCTGCCTCCTACTATATTAATTTATTATATTTTTTAATAAGAAAATTTCTATAAAGTTATGCTTTAAGCATAAATAGAATTATCCAATAAATGTATCCGCAAATTAAATCCATTCACCACGAATCTTATAAGGCGTAATTTCAATATTCAGACGTGCGTTCATCTTTTCGAGTAGGAGTAAAGCTTTTAGCAGATTTGTATTTAGTCACCCATATAGACAAGGTATTTGGTTTAATGTCGTATTCTGGAGCGAATACTGTCCGTGATTTTCCTGACGTTCTTCACGACTGTAATTTGGTCTCATAATTTTTTCCACCTTGTGTAGAAGTTTAGATCAAAGATTTATTTTGGGAAAATACATGAGAATTGACGGTTACGAAATTTATAACTTTCGCTTTATATATAAGTGACTGTTTCATCCACTGAAACACTGAGTAAAAATAATTTAAATATGACAGCAAAATTACTTGCAGAAATTATGTTTAAATGTTAAGGTTAAGAAGATTAAATAACTAACGTTCGTTAGTTTTATAATAAAACAAAATAATCAAAAAGTTTTGAAATTTTCAAAAATATTTGATGACAAATTCAACTTACTATAGTATACTACCTTAGCATATCAGAAGGGGAAAGCTGATATACTAGAAACGATTCATCAGGCACCGGGGCTTTAACCCCGGTTTTTTTTGTCCATAAATGTTTCACGTGAAACACTTTTTCATACCCAAAGAACTTTCCACAATTTAAACAAGTTTTCCACAAGTTGTGGATAACTTGTTCGTCCTGTGGAGAATCTGTTTAAAATGTGGATAACTTATCTTGTTAATGTTTCACGTGAAACACTTTCCAAAAATTTGAGTATTACGACTTGATAAGAAATTTCAGCAAAAGATTTTTTTAGGAAATCAGCTGGAAAATATTCCAATTGTTTCACGTGAAACATTTCATTTCCAATTTGCCAAGAAATCTTGGTAATGATATTAGTTGTATTTAGGAATGAGTGAAGCATGAAAATCTGATAGTGTTTCACGTGAAACATTTGTGATCTTAGATGTGATATGTATTTGATTAAGTTCAGCTTTCACTGTTTCACGTGAAACAAATTTGGTCAGGACTTATATCGGTCTTGAAATCTTTTCAAATGTTTCACGTGAAACACTCAGCGATAATTTAATTCTGAATTTCTTGAGAATTTCAGAAAAACTTGAAAATCAAAATATATGTATGAACTAACTATC
The DNA here is from genome assembly GCA_024402475.1 of Treponema sp. Taxonomy (GTDB): domain Bacteria; phylum Spirochaetota; class Spirochaetia; order Treponematales; family Treponemataceae; genus Treponema_D. Next base: position 61,699 of record JAKSTQ010000007.1, on the reverse strand, counting down.
GTTAGTATTTTAATTTTAAAAACAAACTAATGGTAGTTAAAAAGGAGTTGAACTAATTCAGGAATATTTCTTCATGTCCAGTAAAGAAATCCAAAAATATTACCAGTCAGAAAGTGACTGTCAAAACTTCTGGCTGGCATTGCTGCATATAGCTGAGAGACCTGTAGATGTTCAGGGTATAAAAATTATTCTGCAAAAAATCTATCAAAGTATTTACAGATTAAATAGCTTAACAAGTAAATTGCACAGAAAATTTGAAAACATTTAGTTTAAGAATTTAATTTAGGCAAGAGATTTTGTTTTCTGAATTTTTATATGATTTTCATATTATTTTTAATGTCTGTGATAATATTTAAGCTTTTAATATAATTCGCTGGTTTTTGTTTTAATTCATTCATTTCAACCTTAGTTAAATGATTCTGATGTGAAATGCTTTATAGTTAGAATTAATCATTTTCAAGAGAAAATGTTCTGGAAAATTTTACGGATAATCAGGTAATTAAAAGTTCATAAAGGAAATTTCTCAAAGTATTTGTAGTCTGGAAATATTAAAGTTGTAAACTATACTGGCATTTTGAATCAGGAAATTATTCCATAAAAAAACCCGGATAAAACATCCGGGCCTGGTTAAAAGACTTAAAACTTAATTCGCAATACTTTTGAATTCCGTTCAGGAGTCCATTTAGCTTTTCTTTTTTCTGGGAGGCTTGAAACATTATCCGGCTTAAAACCAAGTTTTTCAAACCAGTCTGCAGTTTGAGTTGTTAAAACAAATACTGTTGGGATTTTCTGTTCTTTTGCTTTGTTCAAAAGATAATGAATAAGTTTGTTACCGATTCCAAGTTTGCTGTAAGATTCGTTTACGGCAACACATGCAATTTCTGCCTGCTGGCCGTTATCATAAAGGTGAAGGGCAGCACATGCATGAATTCCTCCGTCAACTTCATAAACCATAAAATCGTCAATGGTTTCTGCCAGCTGCTGTTTTGTTCTTGGTAAAAGCATTCCCTGGCTTACAAACGGATCCATCAGTGAAAGAACTGCAGAAATGTCCTTTAATTTCATTGGACGGAATCCACCGTAGTCGTTGTTATAAATCATGGTTCCTGAACCGATTCCAGAGAAAATTTCACATGGAATAATACCGTCAATATTTCCGTTAAGGATATGAACGCGGCTTACACCTTTCTGGCATGCCTGTTCAGCAAGTGACATAAGGTTAATCATTTTCTGCTTTTTAGGAAGAGTATTTTTGTCTGTTTCTTCAATTTCTGTAGAATTGATTTTGTTTGATTCAATGAATTCATGCAGTTCATCAAGATTAATTCCCGGCATGTTAAATTCCGGACTGAGATTGATATTTGCAGGAATATTATATTCTTCAGGATTAAACTGAGTGTCAGGAAGAATATAGAACAGTTTGTCGGCTCTTAAACTGATTGCAATTTCATTAGCCAGCTGCAAAGAACTGATATTGTATGGTTTACCGGTAGCAGTCCATCCGATACAAGGCAAAATAGGAATCAATCCGTCATTAAGACAGTTTGTAATTGCTTCTATTCTAAAGCTTTCAATTTCCCCGGAATCAGCATAATCAATTCCATCAAGAACGCCTTTTCCTCTTGCTTTGACCCAGTTACCGATTACGGCAGAAATGTTTTCTCCGGCAAGAGCAGTCATGATTGTATTTGAAACGTCAAAGGCTGCCATTTTAATTAATGGAATAGCCTGAGGACCAGTGATTCTGCATCCGTTGTGAATCTTCCAGTCAATTTTAGACTGGCTCAAAATTTCGTTAATTCTTTTGCGGGCACCAGGAACAATGATTACTTTCAATCCTGCATCATGAATTAAACGGATATCTCTGATGTGAGACGGCAGTAATGAAGAATTAATGATTTCATCATCAAGATAAATTACAGTAGTTGCGCCTTCAAATTTTTTGATATAACGGATTACATCACGGATATTTCTTGCTTTTTCGATAATAGGGTTCATAGGTTTATTATCGGTAAAAAATGAGATTAGTTTAATTTAAGGCACAAATCAGATGTTTGAATTATCTCTGGAAAAAACACAGCCGCAGTAATCCTGGCGGTAAAGATTGTATTCTTCTGATAATTCCAGGCTGCGGTCATATCCGCCGTTTTTTTTGAAATCAGCATAAAGATATGCAGGACCATCTTTGCATTCAAGTTCTTTACCGATCAGATTGATTTTTTCAGAATCTTTATGACGGCTGATTGATAAAGTTGTGGTGAACCAGTCAAATCCGTTTTCTTTTGCGTACTCATAACTTTTTGTCATGCGCAGGGAATAACATCTTCGGCAGCGTTCGCCTTTTTCTTTTTGTGTTATAAGTTCCGGTTCATTCTGAGTATTCACAGCGGAAAAATATTCCTGGGGATTATAATCGGCCTGAACAAGTTTAACATTTCTGGCAGCATCAAATCTTGGAAGAAAATCAATTAATTCCTGCAGGCGGCGTTTGTATTCTGTATCAGGGTGAATGTTTGGATTATAGTAATAAATCGTAATGTCAAAGTATTTGAATAAAAGTTCCAGGCAGTGAGAAGAGCATGGAGCACAGCAGGCATGGAGAAGCAGCTTTGGTTTTGGACCGGCTGGATTGAGAGAAGAAAGTATTTTTTCCATGATTCTGTTGTAATTGATTTTATTCATAGTTTTAATATAAAATACGATATTATGATTGAATTAACAAGCAGTATGCGCAAAGAATTAAGCGCTCAGGCACAGGCCCTTAATCCTGTTGTTATTATCGGACAGGCAGGAGTTACAGACGGTGTTATCGGAAAGGTCGATGAATCTTTAGAAGCACATGCTCTGATTAAAGTTAAGTTCCTTGAATATAAAGATCAGAAGCAGGAACTTACAGACGAAATCTGTCAGGCAACAGATGCAACTCTGGTTCGTATCATCGGAAACATTGCAATTTTATTCCGTGAGCCAAAAGAGAAAAAAGAAGACGACAAGTAAAAAAAAAGAGTGAACTGCAAACGGTTCACTCTTTTTTTTGTCTTTATAAAATAATTGAATTATTCAGATTCTATTCCTGAACAGATTCAAGGATTTCTTTCATATCTTCTGTAAGATGTTTGGCAGCAATGGTCGGATTCAAATCCTTGTATTTATCCATTGTAATTTGTGGCAAAACCTTGAACTTATAAATGTAAGGACCGCTGTGATTCATGCACAATAGATTGTCATGTTTTCCAAGACCATATTTATCGTTTCCGCCGATGTGTACAGGCTGAACATTAAAGCCGGTTCCAAGTGCGATACGGGCAGCACCTTTTTTGTAAGGATTTGTTCCGTGGCGTGGAGTTCTTGTTCCTTCAGGAAAGATAATAAGATTGCTTCCGTCTTCCATGCATTCTTTACATTTAGCAACCATCACATCAAAGTCATTGTCATTGGTAATGTAAAGGCGGCGGACAATTCCAGAAACAAGAGATTTCTTAAGGTCAGCTTTAACGATACAGTCAGCATTTCTAACAAAAGAGAATATGTGAAGAACGTCCAGCATAGATGGATGGTTTGCAATAATAACTGTTGATTTAAGGTTACGTAAAGTCTGCTTGTCTTCTTTTGAAATTTCAATCTTTGATACATGAAGTAATTTCATCAGCCACAAAAAGTGCTGGAGAATTGCAGAGATCATACAATGACCATGTTTGCGGAATGACTTCTTTGTCCAGAAGAACAGATGCAGAATCGGAAACAGCACAAAAATGATGATCAGTGTTCCAACTCCAAAGTAAAGAAAACACAAGAGTTTGCGGAAGCATCTGAAAATGTAAGCAGGATAATTTTTGATTGGTTCGATATCATCATGTGAATATCTTGGATCAATGTTTTTGCTCATAATTATTTCCTTCTATATATATCTTTCAAAAACTCAATTGGCGAGTTTTTAATGTCTGAAATAGAATATTCTGTCGACCAATATTCAGTCGGCTTGTTTTTACTTAAAACAGCTGCAAAGGCAAGGGGAACATTCTGGCAGTCATAATGTCCTTCATAACATTCAGGAATCATTTCATCAGCATAGATTAAAATGATTTTATCCTGTGCACCGCTTGCAACAGCACTTGCCGCTGTAAGTATTCCGTCTACCAAACTTTGTTTTCCAGGATAGACAGCTGTGTATCCGCCTTTAAGTCCCATAGCAATTGTAGCAAGTGCAACTGGTGCATTAAAAACTGAAAGACTGAATCCGGCAGGCAGAATCATCTGATCTTCAATTAATGTCTTGTTGATTTTAAATTCCCTGTCGATTTCACCACGAAGGGAAACAAAAACCAGCTGTGTGTTCTTATCAATTTTAGTGGTAGACAGAATGTCATGAACAACCTGAACGGTCATTTTTGACAGCTGACTTAATCTTCTTCTGAAAAGTGTATCAGTAAATTGAATTGATGGAGCAGCATTAGAAATTTCGATTTCCTTTTTGCCGTCAGCCCAGTCTTTCCAGTTCTGTGAATCAGATTCAAGACCGGGTGCCCAGCAGCAGGGTTCACTTATAAAGAAATTTCCTGCCACTTATTTTTCCACCTTTTTGTTGAAAACCAGAAGTGAATAACAGTTTGAACCAAGATTGTGATGAGCAGTTTTAAGTTCAAAACCGGCTTTTTCAATTGCTTCAACAAGTTCACCAAAACGATACATTTTACTGTTACCGTTTGCAATACATGTAAAGTAAAGCGAAGTTGCCTGCAGGGAATAAGATTCAGCTTCGAACTTCTGCTGGTCCCACAAAGGTTCAAGAACATAAACGTTTGTCTTTTCGTCAGCAGCGTTATAAACTTTTGTCAAAATCTTAGTAATCTGTTTAAGGCTAAAACAGTCAAGGAACTGGCTCATCCAAACGGCATCACAACCTGCAGGAAGAACAGTAGTATCATCAAGAATGTTTCCCGCAAATGTTGAAATACGATTTTCAAAACCAGCAGCTTTTGCATTTTCTTCTGCAACGTGAGTCTGGCCCGGAAGGTCAATAATCTTAACATTTACGTCAGGATCATAACGGCAGCTTGCAATAGCCCATTTAGCAGTATTACCGCCGATGTCGTAAAGCATTTTAGGTTTCTTTGCATAAACGATTGGAAGTGCCTGAGGGAATGCAATGTCGCTGTAAAAGTGGTCAAAATCAAACCAGCTTTTCTTTTCGCGTTCAGGAAGTGTAGAAAGTTTTTCGTAGATGGTTGTAAGACCTTCACCGAAATATTTCAGACCTTCAGGTTTTCCGTTCTTAATTGAATCCATCAGGTCAAAAGCACCTTTGTAACAGATGTCATTTGTAAAATAGAAATTGGCTTTTGTAAGATTGTCTTCAAGAAGCATCCAGCCGATTTTTCCTATAGAAAACTTTTCAATTCCATTATCATTTTTCATAAGGATAACGTGCATGCCCAGAGCCATTTCTGTAAGGACGTTTACGCCGTAAAGAGAGATTCCGGATTTTTCAGAAAGTTCTGCGGCAGAAATTCCTTCATCACCTGCATCATTGATAATTTGCATCAGTCCAAGTTCAAGCATGGCACGGATAGCCTGAAAGGTAAGTGGAGCGAATGCGATTTTTTGTGCTTCGAATTTTGCATCGACAGCGTGGATTTTCTCACTGGAAAATTTGTTTAAATCAAAAGCTGAGTATTTGTTCATAGTTTTTGAATTTAACATAAGGCACTAATTGTCGCAATAGTTAGAAACTACTATAATAATTTAGTTAATCTTTATAATAGGGGATAAATATGAAAAGATCAGTACTCGTATTGGCAGCAGCTGCAGCAGTTTTGTTTGCAGGATGCGGAAACAAAAACAAGAACTTCATTCTTGCAACAGGTGGTACAGGTGGAACTTACTATCCATTTGGTGGTGCAATGGCACAGATCTGGAATGAAGGTATCGAAGGAATGAACGTAACTGCTCAGGCAACAGGTGCTTCAGCAGAAAACCTTCGCCTTATTTCTAAAGGAGAAGCAGAATTCGCAACAGTTCAGAATGACGTAATGGACTATGCTTACAACGGTAAGGATATGTTCGAAGGTAAAGCACTTACAAACCTTGCAACAATCGGAACACTTTATCCAGAAGTTGTACAGATTGCAGTTTCAAAAAAATCAGGAATCAAAACAATTGATGATTTCCGTGGAAAACGCATTTCAGTTGGTGACGCAGGTTCAGGTGTAGAATTCAACGCAAAACAGATTCTTGAAGGTTATGGAATCACATTTGATGACATCAAAAAATCAAACCTTTCATTCAAAGAATCAGCAGACGGAATCCAGAACGACGCACTCGACGGATGTTTCATCACAGCAGGTGTTCCAAACGCAGCACTCCAGGAACTTGCATTCTCAGCAGGTCTCGTTCTTATTTCAGTAGATACAGAACATGCTAAAAAAATCTGTGATAAATATGGATACTACACAGTAGAAACAATTCCAGCCGGAACATACAAAGGAACAGAAACAGATACACAGGCACTTGCAATTAAAGCAACACTTGCAGTAAGCGCAAGTCTCGACGAAGACACAGTTTACCAGATGACAAAAGTTCTTTTTGAAAATCTCGACAAACTCGGTGCAGCACACGCAAAAGGAAAGGAAGTTTCTGCAGAAAAAGCTGTAACAGGTTGTTCTGTACCATTCCACCCAGGTGCAAAAAAATACTTCAAAGAAATCGGTCTTGATGTAGAATAATTTTTTATAAAAAGAGAAGCTGGGGGAAAGCCTTCCCCCTGGGCTCAACCGGCCGGTTCCACGCATCCGCCTGTAACCGGCCGTTTTCGCCACACCCCCTTCTCCTGGGGCTCTGCCCCAAACCCCGTTAAATACCCTGACTGCAGGTTTATCAGGAAATGTCATGACAAGAAAAAAAATATTATCAGTTTCCATTATTCTGGCAGCAGCATTAATAATTGTTTTAAATTTACCGGTAATTCCGGTAGTTTCAATGTCAAACAGAAAAAAGCCTTCGCAGCGGTATTATGTAGATGCCCGTTCACAGCAAGGCTTTGTTATTTCATATACACATTCAGTAAACAAAGGTCGTGTATATGATGAATATTTGTGCTGGTCAGAGACTGGCGGAATTGATTCCCAGTCATTTTTATTGAACAGTACGACCTTTGTATCTTACGGTGCCGGCATTCCGGAACCAGAAGAAGTTCCAGGTGCAGTTTTTTCAGTAACTGACCAGGGATATGTAATTTCGAATTTAAACAGAGTAGTTCCAAAACTGGTAATGGCCGTAGGAACTATTGCTGATCATGAAATAGATTTTTATGTCTTCGAAAAAGGCGTAAATCTTGTAAAAAGGAATTTTGCCCTAAAAGATTTATTTGAGCCTCAGACAAGTATTATTATTGAAAAAAAGAAAGTTTCCCTTGTACAATATCTAATATATAAATTGTAAGACTTAAAAAACGGAGGTCCCGATGGACAAAGAACAGAATAAGGTTCAAGACGAAAAAATTGATTCAAAAATCAATACTCTTGAAAGTATGATGCCAACAACCAATGAGGAAGAAATGCAAACCCTCATGAAGGAACTGGATCGGGAACAGGCATATCGTGAACATAAATGCTGGCGTCAGTATGTAACAGTAATTATTTCCTGTCTGTTCTGTATTTTCCAGCTGTATGCAACTTTATCAGGAACAGTAACAGCACAGATTCTTCGTGCAACACATCTTGCATTCATTCAGCTGCTTGCTTTTCTTTTGTTCCCTGCGTCAAAGAAAATGCGTAAGGATACATTGCCATGGTATGATGTTGTCCTTGGTCTGATCGGTGCCGCATGCTGGATGTATATTGTCATTAATTTCCAGCAGCTTGTTACCCGTACCGGCGATTATCTTTTTATGGATATTTTAGTTGGTGTAGTGGGAATTATTATTCTGTTTGAAAGCTGTCGTCGTATTGTTGGTATTCCTATTGCAATTATTGCAGCCGTATTTATTATTTACGGTCTTGTAGGTCCTTACATGCCTGGCTTCCTTAATCACCGCGGTTATAAACCAGCCCGCATTGTTACTCACCTTTTCTATAACACAGAAGGAATCATGGGTACTCCAATCGGTGCATGTTCAACTTTTATTTTCCTTTTCCTTTTGTTCGGTGCTCTTCTTGAAAAAACAGGAATCGGTCAGTTCTTTATTGATGCATGTAACGCAATTGCCGGCGGTGCTTCTGGTGGTCCTGCAAAAGTTGCCGTATTGTCATCTGCACTTCTTGGAACAGTTTCTGGTTCTTCAGTTTCAAATACTGTAGGTTCAGGAAGTTTTACAATTCCTATGATGAAAAAGCTTGGTTACAAACCTGCTTTTGCCGGTGCGGTTGAGGCTGCTGCTTCGACTGGTGGTCAGCTTATGCCGCCGATTATGGGTGCAGCCGCATTCCTCATGGCAGAAAGTCTTGGTATGCCTTACCTTACAATCGTTAAGGCTGCAATTATTCCTGCTTTGCTTTACTTTACAGGAATTTTCATGACAGTTCACCTTGAAGCTAAAAAGCTTGGTCTTAAAGGACTTCCAAAAGATCAGCTTCCAAAGTTCTGGCCTTTGTTCATTCGTAAAGGTTACATGATTCTTCCACTGGTTGTAATCATCGTTTTCCTTTGTATGGGAAGAACCGCCGTTTATGCTGCTTTGATGGGAATTATTTCCTGCCTTGTTATTGGCGTTGTAACTTCGTTTGTTGATCTTGCATGCGGTCGTAAACCAACTTTTGGTGTTAAAGACATTGTAGAAATCATGTGTACAACTGCACGCAATACAATCAGTGTTGGTATTGCCTGTGCTATGGCCGGAATCATTATCGGTATTGTAACTCTTACTGGTATTGGCCTTAAGTTCGCTGCAGGTTTGATTTCGATCAGTCATGGTGTTGCATTCATTACTCTGCTTTTGACAATGCTTGCTTCAATCGTACTTGGAATGGGTGCTCCTACAACAGCTAACTATCTTATTACTTCTACAATTACTGCAGGTGCAATTATTGGTCTTGGTTATCAGCCACTGGCAGCTCATATGTTTGCATTCTACTTTGGTATTATTGCTGACATTACTCCTCCGGTTGCTCTTGCTGCCATTGCGGGTGCTGCCATTGCCAAATCCCGTCCGATTGAAACGGCTTTAAACGCAACTAAGCTTGCAATCGGCGCATTCATAATTCCGTATATTTTTGTATTCAGTCCGCAGATTCTGATGATTGAAACAACAGTTCCTGCACTGCTTTGGATTACATTTACTGCCCTGGTGGGAATGTTCTCGTTAAGTGCTTCTCTTGAAGGCTGGGTTGTAGGAAAAGTTCAGTGGCCGTTTAGAATACTGTTTGCCGGCGCTGGTCTGCTTTGTATCGTTCCTGAAACAAAAACTGACTTTATTGGTCTTGCACTGATGATTGTTCTTGTTTCAGTTAATGTTCTGTTAAGTAGAAACGCTAAGAATAAGGCACTTGCAAAATAAAAATTATTCTAATAGAATTATGTAATGCACTAAAAAATGTGTATGAGGAGAATAAATGGACGAATTAAAGCATGAAATTAAAGAGCTCATTATTTCTTCATTGGAACTTGAGGATGTTAAACCAGAAGACATCATTGATGATCAGCCGATCTTTGGAGAAGGACTTGGACTCGACTCAATCGATGCTCTCGAACTTGGTGTTGCACTCAAGAAAAAATTCGGTGTTAAACTGTCTGCCGAAAGTGAAGACAGTAAAAAGCATTTTGCATCTGTCAATGCACTTGCTGAATTTATCCAGGCATCAAAAGCCTGATAGCTATCTTTAAGGAGATAAAAATGACAAAAGACGAAATCTTTGCAAAAATTCAGGACGTACTCGAAAGCGAATTCGAAGTAGAAAAGTCAGACGTAACTATGGAATCAAAACTTTTCGAAGACTTGGATCTCGACTCAATCGATGCAGTTGACCTCGTAGTAAAAATGAAGCAGTACATTTCTGGTTCAATTGACCCTGAAATGTTCAAGAGTGCAAAAACAGTTGGGGATGTAGTTGCTATCCTCGAACCACTTGCAAAATAAATAAAACGGATGAAAGCCTTTCTTAAGGTTCTCATTGCTGTTATTTCGGTACTTTACCCGATACTGGTTTTTACACTTTTAGTAGTGTATAAGTTTCCGGTTCGTATTGTATCATTATGTGTAATTCTGCTGGCAATGGTATTCTTTTTATCAGCAACCAGCAGACAACCAAAAACCGATAAAACCAGTCGCAAGCTAACTTTTACTGCACGGCCTTTGGTTTCATCGGTTTTTTTATTGGCAATTGGAATCATCTGTTACGTTACTAACAGCTCATTATTTCTCAGACTGTATCCTGTAGTAATAAGTGTTACTTTGTTATTTGTTTTTGGAATTACGATTTTCCAGAAGCCGAATATCATTTTCAGATTTGCAACATTGCAGGATAAATCAATAAAAGGTTCAGTAAACGAAAAGCGTGTAGAAAGATATTGTCTTAAAGTGACTTATGTCTGGTGCTGCTGGTTTATTTTTAATGGACTGGCTGCGGTTTATACTACCTTTTTTTGTGATGAAAAAGTCTGGTCTATATATAACGGTGGAATTTCCTATGTGATAATGGGATTGATTTTCGCTGTAGAATTTGTCGTGAGGTATTTTGTAAATAAAGCTATGCCACAGTATTTTTCAATAACTAAATTCAATGCAAAAAGTCGTAGTGATGATCATGTTGTATGTTACGAAAACAAATGGTCCGACAACAAATTTAAAACCTGGAAAGATTTCCTGACTGATACTGCAAAAATGCGCGGTATCATCAGTTCTTATAATAATACAAGCTGGATTCTTCACTGTAATGATTACTGGTACTTTTTGTGTACATTTGTAGCTTTGCTGCAGTGCAAAAAAGAAGTAAAGCTTACAGCAAATATTTCTGCAGAATTCATTAAGGAAATGCGCCAGGAACAGGACGGTTTTATTACAGATGTTCCTGATTATCCTGATTCTGTTTATATTCCTGCAAGCTGTGAAAATGCGGCTGCTCCTTCTGAAGAAGAAATCCGTACAACTCCTGCAATTAATGCTGATGAAACAAAAATCTTTATGTTTACTTCGGGCAGTACCGGTAAACCAAAAGCTGTTCTCCAGCGTATGACTGAATTTGAACTTGATAATGAATTCGTATTCAGCAAATGGGGTGAAGAATTCCTCAAGCGAAAAAATGTTTCTACATTAAGCCAGCATCATATTTACGGATTCCTGTTTACAATTGCGCTTCCTTTTGCGGCAGGAGTTCCAATGAGAAGATCCCGTATCGAATTCCCTGCTGAGTTTACAAAGCTTGATGATGCAGAATATATGATTATTGCTGTTCCTGCTTTCTTAAAACGCACAGTTGAATCAGAAGATAAACTTCCGCTTAAGAATTGTTTTATCTTTACATCAGGCGGTGTTCTTACTCCGGAAGTTGCAAAACGTACTGACGAAGTTTTTGGTTTCTGGCCTATGGAAGTTTATGGCAGTACAGAAACAAGCGGAATTGCTTACCGTCAGTCAAAAAATGGCCTTGAATGGACTCCTTTCGACAATGCTCAGATCTGGCTTAACGATCTTGGCTGTCTTGTTATTAAATCGCCTTACATCAAAGATCCAGCCGGATTTGCAACAGGTGACCTTGTAGAAATTTATCCTGACGGACGTTTTATTATGAAAGGTCGCGCTGACTCAATCGTAAAAATCGAAGAAAAGCGTATTTCTCTTACAGAAGTAGAAAACCGTATTCTTCAGTCGGGTCTTGTAAAAGATGTTTGTGTTGTTGCAATGAGTGACAGACGCCAGTATCTTGCTGCTGCAATGGTATTTAATGCTGAAGGGCAGAAGAAATTCGAAGGAATGAAGAAATTTGATATCAACATGTATTTCCACAACTATCTTATTCAGTTCTTTGAAAATGTAGTTCTTCCTAAAAAATGGCGTTATCTTGAAGCATTGCCTGTTGATCTTCAGGGAAAGAAGAAAAAGCTTGAAATTCAGGCTTTATTTACCAAAGTTGAAGATTAAGTTATAATTATTTAACTTATTATACTCTAAAAAAGGAACTTTTATGGACGTATTAGCAAAACACGGAATTGAACCGGAAACAGTTGTTTCTCAGGAAGCTGATGAAGTTGTAGTGGATTTTTTTATTCCTGCTTCCTGTGATTTCTTTAAAGGTCATTTTCCAGAAATTCAGCTTATTCCTGCTGTTGGCCAGGTAGAAATCGTAGTTTATTTTGCGAATAAATATTTTGGCTGGTCAAAATTTATGGAAACAGCTAAACGCGTTAAGTTTACAAGTCCTGTAAGACCAGATTCAAAGCTTCGTCTTAGACTTAAGAAAAACGAAGAAAAACATTCTGTTACATTTAAACTTTCTACTCAGGATGAACAGAAGTTCTATTCCAACGGATCGTTTGTACTGGCAAAATAATTAATGCAGCAGGCCTTTGTAATTCCCGTTTATAAACACGGAAGCACATTAAAAGCAGTTATAGATTCTCTTAGACAGTATGAATTACCTGTTATCGTTGTAGATGACGGTAATGACAGCGCTAATAAGGAATTGATCAATGCGGCCTGCAGTTCATATTCAAAGTCAATTTTAGTTGTAAATAAAAAAAATAAGGGTAAAGGCGGTGCAGTTTGTGAGGCAGTTAAAGAAGCTCATAAGCGCGGCATTACTCATATTTTTCAGATTGATGCTGACGGTCAGCACGATGCAGGCCGCTGCAAAACCTTTCTTGATGCATCTGTGAATAATCCGGAAAGCCTTATCTGCGGTTATCCTGAGTATGATGAATCAGTTCCTGCAAAAAGAAAAAACGGCCGCGAAATCAGTAACAATTATGTTCGCTTTGTTACATTGACTTCAAAAAAAGAAGTTGTCGATACAATGTGCGGCTATAGAATTTATCCTGTAGAAAAATTTTATAAAATCATTAAGACAAGTTTCATAGACAGATACATGGGTTTTGATTCTGAAATTCTTGTAAGAATGATCTGGAAAAAAACTCCTGTAATCAACCTGCCGGTAAAAGTAACTTATCCTGCCGGCGGTACATCAAACTTCAGAATGATCCGCGATAATGTTCATATTTCATTTATGTTTGCAAGAATGACTATCGGAATGCTGTTAAGGCTGCCGGTTTTGGTTTGCAGAAAAATTCGCAGGAAGTAAAATGGATCAAAATCAGGAATCATACAAAGCTGAATGGGCAAAAGACAGCGAAGTCATTAAAACAAGCATTCCCATGTACATGCTTTTTTTCCTTATAAAATGCATGCCAAAATTTATGTCTCCAATTATTGCAAGAATGGTAGCAGGCTCATTTTATATTTTCAGTAAATCTGTCCGCGATAAATGCAATAATTTCCAGAAACAGTTAATTGAATATTCCCAGGGAAAATACTTAAAAAAGCCCAGCGCATACAGTCAGATACTTTCGTTTTCGATTACAGTTATGGAAAAAGTTGAATGCTGGATCAAAAATGTAAACCGCAGCAGAATGCATTTTCAGAATGATGATGTCCAGGATTTGATTGATACAGTAAACGGCGGGCAGGGTGCATTCATCTTTATTTCTCATCTTGGAAACTCAGAAATTTTAAGACACTTTTCTTCGATAAATGATATTGCGTTAAAGCGTGATATTCCTGTTGCAGTTTTGATGGATCTTGATTCCACAAGTAATTTTACTCAGACACTTAAAAAGTTTAATCCTGACTTTATAAAGAACATCGTAAATGTGAGGGATATTACTCCTGCAACAATGATGCATCTGGAAGACGTAATTGCTCAGGGCGGTCTTGTGGTATCTGCAGGTGACCGTATTTCAAAAACTGTAAGTAACCGTTTTATTGAATGTGATTTTCTTGGAAAAAAAGCTCCATGGTCTTACGGCGTATTTCTGCTTGCAATGCTGTTAAAGTCTCCGGTTTATTATATGTTCGGTTTGCGTAAAAAAGCGATTTCGTTTAACCGTGAATATGATCTTTATGTAACAAAAAGTAATGTTGACCTTGAATGCGGCCGACGTGAACGGGATTCAAGAATTGTTGAGCTTTGCAAAGAATTTGTCCAGAATCTTGAAAAAATATGTATAGAAAATCCGTTTCAGTGGTTTAATTTTTATGACTTCTGGAAAATTCCGGAGTAACTTTCAGGAAGGAATTTTATGGCAGAAAAAAAGATTGAAAATGATACAATAATCAGAATCGAGTTTTACGACGTAGATTCAATGGATGTTGCATGGCATGGTAACTATGTAAAATTCATGGAAGTAGCCCGCTGTGAAATTCTGAATAAAATCGGTTATGGATATAGTCAGATGCGCGAAACAGGATATATTTTCCCTGTAGTAACACTTAAGATTAAATATGTAAGATCATTATTTTTTGGCCAGAAAGTCAGAATTCACACAACACTTGAAGAATACGAAAATCGCCTTAAGCTTAAATATGAGTTTTATGACGATGAATCTGGAAAACTTGCAACAAAAGCAGAAAGCGTTCAGATGGCAGTAAGGGCCAGTGATAAGGCAACATTGTTTGAATGTCCGGCCTGTTTTACAGATAAAGTAAAGGCATTGCTTGATGCTTAGGAGAGAATTATGAAAAAGACAATGATAAAAAGGATATTCACAGGATTATTTATAGCTTTTACAGCTTCAGTTAATGCGTTTGGTGGACAGAATATTTCTCCAGAAGAAGTTATGGCAGGAATTGCCAAAAACAGATATCTTCGCGGCGAATTTACATATACCAGTTCTTTTAAGAAAGATGACAATGGTTCCGGGCTTGTAACAATCAGTCATAGTCATGGAATTATCTTTTTTAACAAGCAGCCAAAGGAAATGAGCCTTGTAATGACAGACAAAATGCTGAAGGTTGTTGATAATGGTAGACAGAATGTAACTGATTTCACTAAAAACAAGATGGCCCATGGTTTTGCACAGATGACACAGGCTGTATATGCAGGTGATTATGAAGCTTTAAGCAAAGTATTCACATTTTCCGATGTAGAAATTCTTTCTGAGGGACAGAATTATCAGATCTGGTCAATGGAGATTCTGCCTAGTGAAGCAAGCATCAAAAAGGCAATTAAATCAATTCATCTTGAAGGCTCATATAATCCTAATACAGGAAGAACAGTAATCACAAAATACAGAGTGAATTTTGTAATCGGCAAGGGTTATTATATTCACAGTTATAAGAATTTAAGGACTGCAAAAGAATTAACAGATGAAGAAAAAGAACTCTTTAAGTAACAACAATTATTTATTTGGCTGGGTGTTTTTTCACATGGCCGTTGCAGCTGCACTTTTGATTTTACATTCGTGCGGCGTTCAATTTAAAATCAATACAAATCTTTTTGATATCCTTCCTAAAACAAATAACAGCCGTCTTGTAAGTAAAGCAGACAATGTAATGAATTCCAAAACTTCAAGAATGTTTTATGTACTTCTTGGAGCACAGGAATTTGATCAGGCAAAACAGGCCGGCGAAACTCTCTATTCAAAAATTAAAGACAGTGAATGTTTTGATGAAGTTTACTGGACAGTTAATTCCAATGACTTTGAACAGATTTTAGGTTTTACAGGAAATTATAAATTCAACTTATTGTCAGAAAAGACAATCGAATCTGCTGAAAGCAAAGAAGGCTTAAAAATTTATGCCGAAGATGCTGTTACTGAATATTACAACCCGTTTTCGATGTCCAGTAAAGATGATGTTGTTTCTGATCCTTTTTTGATGAATCGTGACGGCCTTAAAGAGATTTTTGATAAGCTTGGAAATTCCGGAACTAACATGGAAATCGAGGAAGAAGTAATGACCTGTGAATATGACAGCAAACATTACGTAATGCTTCGCGGTAAAATGTCAGAAAAAGGCGCTGCAATAAACAATGCAAACAGTGCAGTAAAATTGATTTATTCAATTGAGGATGAAATAAAAAGTTCCGATCAGGAAATTGATTTTATTTATTCTGGTGTTCCTTTTCACAGTTATGAAAGTTCTTCAAGTGCGCAGAAAGAAATTACGGTTATTTCCATTGTTTCGATTGCACTTATTGTGATTCTCTGTCTGATTGTTTTCAGAAGTCTTATTCCGGTTTGTTTTTCTGTTTGTGCAATCGGGTTGAGTGCTGCGTTTGCGTTCAGCAGTGTGATGGTGGTATTTAAAGAGATTCATGTTCTGACTTTTGTGTTTGGAACAACTTTGATAGGAACCTGTCTTGATTACAGCGTCCATTATTTTACACGCTGGAAGGCAGATACAAATTTAACGACTGGCAGTGAGATCCGCAGGGAATTGTTCAAAGGCTTAAGTCTTTCTCTTCTTTCTACAGAAATCTGTTATGTGCTTTTGATGTTTGCTCCGTTCACTTTGTTAAAGCAGGTTGCGCTTTTTTGTTTTGCAGGAATTTTAAGTACATACCTGAGCGTAATTTGTGTTTTTCCGCTTCTTCCTGTTCCAAAGAAAAACAGAAAAATTTATATGCCGCGTTTTGGTCAGTTCAAGCTTTCTCCGGATAACAGAAAATGGCTTTCCAGAATTATTACCTATGGACTGTTTGCTGTCTGCATTATTTTTATGAAGAATATCCGCATTGAAAACGACCTTAAGTCTTTTTATTCAATGAAAGGTAAACTTCTTGAAAGTGAAGTTGCTGCAAATAAAATTCTGAACTTTGGTTCTTCCGGCTGCTACTTTATCGTAAAAGGAAAAACCAGACAGGATGTGATGAATCAGGAATATGCTTTTACCCAGAGTCTGGATAAGCTCATTGCTGAAGGCAATCTCGAAGACTACAACGCCTGCACAAAATATATTCCAAGTCCTGAAAAACAGAATCAGTCAATTCTGGCAGCACAGAAATTCGTTCCACTCCTTGATGATCAGTATCGGGAACTTGGCATTACAGAAAATGTTTCTGATTACAAAAATCAGTTTGTCGAGCAGCTGAAAAAAGCACAGATACTTTATCCTGACAGCAGTGATATTCCTTCCTCTTTTAAGCAGGCAATGAATGCTCTTTGGATCGGTCAGGTTGAAGATGAATATTATTCTGTGATTATGCCTCGTTATGTTAAAAATCCGGAAGAGTTGAGAAAACTTGCCGACAGTAATGACAGCGTTTTCTTTATGAATAAAATGGCAGATGTTGGTGAATCCCTTAATAAGCTTACAAAACTTATGCTTATTCTGCTTTTAGTTGCAGTTGTGGTAATGCGAATTGTTCTTTCAAGATTTTATGATGCTGCCAGAACAAGAAAAATCATCGTGATTCCGCTTGTGGTTATCTGGACTTGTGCTGCAGCTCTTGCCGTTGGAAACATTCCTCTTGGATTTTTCTCTGTAACTGGAATTGTTCTGGCTTTTGGGCTTGGAATTGACTACATAATTTATTGTGTTGAGCGTCCGGATGAACTTAACAGTACTGCAATTATAATTTCGTTTGTTTCCAGCGTGATATCATTCGGTGCGCTGGCTTTCAGTTCGTTTATGCCGGTTCATATGTTTGGTGTTGCAGTTACCGCAGGGCTGATCATGGCCGTTGTAAAGGCATTACTGTCTCAAAATGACAAAGACGGCGGTAATGTTGATTAAAAATCGGTAAATTAGTAAAATATAATGATATTTTAATATAGGAAGATTTTCTCTTAATTTTATCTTTGACAGGGTTTTAAGGGGAATGATGGTAATTAATGTCCGAACTTTTTTTATCAAAACCGGCTGTAATCTGTTGTGCCGGTAAAAATTCAGATGAGCTTTGGGAATCCGTAATAAACGGAAATCAAAGCGGAATAAAAAAAGTTAAGGCTGTTAACGGCAAGGATTTTTACCGTGGAACTATAGATGATGCAGCGTTGAAATCTGTTAACTGCAAATATGACATGCGCGTTATTCAGATTCTGGAAACTGCAGTTAGTCAGCTTGAAGAAACTGTTAATGCCGTAAAGGCAAGATATGGCGCTGACCGTATCGCAGTTTGTGTAGGCTCATGTGATAATGGTTCGCAGCTTTCTGTTGCCGGCCACGAAAAGTATCTGGCTAACGGACAGTTTGATGCTGACTATGATATTGAAGTTCAGGGTGCGGATTATCCTGCAACTTATGTTAAAGAGCGTTTTGATCTTGAAGGGCCGGCTGTAGTTTTCAGTACTGCCTGTTCTTCCAGTTCAACGGCAATAATAAAGGCACGCCAGATGATTAAAGCAGGCTTTGCTGATGCGGCAATTGCTGGTGGTGTTGATATAGCGGGAAACACGGTTCTTCTTGGTTTTGACAGCCTTGAAGCAGTTTCCGAAAAAGTAACGGTTCCTTTCAGTGCAAACAGATCGGGAATTACTTTAGGTGAAGGCGCTGCATTTTTTGTCCTTTCAAAAGAAAATGATTTTGAAGGTTTTGACAGAGAAAATCCGGTTTGTCTTCTGGGTACTGGAGAAAGCGCAGATGCTTCTCACATAACAGCTCCTCTTGCAGATGGAACTGGTGCCCTTGCCGCTATGAATGCAGCATTAAAAGATGCAGGTTTAACTGCAGAAAAAATAGATTACCTTAACCTTCATGGAACGGGAACACATCTTAATGATTCCATGGAAGCAAAAGGTGTATCGATGGTTTTTGGTGAATACACCGGGCGTTTACCGGTAAGTTCAACAAAGCCTATTACCGGTCACACTCTTGGATCAGCAGGAAGTCTAGAACTTGCTGTCTGTTACATGGCGCTTAAAAATGCGTCGTCAAAAAGATTGCCGGTTCATGTCTGGGACGGAGTTGCAGATACGGAAATTCCGCTTTTGAACTTTGTAAGTCCACAGACAAAAGTTGAAAAAGAAATAAAAATTTGCATGAGCAATTCCTTTGCTTTTGGCGGTTGCAATGCAAGTTTAATTATAGGAAAACAGGAATAGTATGGAACCAAGAAAATTACCACAGACTGTTCCCTTTGAGGAATTGTATTATCTTCTTCCTCATAAGGATTCAATGTTTTTGCTTGATCATCTGACAGCACATGACATTGAAGAAAGAACATTGGAATCAGAATCACTGATTACAAAAGATCATATCTTCTACAACGAAGATATCGACGGAATCAATTCGTATGTGGCATTTGAATTGATTGCACAGAGTATTTCTGCATTGTCAGGAGTAACCGGTTGTGAAAGAGGTGAACCACCTAAACCGGGATTTTTGCTTTCGCTTTTAAGCTATGAAGCAAAAGTGCCATATTTTAAAGCTGGAACAAGCGTTCATGTTAAGATTAAGAAAGTGGACGAGTTGGATAATATTTTGACTTATTATGGAGAAGCATCTTCAAGTGAAAATCCAGATGAAGTCGCTGTTGCAGTAACTGTATCAGTTATGGAAACAACAGATCTCAGGGTTTTGGAAAACCGTTAATTTTAAGGAGAATTAAACTATGAATAAGAGACGCGTAGTAATTACAGGTGGTGGAGTTTGCAGTACTCTCGGTGATAATTGGGATGAAATTCTTACATCTCTTAAAGCTTATGAAAATAAAGTTGTCCGCATGGATGACTGGGACCGCTATGGTGCTGGTATGAATACTCGCCTTGCTGCTCCTTACACAAAAGAACTTAGAAAATTTGACCGCAAAAAGATCCGTTCAATGGGTCGTGTTTCACGCCTTGCTCTTCAGGCAACAGATGATGCTTTGAGAATGGCTGGATATATTGATGCAGAAGGTAATGTTTCAGAAGAACTCAGTAACGGCCGCTGTGGTATTTCTTACGGTTCATGTATGGGTTCTATGGATGCTAACATGGAACTTTGTCACATGATGGAACATGATGACTGTTCAAAAATGAACGCTACAACATACGTTCGTGCAATGCCACAGACACATGCTTCTAACCTTTCTGTTTACTACAAAATCCGTGGTCGTATCATTACTACTTGTACAGCTTGTACATCTGGTTCACAGTCAATCGGTTATTCTTATGAACAGATTGCTTATGGTTTCCAGGATGTAATGGTTGCCGGTGGTGCAGAAGAATTGAGTGCAGCAGATTCAGATATCTTTGATACACTTTTTGCTGCTTCTTGTAAAAATGATGCTCCAAAAACAAGTCCTTGTCCTTGGAGTGTAAACCGTGACGGTCTCGTTATCGGTGAAGGTGCTGGTACACTTATTCTTGAAGAATATGAACATGCAAAAGCACGCGGTGCAAAAATCATCGCTGAAGTAATCGGATTCGGTACAAACCAGGACGGTGACCACATCACAACTCCTAACCAGCACACAATGGCAAAGGCAATTGAACTTGCTGTTGCAGATGCAGGAATTTCACCAGATGAAATCGGATATGTAAACGCACACGGAACATCAACTCCACACGGAGATATCGCTGAATCTTGTGCTACAGAAAGCGTATTCAAGCGCCCTGTTCCAATTTCTTCAACAAAATCTTATACAGGTCATACACTCGGTGCTTGTGGTGCAATCGAAGCATGGGTAACAATCAACATGATGAAAGAAGGCTGGTTCCATCCTACACTTAACCTTTCACCAGAAGTTCTTGACCAGGAATGCGGTAAACTTGACTACATTATGGGTGAAGGCCGTGAAATTAAAACAGACATCGTAATGTCAAACAACTTTGCATTCGGTGGCGTTAATACATCATTGATTTTCAAAAATATTGCAGAATAAAAAAAGGGTTTGGGGTAATACAAAATGCCAAAGATTGAAGTAAACGAAAAATTATTTTTCAACATGGTCGGAACAAAATACGACTACGATACGCTCGAAAAAAAACTTACATGTGGAAAAGCTGAACTTGATGAAAAACCTGATATGTCTCAGCCAGAAGACCAGCGTGTAATTAAAATTGAGCTTAACGACACTAACCGTCCGGATCTTTGGTCTACAAACGGTGTTGCCCGCCAGTTGAGACTTCATGGTGGTGGAAAAGCTACTGATTACAGCAAGTTCATGAACCGTGAAGGTGATATTAAAGATCATCAGAACCGTACAGTAATCGTTGATCCAGAAGTTAAGAATGTTCGTCCATACATGGTAGCATTCATGATTTCTGGTAAACCAATTGATGAACCAATGCTTATTGATATCATCCAGACACAGGAAAAACTTTGCTGGAACTTTGGTCGTAAGCGTCGTTCTGTTTCTATGGGTCTTTACCGCGTAGATCAGATTAAATGGCCTGTTCATTATAAAGCTGTTGATCCAGATAAAACTTCATTTGTACCTCTCCAGTGTGAAGAACCAATGACTTGCCGTCAGATTCTTACAGATCATCCAAAAGGAAAAGATTTTGGCTGGATTCTTGAAGGTAAAGAAAAGTTCCCTCTTTTGGCAGATGATAATGGTGAAGTAATGTCTATGGCACCGATCATCAATAGTGCTACACTTGGTGCAGTTCAGGTTGGTGATAAAGACCTTATGGTTGAACTTACTGGTGACAACATGGCTAACCTTATGCTTAGTGCAAATATCGTTGCATGTGACTTTGCAGACTGTGGTTATGAAATTGTTCCTATTCAGGTTCAGCATCCATATGAAACAGGATTTGGAAAGAACATCTGCGTTCCTTTCTATTTCCAGAAATCAACAAAAGCAACTCTTAAACATATCAATAAACTTCTTGGAAGTGATTTTAACAAAGATCAGGTTGTCGATGCACTTTCACGCATGGATAACAAAGTTGAAGTTAAAGAAACTGGTGATGATGTAGAATTTACATTGTGGCCGGCTCCTTACCGTAACGACTTCCTCCACGAAGTAGATATTATCGAAGACGTAATGATTGGCGTTGGTCTTGATAACTTTGATCCACGCAAACCTGATGATTTTACAATTGGTCGTTTGAGTCCTGTTACATTGTTCAGCCGTAAAGCAAAAAATGTAATGGTTGGTCTTGGTTACCAGGAAATGATTTTCAACTACCTTGGAAGCAAAAAAGATTACATCGACAGAATGGAAGTTACAGCTGATGATGTTATTGAAATTGAAAATCCAATGTCAGAAAACTATCAGTATGTTCGTCCTTCGATTATCGCTTCTTTGCTTAAAGCAGAAAGTGGTTCAGCAAATGCTATTTTCCCTCATAAGATTTTTGAAATCGGCAAGATTGCATATCTTTGTGATGAAGAAAATACAGGAACAAGAACACGTCAGAGTCTTGGATTTATGACTGCTGCAGCAAATGCAAACTTTAACAATGCAGCAAGTGAAGTTTCAAGCCTTTTGTACTTCCTTGATCATGAATACAAAGTAGAAGAATGTGATGATCCAAGATTCATTCCTGGTCGTCAGGCTGCTATTATGGTTAACGGCAAAAAGGTCGGCGTATTTGGTGAAGTTCATCCAAAAGTTCTTGAAAACTGGTCAATCACAGTTCCTTGTGTAGCTGGCGAAGTTGATCTTGAAGAATTAATGTAATTCTTAAAATGAATCATATAAACCGATACTGAAAAATCAGTATCGGTTTTTTTATTTAAAAAAAATTTGTGAAATTCGGAAATTAGTTTTATACTATAAAAAGATTTAATAAAGGTTTTTATGTCAGATTCGTCTAGTAAGCTTCTAAAATTAAAAGAAGAAATTTCGAAATATAAAAAAGTTGCAATTGCGTTCAGCGGAGGAAATTCCTCTACATTACTGCTAAAAGTTGCCCATGATATCCTAGGTGAAAAAGTTGTTGCGGTAAATGTTTATTCCCGTATTGTCAGCGAAAAAACAGTATCAGAGTGCCAGGCTTTTTGTAAAAAGTATGGAATTGAATATAATCGTATCTGCATAGATCTTTTTGCTTTTGATAATTTAAAAAAGAATCTGACAGACAGATGCTACCACTGCAAAAAAATTCTTTATACGGCAGTAATTCAGGAAGCTGCAAATTATAATATTGATACGATTTTAGATTGCAGTGTAGTTCATGACCGGCTTGAATATAATCCGGGAATGCGTGCCTTAAGAGAATTAAATATCGTATCACCGCTTAAAAATCTTGGTTTTACAAAAGAGGATGTTAAAAACTGTCTTAACCAAATGGAAATACCTGTAAAAAAGGAAAATCCATGTTTTGCAACAAGAATTGAATTTGGACAGGAATTAACATTTGAAAAAATCGAGATGGTTCGAAAAGCCGAAGAATTCCTTTTCGATCATAATCTGCTGGATGTTCACGTAAAGCTTGATAATAATCATGCCAGAATTGTAATAGATAAAAATTCTATCGAAACATTCCATGGAATTCAGAAATCGATTTACAAGGAATTTAAGAAGATTGGTTTTGATTATGTAACGATTGATCTTGACGGGTACAAAATGAGTGCCTTGTACAAGAATGTAAGGCTTCAGGAATAGGATTGGTAGACAGAACGCTTAAAAATTGTTCATTCTGTCTACCAATTATAAGGTTTTAACCAAGATTTTCGATTTTACGATGCAGTTCAAGGATTCTTGCATGTAAGTAGTGGTCAATGCAGTTTCTTTCAAGAATGCCGTATGGCAGGTTATTTTCATCTACAATTGGAATTGCATCCACATCATTTGAATCAAATAATTCATAAACATCTGGCAGTGACATCTGTGGAGTACAAGTTACAGAAGGCTTGTCCATGACATCCATTGCTAAAAGGCCGTCAGCAAATTCACCGATAGAAAGAACTTCTTTTACATGTTCAAGAGAAATAACGCCTGTTAATTTATTATCAGATTTTACAACGTAGTTAAGGTTGTGCTGGTGACTGAATGAATCAACGATTTGTGAAAGTGTTGTTGTTTCTGTAACTATTGCAGGTGAGTTCTGATTACATACATAATCGTTACCGAACATAACATCTTTAACCTGAGTATTTTTCTTAATGTCTTCTTCTGTAATGTTAAGTCCGCATTCGCCGGCTTTTGTAACACCTTTTTTTACGCAGATTGGTCCAAGCAGCTGAACAATAAATGTAGTTGCTGTAATAATCAAAAGAATTTTTGGACCGATAGTTTCTGGAAAGTCATTACCCGCTGCAATTGAAAGACCGATAGCAACACCTGCCTGACTTAAAAGACAATAAGGTAAATATTTTTTGACTGTTACTGGTGCTTTAGTAAGTGTTGCGCCAAGAATGGAACCGATTGTTTTTCCTAATGTTCTTCCGAAAACATAAATCAAAGCGATAAGTCCAAGATATGGAGTAATGATCCAGATATCAAGTTTTGCGCCAACGAGAACAAAGAACAGAACATAAACCGGTGGTGTAAATTTAGTTGTAAGGTCAAATACAGATCTTGTTTTTGCAGGCGCAAAATTCACCATAAAGAATCCAAGGGACATTGCTGCAAGAATATTATCAAGACCGAAAATTATACAGCAGCCTGTGCAAAGGAAAAGTGTTCCAAGAGAGAAAGAAAGGATTCGGCCTTCATCTGTAAGAACATGGCGGATAATCATGCTTAATACAAAACCAAAAATACTTCCTACAAGGATAGAACCAAAAATATCTTTTCCAATTGTAAGCATCTGTGCTCCAAAAGAAAGCTGTTTTCCGCCGAGAAGTGTCGAAGCTATAGTAGAAGCAATTGCGTAAAGGATAAGGGCAACAGCGTCGTCCATTGCAACGATACCGTAAATTGTTGTTGTTAAAGGGCCTCGGGTTCTGTATTCAACAAGAACGTCTGTGGTAGCCGCTGGTGCAGTTGCAGAACAGATGGCACCAAGAACAAGTCCAAGTGAAACAGAAGTGACAACATCTTTAGTAAAGAAAAAAGAAACTGCTGTTACGATTCCGCCAACGATAAAGAATGGAGTGATTGATTCAAAAAGAAGAATACCGACAAACTGTTTTCCGTATTTCTGCAGTACCTTGAGTTTTAATTCACCACCAATCAAAAAGCCGATGAGGGAAAGAGCAACAGTACTGACAGGATTTAATGCA
Organism: Treponema sp.; assembly: GCA_024402475.1. Lineage (GTDB taxonomy): Bacteria > Spirochaetota > Spirochaetia > Treponematales > Treponemataceae > Treponema_D. Next base: position 36,732 of record JAKSTQ010000007.1, on the reverse strand, counting down.
GCGATTGTGTCTTTACCAAGAATCTGAAAGCCTGAAGAACCGATTAAAATACCGATGACAATATAACCTACAACCTGAGGAATCTTCAGTTTTTGAAAAAGTTTTCCGCCGAGAGCGCCAAAAAACATGATGATTCCTAAAAGAAGTACAAGCTGGGTTCCCTGAAGTGTAGTAAAGTGAAATGATTCAGGAATGATGTGAGATAATGTTTCGTGCATAATTACACCTAAAAAGATATGGAATGCACGTATTATAGTAAATTTACATTTTTTCTACAACGATATCGCCCGGATTCTTCTGGTAGTAAAGCCAGGCATAAATTGCAGAAGCAGAAATTACTTTGCGTCCGTATTCTCTTGTTTCACGGAATGGAATTGTTTCAAGAAATAAATCTGATGGAAGTTCATTATATTTTCCAAGACCAATCTGCGAAGTTTTAAGCCAGCGTCGTACACGGTTTGGACCTGCGTTGTAAGCGAACAAAGCTAAAATATTTGAACCGTCAAGGCGTTTAACAAGATTGCCGTAATAATAAGTTCCGATGCGGATATTGGTTTGAGGATCGCGGATATCAAGGTCCTGGATTTTTAAGCGTGAAGCACAATCGATTGCTGTTTCTTCCATGAGCTGAGTAAGACCAACAGCGCCTGCTGAACTTGAAACTGCTGTCTGGAAAAAACTTTCTGTGCGGATAAGTCCAAGCATGTCGTATTCATCTACACCAAATTCCTGGCAGGCTTTTTCTACATAACGGGAAAAGTTTTTTGGATATGAAAGCTCAAAACATTTTTTGTTAACAGGCGCATTATCAAGATTTGAAGTTGTAGCCATCATTCTAAGGCTGTAATAAAAATAGTTGTTTTCGTAAGTTGCACATTTTCGTAAGAGTTCAGAAGCCTGAATTATAGTTTCAAGATCGAATGGATTTTTTTGCTGAGTAATGAAATATTTCCATTCAGGATAAATAAGATGTGCAAAACCGAAATCTGCATAACCGCGGATTAGGGTCTGCAAATCGGTATCAGAAGATGCAACAGAAGAATGTGCAGGAGTAAAAATCGTACTTTGAATTTTCTGCGAATCCCAGTTCAATTCTCTTGCTGCAAGAAGTCTGTAATAAACATCAATTCCTGCATTTAAAGTTACGGCTTTTTCAAATGCGGTCTGAGCTTGTTCATCTGTTCCTTTGATGTAGTTAAGGTTAATCAGGCGGCCGGTAAGGTAAGCGTATTGAGAAGTTGTTGCGTTATCAGCATATCCATCAAGAATAGGATAAAGTTTTGCGTAAAGCTGCCATTTTCCTTCTGTCATAATCTGTGTGCTCAAAGAATCCAAAAGGTCATCAAAGTAGTAGGGGTTTTTCCAGGTTGAACAGTATTTTTCAACAGCGTTAACGGCAGATTCTGTCGACAAGGCAAGTTTTGCATTAATATAATACCACAGCGCTTTATCGTAATCTTTGTCATTTGTTGAAATGTTAAAGGCGTCTTCAAAGCGATATGAGGATTTTGTTGTCATTCCGCCCTTGGAATAAATGCGTCCTGCGTAAAGGTAAGCACAATATTTTATGTCGTTAGAATATTCTGTCGACCCGGCAATCTTTTCCAGTATGCTGGCGTTGGCCTGATATTTACGGCTTCCGGAAAGAAGTGTTTTTCCTAAATCTTCGGCCAGAGCAGTTGTTAATGGAATGGAATTTGATGTGATTTCTAGGATTCTGTCTACCAAAGAATAGGCTTTTGCATATTCCTTTGTGTAAACATAGACTCTGAAAAGGTAAATTGTATTGTATTCCGATTGAATTAAACTGCGGCGTTCAAGTATAGAAGAAGTCTGCTGGATGGGAATCAGCTGGTTATCTTCAAGAGAAGCTTCTGCAGGCGAAAGATATTCATTGTAAAAAGAAATATGTTCAGGAGAAAGCGGACGTTCTGTGAACCATTTCTGGATAACCAGGGCAAGATTTGAGGGATCTTTTTCTTTGATGCAGGAAAGGTAAAGTTTGACAAGTTCATTTGAACAGGAAGTCACATCAATGTTTTTGGTGTAATTTAACAGAAGTGCATATTCGTTGTTGGCAATAAGTTCGTGGCCGGCAAAAATTAAAGCAGCATCATCGTTATAAAGTTCAAGATATTCTTTGCAGGATTTTACTTTATCCTGAATGTTTCCAAGTTTAATTTTCTGTTCCATACTTCTGCGGGCTGTATATTTTGAGCCGGAAGAAATACAGCGGTTAAAATGGCGGAGAGCTTTTTTTGTGTCACTTTTTTCTGCAGCCTGCAAACCGATAAAGTAGTTGGCATCAGGACCATATTTTTTTTGAAGAGTATTTTCATTACGGGCAGAACAGCTGATAAAAGTCAGTCCAGCCAATATGGTTAAAGTGAGGAATTTAGATGTTTTCATAAAAGCTAATCCGTTGCCTGGATTATTCAGCAGGAATTATGATTGTAGTTCCAGAAATAATCTTATCAGGATTTTTAATGTTATTGAAACGGGCAATCTTTTTATATTTCCATGGAGTCTTGTAGTAAGTTGTGGAAATATCCCAAAGAGTGTCGCCCCATTTGATTTTATATTTGATGTTGTCAGCAGGATTAGCAGTTGTTTTTACAGGCTGTGGAACAACTTCAACTGCAGGTGCTACAACAATTTCTTCCTGTTTTGCAGGATGCTGTTCGGCAGGCTTTTCTGCTTCTACAACTACAGGGGAATCTTTTTCTGTCTGAGCTGGAGCATCTTTTTTATCTTCTGTTTTTTCAGCAGGAGTTTCTTTTGCAGATTCTTCTGTTTTTTCTACAGCAGTCTGTTCAGTATTTTTTGTATTGCGGGATTTCAAAAGATTGATTTTTGAAGGAATTACAAAAAGAACAAGTGCTGCTCCGATGATACAGATTATTGCACAGATGATGCAGATGATAACCGGAACTCTTGTCTTCTTTTTGATTTCATCTTTTGAAACGGCACCGGCAGCATTGCCTTCTTTTGTTTCTTCATCAAGGAGGTCAGAAAAATCAAGTCCTGCAGAACCGCCGGCAAAAGAATTGATGTCCTGTGAAGTTTCTGTTTCTTCAAAGGAATCTGTCTGTTCGTCCTGGAACATTGGTTCATCGTCCGGCATGCTGAAGTCGATGTCAGAGTTGTCAGATTCTGTGTCAGGCATGCTGAAGTCGATGTCAGTGTTGTCAGATTCTGTGTCCGGTATGCTGAAGTCGATATCTGTGCTGTCAGATTCTGTATCAGGCATGTCAAAGGCGAGTTCTGTATTGTCAGATTCTGTTGTGTCGAAAACTGATGGTTCGTCGTCAGGCATGCTGAAGTCGATGTCAGTGCTATCAGTTTCTGTGTCCGGCACGCTGAAGTCGATTTCTGTACTGTCAGATTCCATGTCTGGCATTGAAAAGTCCAGGTCTGAATTTTCAGTCTGGGCCGGCTGAGATTCTTCCATTTCCGGAATTGTAAGATCGATTTCTTCGTCGGAATTGATTTCTGTTTCGGAGTCAGTGATGTCAAAATCAGGTGAATCAGTTTCTGTAGATTCGAAAATTGCCGGTTCATCGTCTGGCATGCTGAAGTCAATTTCAGTGTTGTCAGCTTCTGTTTCAGGTACGCTGAAATCAATGTCGGTTTCTGAAGAATCTGATTCAATATTTTCTGGAAGGTCAACGGAATCAAGAAGGGAATCAAGATCGCTTGTATCTGTCATTCCGTTCATTTTTTCTTCGTCTGGTGAGTAATCAAGATTAATTGTTGCAAGTTCGTCAGTTGTGGTTTCTGGGTCTACAGGGATTTCAATTTCTTCAGGTAAATCTTCTTCGATTTCAGAAGGAGCGGTTTCTTCGATCATTGAATCGAACTGAAGGCTGTTTGGATCAAAAGCTGTGTCTTCAGGGAATTCGTCTGGTTCAGAAGGATTTTTAAGTGCTTCTTCAAGATCAAAGTCTTCAAATCCTAAAGCATCGGTAGAAGCAAGAACAGCATCTGCGTCAGAATCTGATTCAGGTGCAACATGAATATTTGTAAGTGTAGATTCGAGAACAACATTTGTTGAATTTTCTGTTCCTGTTTCCTGGTCACGGATGCTGGCAGAAAGTTCGTTATTTTCGTCAAGGGTAAGCTGAAGGTCAATTGTCGGTTCACCGTTAGGATGTTTCTTGATGTGTTCAATGTGAAGGGTATCAACATATTCTGCGTTTTCCATGGAATCGTCTTCTGAACGGTAAAGGTCAACGTGAATTGTTGTCTGGTCATCTTTTACAGTTGTGAGGTTAATTTCTTTTGTGATAGGTGAACCTTCTTCCATAACTGGATAGAATGTTCCATCTGCAAGTTTGATACCGATTTTCTTCATTTAAGAATCCCCTTGGTGAAGGCAAAAATTCAAAAACAGGAATTTTTACCCTATCTCTACTATTATCTGCAAAAAACCGTAATTTGTCTACATAGAAATCTTTAATCCGACTAGAAACAAAATAAAGTAGTTGATATAATAAATAAAAATTTTAGGGGAACTCTATGTTAACAGGACGACATGTAATTGAACCGGAAAATCTATCAGTAGCAGAAATTGATGAAATTTGTTCATTGGCAGAACAGATTATTGTTGATCCTAATTCATTTAATGATGTGTGTCGCGGGAAAATTCTTGCGACACTTTTTTTTGAGCCAAGTACCAGAACCCGCCTGAGTTTCGAAGCTGCCATGCTTCACCTTGGCGGAACTGTAGAAGGCTTTTCTGATGCAAGTAATACTTCGACATCAAAAGGTGAAACTCTTGCAGATACAATCCGTGTAGTTTCTTCTTACGTTGACGTAATTGCAATGCGCAGTCCAAAAGAAGGAGCTGCTTTACTTGCTTCGAAATATTCACCGGTACCAATTATTAACGCGGGCGACGGCGGCCATTTTCATCCGACACAGACATTAACTGACCTTTTGACAATTCGTCGTTTAAGAGGAAGTTACGAAGGACAGACAATCGGTTTTTGTGGAGACTTGATGTTCGGTAGAACAGTTCACAGTTTGACACAGGCAATGAGCCGCTATCCGACAAATAAGTTCGTATTCATCAGTCCAAAAGAATTGAGCATTCCTGAATATATGAAAGAAAATATTCTTGATCCAAAAGGCATTCAGTATACAACAGCAGAACGCCTTGAAGATGTAATGGGCGATCTTGATATTCTTTACATGACACGCGTTCAGAAAGAACGATTCTTTAACGAAGAAGATTATATTCGCCTTAAAGACAGTTATATTCTTGATTCTGAAAAAATGAAACTTGCAAAAAAAGATATGATCGTTCTGCATCCGCTTCCACGTGTAAACGAAATCCAGCCAGAAGTTGATGATGATCCGCGCGCAGCATATTTCAAGCAGGTTAAGTTCGGAATGTATGCCCGTATGGCTTTGATTGCAAAAGTTACAGGTTCACTTTAATAAGAGGTAAGCGATATGTTGAATGTAGATACAATTAAAAATGGTCTTGTAATCGATCATATTTGTGCAGGACTGGGACCAAAAATCTTCAGCTGGCTTGGTCTTGATAAAGCAAAATTTACTGCAGCTCTTGTGATGAATGTTCCTTCTAAAACACTGGGTCGCAAAGACATTATTAAAGTTGATAATATTATTAACATTGATTATTCAGTACTTGGATTTATTGATCCAAACATTACTGTAAATGTTATTAAAGATGAACAGCGTGTTAAAAAGATAAAGATGGAATTGCCTAACACTGTAGAAAACGTAATCAAGTGTAAAAATCCACGCTGTATTACTGCTACAGAACATTATGTAAAACAGGTTTTCCGCCTGGTAGATTATAACAAAGCCCTTTATTGCTGTGAATTCTGTGATGCGTTGTACAAAGCAGGTCCACAGGCAGAAAGCTTTGATTTAGGTAAATAATAGTTTTTGGTAGACAGAATCCGTTAAGGTGAAGAATGTTAGTAGTATATAATGCAGAAATCATTGATAAGAATAATGCCGGAAAGGGTTATATTGTATGTGATGAAGGGAAAATCCTGGATGTACAGTATGATTTGGTAGACAGAATTCAGTTAGAAAAGCAGTTTCCTGGTGCACAGTTCATTGATGCAAATGGAAAGACTGTAATGCCTGCATTTATTGATATGCATGTTCATTTTAGGGATCCGGGTCTTACTCAGAAAGAAGATATTGTTTCTGGAGTGCAGGCAGCAAGTCATGCAGGTTTTGGAACAGTTGTCTGCATGCCGAATACAAAGCCTGTCTGCAGTAGTGTTGAACAGGCTCGTGATGTTATGGAAAGAGCAGGTAGACAGAATGCTACAAAAGTGTTCCAGACAGTGAGCATAACCTGCGGTTTTGAAGGGAATTCTACAGCGCACCTTGATGAAATTGATGTAAAGGAAATTCCTGTAATTACAGAAGACGGTTTTGATGTAGAAGATTCAGCTGTCATGCTTGAAGCAATGTATAAGGCTGCAAAAAAGGGAATTGTTGTAAGCTGTCATTGTGAAGATAAAGGCCTTTCCAAAAAAGCTAAAGTTCTGCGTCAGAATGAATTGACTGCCCGTGCAGCCCGTCGTGATCATGGAGAACCCCTTACAGCTCAAATGAAAGAAGACGAGTCCCACATGCAGGAAAATCTTTTGTATGCAAATGAAGTTCTTCGTCTTGCAGAAGATACAGCTACTTATCGTAATATTGAACTTGCAAAACTTGCAGGCTGTAAAATACATATTGCGCACTGCAGCACAGTAGAAAGTCTTGAATGTGTCCGTCGTGCAAAAAAAGCAGTTTCAGAAGGCAAGACAGGAAGTAACGGTTTTGCAGTTACATGTGAAGTTACTCCTCATCATTTTGGTCTTAACGAAAACTGCGGTCCTGTAATTGATACTCTTGTTAATCCGCCGGTTCGTCCTGAAAATGACAGAAGGGCTGTAATTCAGGCGCTTAAAGATGGAACTGCAGACTGTATCAGTACTGACCATGCGCCTCATACAGCAGAAGATAAGTTCAATGGTGCACCAGGTTTTACAGGAATTGAATTGTCATACGCAGTTGCAAATACAGTTCTTGTAAAGGAAGAAGGTTTTTCAAGACAAAAACTGAGTTCAATCATGAGCGCAAATCCGGCAGAAATTCTTGGATTGAATAAAGGTCTTGTTCAAAAGGGAATGGATGCAGATCTGGTTCTTGTTGATACAGAAAAAGAATGGGTGGTTGATTCAAGTAAATTTTATAGCAAAGGAAAATACACACCGTTCAACGGAAAAAAACTTATCGGAAAAGTTGAAGGCCTGATTCTGGGCGGAAACAAGATCTGGTAACCTGAATCGAATAAAATATTTCTGTCAGATTTTACTGTGTAGAATTGATATTTGTCAGTAAGATAATATTTTGATAAACAAAAAACCAGCGAAATATATCGCTGGTTTTTTTATAAGGTACTCTTCGTTAAAAATATTAAAGGCTTTTGAAAGAGCCCAGGTGGACTACGGCACAGTCATCATCCGCATACCGTTGCTTCCTTCCGGATCTGGCGGGGTTTTGCAGCGACAACTTGCATAGTACCTGGACTCATTCAAAAGCCCTGTTAAAAAAAAAGTATCTGGCTGACCAGATACTCTCTTTGAGACTGAAACGATTCGAACGTTCGACCCCCACCTCCGCAGGGTGGTGCTCTAATCCAGCTGAGCTACAATCTCATTTTGCAACTCATTAGAAGTTGGTAAAACGGAAGCGACAGGAGTTGAACCTGCCCGGCCCGATTAAGGTACCGACGGATTAGCAATCCGCTGTATTACCGCTCTACCACGCTTCCAAAGTATGCGGAGCGAGAGGGATTCGAACCCCCGGACCCCGGAAGGTCAACGGTTTTCAAGACCGCCCCAGTACGACCACTTTGGTATCGCTCCATAACGTGCGTTAAAAATAACACGAAATAATAATTTTTGTCAATAGAGAATTTTATTTTTTTTGCTGTTTGTCAAGATAACTCATGATATCAGATACTTTTTCAAAAGTAGCAAGTTCTTCATCAGGAATTACGATGCCATAATCGTCTTCGAGAGTCATCAAAAGCTGTAAGATGCTTAAAGAGTCTGCTCCAAGATCTTTTTTGATGTAAGCGTCCATGGTAACTTTTGATTCGTCAATACGCAGCTGCTTGGCCATGATTTTTCTGACAGTTTCAAACATTTGAATCTCTCCTTTTTAAGAAAGTTTTAGTATTTTTAATTTTAGTTTTCTCCAAATACTTCATCCAGGATTTTTTCTGTTTCCGGATTTAAAGAAGATATTTCCATTTGATAAGCCTGTTCGATACATTTTGTGATTGCAGGCATTGTGGAATTTCCGTGTCCTTTAACAACAACTTTTGCTGTTCCAAGAAGAACGCTTCCACCGTAATTCTGATAGTTCATGAATTCTTTTTCTTCCATAAACATCTTGTACATAAGTCCGGCGCCGATTTTATAAATCAGTTTACGGCCGATATCTTTTTTAAGCTTTTTAAGAAGTTCAATTGCGGTGCCTTCTGTAGTCTTTATCAGAACGTTTCCAGAAAATCCGTCGCAGACTACAAGGTCATATTTTCCTGAAAGAAGGTCGCGGCTTTCCATATTTCCGCAGAAGTTGATGTGAGGAGTTTTTTCAAGAACTTCATAAGCCTGTTTACGAAGTTCGTCGCCTTTTTCTTTTTCTGTACCTATGTTCAGAAGGGCAACCCGCGGATTTTTAATGCCGAATGTTTTTTCAAGGTAAAGGGAACCCATGATTGCGTACTGCTGAAGGTGTTCCACTGTAATGTCGGTTGAAGCACCTGAATCACAAATTCCGACAAGTGTTCCTGCCATTGTAGGAATTACCGGGCAGAATGGCGGACGGATAACGTTTCTAAGTCGGCCGATACGGACTGTTGCTGCTGTAACAATGGCTCCTGTTGAACCAGTAGTTACCATTCCTGCAATTGAGTCGTCATCGTAAAGAAGTTTTACGGCTTTCATCATGGAACTTTCTTTTTTGAGGCGGATTGCATCAGTTGGTTTGTCATTACAGGTAATTACCTGAGGTGCGTGAATAATTTCCAGTCTGTCAGAATCGTATTTTAAGCCGGAAAGTTTTTCTCTGATGAGAACTTCGTCTCCGGTAAGAATCAATTTGAGGTCTGGTAATTTTTTAAGTGCTTCAACTGCGCCTTTTACATGAGCGTCCGGGCTGTTATCACCGCCAAAGCAGTCTAATATGATTTTAACCATATAAATTCCTTAGTGAACATCCGCAGCTAGATCTTTTTTATGTAAGAACGGCGGCGTTTGTGTTTGATTTCCTTAAAGCGTTTCCATTGATTTTGAATCGCGTAGTTATTTTCGAGATTAAGGTTTGTTTCTGCATATTCAATTCCGTCTTCTTTAAGCATTTTAAGTAAGGCAGAAGAGATTATGACGCTGATTCCTTTGTTGGCATGAATTGGATCGACGCCTACAAGACCAAGATCTATTACTTTTGGATGTTTAATTGCAAGCAAAAGTTTAATAAGGGTAAGCGGTGTGAGTTTTCCGCTGGTTTTCTTTAGTGCATGTGCAATTGAAGGGAAACAGATTCCAAAGCAGACAACTTTTTCGTTTTCATCAAGAATTACGCAGACATGGTTAAGGTCGATGATAAGCTTGAAGTTTTCGAGCATCAGGTTTTTCATTCCCTGTGTAAAAGGAACTGTCTGGTAAATGTCGTGATATGATTTGTCTACAAGATCAAAGAATTCTGTTGCATAGCGTTTAATAAAGTCATCGATATTTTTGGCAGGACCGATCTTGAGCTTGTAGCGTTTCATTACAAATTCTGCCATTTTTTCAAGTGAAGCATCATCATCGTCTGGCTTGAAAAGTTTGCTTTCTGTCCAGTCAACTTCTTTCTGGTAGCCGAGGTTTTCGATGAGAGTCTGGTAGTATTCTGCGTTGTATTGTTCTTCGAAAGTTGAAAGCTGGTCAAAGCCTTCGATAAGGAGGCCTTCGCGGTCAAGGTCAGAATATCCTAAAGGTCCGCAGATTGTATCCATCTGTTTTTCTTTTGCCCAGTTTTCGATTGCAGAAAAGAGTGCGTTTGCAACTTCCTGGTCGTTAATTGAATCGAATCTGGTAAAGCGGATGCGTTTTTCGTTGCGCAGTTCATTGGAAGCTTTCTGTAAAATTCCCTGAATGCGTCCTACGATTGTATTATTTTTATAGGCGTTGAAAAATATTGATTCACAGGTGTCGTTATAAACATAATTCGGCTTGAACATCTTTTTTTCGTCTGAATAAAGAGGGGGAACAAAGCACGGATTTTTTTTGTACAGTTTTAACGGAAAATCGAGAAAATCTTTCTGTTGTTTTTTTGTTTTTACTTCCTTAACTTCTATCAATTCTTATCTCCCGTGATCTGGATTTTTAAGAACATTTTTGGTTTTATCTGTGGATTGCATGGAAACAGATTCCTGCTCCATTTGGTCCGCAGTGTGAACCCGCTGTCGGATTTGTTGTCTTGTATTCAATTCTCAGATCGTCACCAAAACGTCTGCGCAGTGCGTCAATAATTTCGTCAACAAGATCAAGTGCATCTGAGTGACCGATTACGATTCTGTGCTGTTTGATGTCTAATCCAAGACTTTCAACATAATCTACAAGAGTTTCGATGGCTTTGGAACGGCCTCTTTCTTTGCCGATGCTTTCCATTTTTCCATCCTGACTCATGTGAATAATCGGGCGGATTCCTACGATTGTTCCCATGGTTGCAGCAAGACCCGAAACTCGTCCGGAGCGTTTAAAGAACTTAAGGTCATCTGCAAAAAAGTACATTGCGTAATGATCAACTTCTGTTTTTGCCCAGTTAACGATTTCTTCCGGAGTTTTTCCTGCTTTTTTGAGATCTGCAATATCTTTTACGATTGCATAACTGATTGTAGTAATTCCTTTTGTGTCGATGTCATAGAATTTGCGTTCCGGATACTGTTTCTTAAGGCGGTTGACTGCTTTTTTCATGTTGTCAAAAGTTATGGTCATTGCTGCAGAAAAGTGAACGTAAAGAATGTCATCTCCGCGTTTGAAAACCGGTTCAAAGTATTCAATGTAAGCTTCTTCGCTTATAGCACTTGTTGTTGGAAGAACGCCTTCTCTAAGCATGTCATAGAATTTCTTTGAATCAAAATCTTCAAAATCCTTGTAAGGATAAGTTGTCTGTCCGTCAATACTGTAAGGCATGCTGATAAGTTCAAATCCCATGTCACGGGCTTCGGCGAGAGTTACATCTGTGTCTGAATCTGTAAAAAATTGTGTCATTTGTGCTTCCTTTTTGTTATTCAAGTACCATTATGTAATTATAAACAGGCTGTTCACCTTTAATCAGGATGATTTCTGTTTTTTTGTATTCGCTGTCTAATTCTTTGTAAAGTTCCCGGGCTGTAGAATCAGAAACATCTTTTCCGTAAATCAAAAGCATCAGGCCATGGTCTGCAAGCTTGAGTTTTTTTGCCAGTTCTTTGCAGGCTGTTTCTGGTGTCTGTGCGCTCAGGTGAATTGTATCGTTTTCAAATCCCAGATACTGGTCTTTTTTGATTTCAACTCCATTAAGGACTGTATCCCGAACGGCAACGCTGATCATACCGGTTGTGGTTTCTGAAATTGCAGTCATTGCCTCTGATATGATTGTGTCGATATTGTCCGAACTGAAGTCCAGCATGGAAATTGCGGCGTAACCCTGACCGATTGTTTTTGCAGGAAGAACATGAATCTGTGCTTTTTTGTACAGTTCCTTTGCCTGGTTTGCTGCCATGATAATGTTTGAGTTGTTTGGGAAAACCAGAATATGGTCGGCATTAATCAGTTCAAATGCCTGAATAAAATCTTGGGAACTTGGGTTCATGCTTTGACCGCCGTTGATTACCTGATCAACGCCCATTTCCAGGAAGGATTGTTTTATTCCGGCACCAGCGGCAACGGTTACTGTTCCGAATTTTTTGTGAGGAAGGCTTTTGTCGCTGTAGTTATTCTGGATTGTAGCTTCGTTATGCTGAAGCATCATGTTTTCAATTTTTAAGGTAAGAAATTCTCCGTACTGCTGAGCGTAGTTGAGGATTTTGCCTGGTTCCATTGTGTGGATGTGAACTTTTACAAGGTCGTCGTCGCGATAGAATACCAGGGAATTTCCGTTCTGGTTGAGCCAGTTTGAAAAGTGGAATTCGTCAAAGGTGTCTGGATCAACTTTTGAAGTCTGAAGGCGCAGGAAAAATTCCGTGCAGTAACCGAATTCGAGCTGAGTATTGCGTGTAAAAGTACTGATGTCTACTTTGGCCTGTGGGTTTGAAAAATCTGAATCTTCGAAAGAAGAATATTCACGGCCGTTGAGCGCATTCAGCATTCCGTTAAAAATATAGATAAGACCTGCTCCGCCTGAATCTACAACGCCTGCTTCTTTTAGCTGTGCAAGAAGGTTTGGTGTATTATCAAGGGATTTTTTTGCTGCGGATATAAGGTTTTCAAAATATTCTTCTATGGAAGAAGTTGAATCAAGTCTGGAGTTTGCAAATTCAACTGATTCCCTGAAAACTGTAAGGATTGTACCTTCGACTGGTTTTGAAACAGCACTGTAGGATTCCTGAATTGCAGCGGTAAAGGCCTGTGAAATAATTGCGATGTCTGCAAATTCACAGCCCTGGAAACCTTTTGTAAGGCCTGCAAAAATTTTTGAAAGAATTACGCCTGAATTTCCTCGAGCGCCTAAAAGCATTCCTTTGGAAATTACTGCAGAAGTAGAGTCCAGCGAAGTAAGTAGTTCCGGGAGAATTGCGTCACAGCCTGCCTTTACTGTCATGAACATATTATCGCCTGTATCACCGTCAGGAATCGGAAAAACGTTAAGGTCGTTTACGATTTTGCGGTTAAGGTTGAGTTCAGCAGTTCCAGCTGTAATTAATTTTGAATAAATTTCTCCGGTTAGGACATTTGTGTTCATCGCGAAAAATCTCCGAGTATACAATTAAATTATATGTTTGAAATTTGAAGTTGTCAAAATTTTTGATGAATAACATTCACGGGCAAAATTGTTACTTTCCGTGAATGTTCTTCGAAAAAATTTTGATTTTTTTGGAAAATTGATTATACTTTTAAACAAAGAGTTTGGTTCGAAAAAACTTTTTAGATGAGGTGAATTATGGATTTTTCGACATTTGTGCTTTCGATTTTGACTGCAATTATCGGGCTTTTGATGATTTTTGTGACTGACGGAATCATAAAGTTTCTGGTTATTGCTTTAGGTGTTTACCTTATTCTGTTTGGTGCTTTTTTGCTGTTCAATACTTCAAAAGTTCTGACTGACAGGAATTTTAAAATTGCGGTTTATACCCGTGGAACTGTGAGCATTATTCTTGGGCTTTTGTGTATTATTCTTCCGGCTACTATTGCTGAATTTGCATGGAAGGTAATGATTTATATTCTTGCTTCTTATGCAATTATCAGTGCGGCTGCGGCTGGTTACGATACAATTAAGATGCACGAAGCTGGCCTTGAAGTAAAGAAAAATCTTGCAGAAATTGCAATTTCACTTCTGGCTGCTGTAATTCTGTTCCTGCTTCCATCGAATTTTGGTTCAATGCTTATTAAGTTTGCAGGCGGATGTTTAATTGTTGCTGCAATCGTTATGGCTTTTATTGCATGGAAAAACCGTCCGATTGTAGATGAAGATGCAGAAGTTACTGACGAAGATTAATTAAACGAAAATTTCATCACGATGCTTCCGGCCCAGGTCGATTACGGCTTGCGGTAACGGAAGCATTTTTTTTGTCTGGGAATTTAAATTCTGGTCTTTGTAAGGTTCCTGGCGGAATTTGTTAAGGTCGTTCAAAAAACAGTTCATCGAAAAATGCTGGTAAACAAAAACATTTTTCCAGGCTGCATTATTATGGATGTCATCCTGATAGGCTTTGTAGAATGCATCACGGTAAGGAAGAAAAATTCCTTTGCCTTTGAGTTCTCCGTAACCCACGAGCCATAATTTTGTGGAGTAGTCCTGGCTTGTATCCTGGCCGCGGAAAAGTGCCTGGTGAAGGGCGGCGGTTTGTTGAGCCATCCAGAGCTGGGATTCCAGTATCAGGTCTGCAACTGGTTTGCCGCCCTGACTTGCAAGGGCCTTAAGGTGAGCGGTTTTTGCGGTGTGGATCGGCGTTTTGTTCAGAATGATGGCGTTTTTGCGGAAATCTATGTTAAAACAAGGATTTTTGGTAAAGAATCCCTGGGCGATTTTGCCAGCCTGGCCAACAAGATATTTCTGGTTTAAAGCCAGTTGTTCGTTTTTGCCGGGATTGTCACCGATTACTATTAATTTGATGTCGGATTCTTTTGTGATTTCGTCCAGGGCGGTGTTGTAGACAACTGGCGTTTCAATCGGGTAGGGTGGAGTGTTGCTGGCAGAAGCGGCGGTTTGAAGAGGGATTAGGGTGGGGTTGTGTGTTGCCCAGATTTTGCACTGGTCTTTAAAAGCGTCGCGAAAGCTGCAGAAGGCATTCCATTGGATAGAATTCATTTTAATTCCTGAATTTATTCAAAATTCCTTGTCGTTTGTGAATAATTTTAATACATTATATAGTAATCAATTCAATTTTCAATATTATTCGAGGCAAATATGGCTAAATATCAGTTTCAGACAGAAGTAAATCAGCTTCTTAAACTTATTATTCACTCAATGTACTCAAATAAAGACATCTTTTTGCGTGAAATCGTATCAAACGCAAGTGATGCTCTGGATAAACTTAAGTATCTGACAGTTTCAGATGATGCTTACAAAGCTATTAAATTTGATCCAAAAATCGACATTACTTTTGATGAAAAAGCAAACTCATTGACTGTTGCTGATACCGGTATTGGTATGAACAGTGATGACCTTACAAACAATCTTGGAACAATTGCGCGTTCCGGAACAAAAGCATTCATCGAAAAACTTGAAACAGAAAAAGCAAGCGGAGATTCAAACCTCATTGGTCAGTTTGGTGTTGGTTTTTACTCAGCATTTATGGCTGCCAAACAGATTGATGTTTATACACGCCGCGCCGGAGATGCAGAAAAGAAAATCTGGCACTGGTCAAGTGACGGAACAAATTCTTATGATATTGAAGAAATTGCTGCTGATTCACCGGCTGCTAAAAAATATGGTTATGATGATCCTGAACGCACAGGTTCTGCAATTGAAATGCACCTGAATGATGATTCAAAAGATTATGCAAGCCGCTGGAAGATTGAAGAACTTATTAAACGCTACAGCGATCATATTGCATTCCCAATTTATCTTCATTACGAACAGAATCAGTATGACGACAAGGGAAACATCACTTCTACAGAAAGCAAGACTGATCAGGTTAACAGCGCAAGTGCTTTGTGGAAGCGTTCAAAGAGCGAACTTAAAGAAGAGGATTACAACAACTTCTATAAAACTATCAGCCATGACGGTCAGGAACCTCTTCACTATGTTCATACTCATGCTGAAGGAACTCAGGAATACACAACATTGTTCTATGTTCCGCAGATGGCTCCATTCGACATGTATCAGGCTGATTATGCAAGCGGCGTAAAACTTTATGTTAAGCGTGTATTCATTACTGATGATGACCGTGAACTTTTGCCTTCTTACCTTCGCTTTGTGCGCGGTATTATTGATTCTGAAGATCTTCCACTTAATGTAAGCCGTGAAATTCTCCAGCAGAACAGAATTCTTGAAAACATCAGAAGTGCTTCTGTTAAAAAACTTTTGAGCGAATTCAGAAAACTTGGGGAAGCAGCAGATAAAGCACGCAAGGCTGAAAACCCATCTGATAACGATAAAAAAGCAATCGAAAAATGGAGCAAGTTTGTTAAGAACTTTAACCGTCCTTTGAAAGAAGGCCTTTACAGCGATTATGCAAACCGTGATGAAATTGCAGAAATCGTTCGCTTTAAGTCTACAGATGCTTCTGGTATTGGCGATGATAACTTTACAAGTTTTGCTGATTATGTTCAGAGAATGAAGCCGGATCAGAAAGCAATTTACTTTATTGCAGGTAAAGACGAAGGCCAGTTGAGAGCAAGTCCTCTTCTTGAAGCTTATGCTAAAAAAGGCTTTGAAGTTCTTATTATGGCTGATGATATTGATGAAATCGTTGTTCCAGCATTTGGCCGTTACAAGGAATTTGAACTTAAATCAGTTGACCGCGCAGGAAGTGACGAAGAACTTGGAATTGATAAAGCAGAAGCAGAAAAGAAAGAAAAGGAATTCCAGCCTGTTGCTGACAAAATCAAGAAAGCTCTTGGCGACAGAGTTAAGGATGTCAAACTTTCTAAGCGCTTGAGTGACAGCCCTGCTTGTATCGTAGTTGATGAAAATGATCCTAGTCTTCAGATGGAACGCATGATGAAGGCAATGGGACAGACTGGTCTTGCAGAAGTTAAGCCTATTCTTGAAATCAACGGCGATCATGCTATGGTTCTTAAAATTCGTGATTCTGAAGATGAAGAATTTATCGGTGATATTTCGACTGTACTTTTGGATCAGGCTTTGCTTGTAAGCGGTGCAGAACTTAAAGATCCGATGGAATTTGTTAAAAAGATGAATAAACTTCTTTCTAAATAAGTTAGTTTGTTTTGAATAAGTGAAAAAAAGCAGGGAACTTTCATATTCCCTGCTTTTTTTATCTCTATTAACGGACAGTAAACAAGTTTTATATTGTCATTCAGTCTGTAAAAGATTTTTGAGCTTATTTTTTAAGCAATGCTGCAAATGGATTATATGTGTCGCCGTCATCTTTCTGGTTTGACATATAAGCATTTGCTTCTGTGTCCTGTTCGTTTGAAGTTGATGTTGTAAGTGACATGCGCTGTGACTGTGCATCAACTGATTTTACGATTACGCTGAGTGTATCGCCGACATTGAACTTCTTTTTGAGGTTTGTTCCTTTTTCGAGGTTCAATTCTGAAACATGAACAAGTCCGTCAATTCCTTCTGCAACATTAACAAAAATACCAAAATCTGCAATGCGTACGATTTTTCCGTCGAATTTTGTTCCAGCAGGGAAGTCGTTTTCGATTGTGTCCCAAGGATTTGCTTCGAGTTCTTTTGTTGAGATTGAAACACGTTCGCGGTCCCAGTCTGTGTTGATGATAACTGCTTTAATTTCCTGACCTTTTTCAAGTTTGTCAGAAACTTTGTTTACGCGTGAACGGGAAATTTCTGAAATTGGAAGGAATGCATCAAATCCGCCGATGTCAACGAGTGCACCTTTTTCCTTGATGTCGATTACTGTTCCAAGAACTGTTGTTCCTACAGTGAATTTAGAAGCAATCTGTGCAAGACCTTCTTTGTGTTCGCTTTCTTTTACCGCGCGGTTAGAAACGATGATGTTTTTACCTTCGTTTTTGAATTCCTGGATTTTGAAAGAAAGTGTTTTTCCGATGTAGAATGCTGGTTCTTCCTTCTGTTTGTATCCCATCTGTGAGAATGGACAGAAAGCGCGGGCATTTCCGAGTTTAACTTCAAATCCGCCTTTGATTTCTTTTTCTACATGTCCCTGAACAGGAATGCCTGAATTGAATGCTTTTTCGAGCATGTCTTTATCTGCGTTTTTGCCTGCAATTTTTGTTGTGAAGTATGGAACATCGTGTTTTGTTGTAAGGTAGTAAACCTTGATTTTGTCGCCTTCTTTGTATTTGCATTCTCCGTTGTCGTCAGTAACTTCTGCTTTGTCGAGAATGCCTTCTGTTTTAAGGCTGAGGTCCAGGAAGATTGTATCGTTTGTAACAGCAACGATTGATGTTTCGATTTCCTGACCAGGCTGGTAAAGTTCTTTCATTGAGAACCTCCGTATATTTGATTAAAATTTTTGCGAGGTGAAGTATTTTAAATATAGCACATATATATAGAAAGGAAAATAGGAACGGGATAAAAACCAGAATATCCATTCAATTCCCTTGAATCGATATATTTGCAGAAAAATCAGGCTAATATTGCCACAAAAGGTGAGATAGTTTATAATATAAACTAACTACGGTTTATTATTGTGAAGGCTCGCTTACTATGATAAAATATTTATTTGAGGTGTGTGATGTCTGACAATTGGATTGATCTTATTTCGCAGGCTGATAATGAAGATATCGGTAAGGCGATTAAATTTACAATTGAAATTGATAAGATGACTTCGATTTTGCGTCGTACACTTTTGACTGATTCGAGCCGCCGTGAAAATGACGCCGAACATTCCTGGCATATTGCTGTGATGGCTTTGATGTTCAGGAAATTTGCAAAGCAGGAACCTGATATTCTGCGTGCCTGTGCGATGTGTGTTGTTCACGACCTGATTGAGATTTATGCCGGCGATACTTTTGCTTTTGATAAATCTGCAAATCTTGATAAGGCTAAGCGTGAACTTGAATCTGCCGACAGACTTTTTGCTATGCTTCCGGAAGAAGAGGGCAAAATGATCCGCGGCTTATGGGAAGAATTTGAGGCATTTGAAACTGTTGATTCAAAGTATGCAAACTGTATGGATCGCGTTCAGCCTTTTATTCACAATATGGTGACAGAAGGTCATACCTGGGTCGAAGGAAAAGTGACCCGTGCAGATGTTGAAAAGCGTGATGCTCCGATCAAAGAGTTTATGCCTGATCTGTGGAAATGGGTAGAAAAGAATATTGATCTTGCCGTTAAAAAAGGCTGGATTTTAGAATAGGTGTTTTAGTATGGAGAAGGTTTCGGTTCTTGAAGGTAATCCTGGTCCGCTTGGGGCTGTGGTAACTTCAGAAGGTGTTAATTTTTCAATTTTCTCTCGTGATGCGACTAAAGTTGTCCTTTACTTTTTTGAAAAGGATAGCAGTGGTGTTCCATACGCCATGGCTGAATTTGATTCCGCAAAAAACAGAACTGGTGATATCTGGCATGCTTTTATTCCAGGTATTAAAGCTGGTTGTCTTTATCTTTATAGAATTGACGGTCCTTTTGATGAAAGCCGTGGCCTGAGATATGACTGGTCTAAATATCTTCTTGATCCTTATGCAAAGGCTTTAAGTGAAGGTTCTATCTATAAACATTATGCTGCTCATCCTGATGCTCATACAGAAGCAGCCCGCTATCTTGAACCGGCAGAAGTAAGTCAGTTCCCAAAATGTGTTGTTATTGATGACAAGGCTTTTGACTGGGAAGGTGACAAGCCTATTAACCGTCCTTTGAATGAGTCTGTAATTTACGAAACTCACCTTAAGGGCTTTACTGCTTCTCCTACAAGCGGTGTAAGCTGTCCTGGAACTTATAAAGGTATCGTTGAAAAAATTCCTTACCTTAAAAATCTTGGTATTACTGCTGTTGAGCTTTTGCCTGTTTTTGAATTTGATGAATTTGAAAACGGTAATACTAATCCTAAAAACGGTGAACGCCTTACTAACTACTGGGGTTACAGCACACTGGGATTTTTTGCACCTAAACATACTTTTGCATGGGACAAAACTCCAGGCGGCTGTGTAACTGAATTCAAACAGATGGTCAAGGAATTCCACAAAGCGGGCATCGAAGTTATCCTTGATGTTGTTTACAATCATACTGCGGAAGGCAATGAATACGGATACACTTATGAATTTAAGGGTATTCAGAACGATGTTTATTATCAGCTTGTAGAAAAAGAAAAACGTTATTACATGAATTTTTCGGGCTGTGGAAATACTGTTAACTGTAATCATCCTGTTGTCCGCGATTTTATTCTGGACAGTCTGCGTTACTGGGTTCTTGAAATGCATGTCGACGGATTCAGGTTTGACCTGGCTTCGATTCTGGCCCGCGGTCAGAACGGGCAGCTGATGGGTTCTTCCCCTTTGACAAATGCTATCAGTGAAGATCCGATTTTGGCGGCTACTAAGATTATTGCAGAACCATGGGATGCCGGCGGTGCTTATCAGGTTGGCGGTTTTAATGGAGGCCGCTGGTCTGAATGGAATGACAGATTCCGTGATGATATCAGACGATTTATTCGTGGTGATGAATTCTGTTCTACTGCGGCAGCTACCCGAATGGCTGGTAGTTCTGATTTGTATCAGCATTCTGGTCGTAAACCTTATAATTCAATTAACTTTATTACTGCTCATGATGGTTTTACGCTGAACGATGTTGTAAGCTATAATGGTAAGCATAACGAAGAAAATGGTGAAGAAAACCGTGATGGTTCGGATAATAACTGTTCATACAATCACGGGTTTGAAGGTGCATGTTCAAATGCAAGAATTGAAGACCTTCGCCTTCGTCAGATAAAGAACTTTTTCTGCTGTCTTTTGCTTTCTCAGGGAACACCGATGTTTGTTGCCGGAGATGAATTCCGCAGAACTCAAAACGGTAACAACAATGCATACTGTCAGGATAATCCAAATGCCTGGGTTGACTGGACTTATGCAGAAAAAAATAAAGAACTGATTGATTTTGTCAGCCGTCTTATTAATGCAAGAAAATCTCATCCTTTCTTTAAGCGCAACGACTTTATTGGTGTAACGGAAGAAGAAAAGAAATTTGGATGTGATCTTGTATGGTATGATTTTGATGGCCGCGTTCCTGACTGGAATAAATTGAACAGATTCCTTGCGGTTGAAATTTACGGTAACCGCATAAGGAACGACAGAAACAACAAAGATGATATTATTTACTGCGGCATTAATACGGATAATCATGATAAGACCGTAATTCTGCCGACTGTTCCGGATGGTTTTGTCTGGACAAGATTACTGGATACATCATTTCCAAAAGGACAGGATTTCTGTTCTGAAGGAGATGGAGAAATATTAACTTCGCAAATGAGGTATGTAGTACCTGCGAATTCTTTTGTGGTTCTGATAGGTAAGAACCGCAAATAAAATAAATTACCTGAATTTTAATAGGAGATGAAGGAATGAAATTCGACGCAGAAAAATTTAAGGCTAGTCTTCAGGAAAGACTTAAGCGTCAGTATGGTAAGGATCTTTCTCATGCCAACAGTCATGACTTGTACGATGCAGTTGCCGCATGTACTCGCGAAATGTTTACAAGCAACTGGATGGCAACACGCGCTGAGTACGAAAAGAAAAATGTAAAACAGCTTTATTATTTGTCAGCTGAATTCCTTATGGGTCGTGCTCTTTCTAACAACCTTATCAATCTTCAGATTAAGGATGCTGTAAAAGAAGTTCTTAACGGAATGAATATTGATTACAACCTTGTAGAAGATCAGGAACCTGATGCTGGTCTTGGTAACGGTGGTCTTGGTCGTCTTGCAAGCTGTTTCCTGGATTCTCTTGCAACTTTGGATTATCCTGGACATGGTTATGGTATCCGTTATGAATACGGTATGTTTGAACAGCACATCGAAGACGGTTACCAGGTTGAATATCCAGATAACTGGCTTCGTCACCGCGATCCATGGGAAATCAAACGCTCTGACCTTGCTGTAACAGTTAAGTTCGGTGGAAATATTGTTTATGGAAAAACTCCTGATGGTCAGGACAGATTCTATCTTGAAAATGCTGAAGAAGTTATTGCTACTCCATACGATATGCCAATCGTTGGTTTTGATACAAATACTGTAAACACATTGCGCCTTTGGGAAGCAACAAGTGCTGATGGTTTTGATCTCCAGCTTTTTAATGACATGCATTACAATCGTGCTGTTGAAAAACAGAACAGTGCAGAAAATATCAGCCGCGTTCTTTATCCAAATGATAACGGTCCAAGCGGAAAGGCTTTGCGCCTTAAGCAGCAGTACTTCTTCTCAAGTGCTTCTTTGCAGGACCTTGTTCACCGTTATGTTGCTAACTACGGAACTGATTTTGCAAAATTCTCTGATTACCATGTAATTCAGTTGAACGACACACATCCTGTAGTTGCTATTCCTGAATTGATGCGTATTCTTATTGATGAATATGCTGTAGGCTGGGATGAAGCATGGTCTATCGTACAGAAAACTTTTGCTTACACTAACCATACAATTCTTGCTGAAGCTCTTGAAAAATGGCCTATCGAAATTTTCCAGGGACTTTTGCCACGTGTTTATCAGATTGTTGAAGAAATTAACCGTCGCTTTATCGAAGACCTCAGAAAAGATTATCCGGGTGATTACGATAAACAGAACCGCATGTCAATTATTGGTGGCGGAAAAGTTCGCATGGCTTGGCTTGCAATTCATGCTTGTTTCAGCGTAAACGGTGTTGCTGAACTTCATACTGAACTTTTGAAGACACAGGAACTTAAAGACTGGGCTGAACTTTATCCACAGAAATTCAATAACAAGACAAATGGTGTTACACAGCGCCGCTGGTTGTTGAATGCAAACCCTGACCTTGCTGACTTTATTACAAAGAGAATCGGACACGGATGGGAAAAAGATCTTCCTAAACTTAAGGGACTTGAAAAATTCATCGATGATGAAGCTTCTCTCAATGAACTTATTGAAATTAAGGCTCACAATAAACAGGAACTTGCAAGTTACCTCAAACACAAGCAGAATGACTTCCTTGATCCAGACAGCATCTTTGATGTTCAGGTAAAACGTCTGCATGAATACAAACGTCAGCTTTTGAACGTTCTCCATATCATGTATCTTTACAACAAACTTATTGAAGATCCATCTTTCAATCCACCAGCAAGAACATTCATCTTTGGTGCAAAAGCTGCTTCTGGTTACCGCCGTGCAAAGAGCATCATTAAACTTATCAATACTGTAGCTGACCGTGTAAATAACGACCGTCGTGTTCGTGGTAAGCTCCGTGTTGTATTTGTTGAAAACTACTGTGTAAGTGCTGCAGAAAAAATCTTCCCTGCTGCAGATGTTTCTGAACAGATTTCTACTGCCGGATTTGAAGCTTCTGGTACATCAAACATGAAGTTCATGATCAATGGTGCCCTTACATTGGGAACAATGGATGGTGCTAACATTGAAATCGTAGAAGAAGCTGGAAAAGAAAACGCATTTGTATTTGGTCTTACAAGTGATCAGATTATTAAGATGGAACAGGAACACAGTTACAATCCATCTGAATATCTTGCACGCAACCCTGCACTTGCAAAGGTTATTGAACAGCTTGTTGACGGAACTTATGATCCATCTCATCAGGTATTCAAGGAACTTCATGATTCCCTTGTTTACGGTGTTGAAGGTCAGCGCCCAGACGTATTCTACGTAATCGCAGACTTTAACTCTTACTGTGCTGCACAGGAAGAAATTGCAAAAGCTTATGCTGACAAAAAAGCATGGGCACGCAAGACTCTTATTAACATTGCTAACAGCGGTAAGTTCTCAAGTGACCGTACAATCGAAGATTACGTTCGTGACATCTGGCACTTGAACAAACTCGTTGTAGAAACAAAAGACTAATTTTGTTTGACAAAAATAAAATTTGGTCTTTATAATTTATGAGTATTCAGGTGATTTCAAATGAGTTTTGACCAACCAGCAGATTCATTCTGCACCTGAATACCTTAGCTGCCCTTCTGATAAGTTTTGTCAGAAGGGTTTTTTATTTTGAATGGCAGCACTAATTGAGGGTTTTTCGTAAAAATTGTATTCTACTATTTATATGAAGAATATTGCTGTTAAAAAAATAAGTGTACTTGCAAGTTTAGGTTTGATTTTGACTGCAGCCATCTGGGGTTTTGCGTTTGTTGTCGTAAAGGATTCTCTGGATGTTGTTCCGCCGGTTTATATGACTGCAATTCGTTTTTCAATTGCGGCTGTTGTTCTTGGAATTGTTTTGAATAAACGCCTTGCTGTTCTGGATAAAAAATATGTAATTCAAGGAATTATTACAGGGCTTTTTCTTGGCGGCGGTTATATTACTCAGACTATTGGCTGTAATTTTACAACAGCCGGAAAAAATGCTTTTCTGACAACAGTTTATGTTATCCTGATTCCATTTTTTGTGTGGCCGTTGAATAAAAAGCGCCCTGAACTGATTGTTTTTATCAGTGCGTTTATTGCCCTTACCGGTATCGGAATGCTTGCGCTGCGTAATGAAGGCAACGGGCTTTTAACCATGAATTTTGGCGATGTCATGACTCTGGTCTGCGGCGTATTTTATGCCCTTCATATTGTTTTTACAGCCCGATGGGGACAGGACAAAAATCCGGTGGTTTTGACCTGGATTCAGTTTGTGGTTGCAGCAGCAAGTGCCTGGATTTTTGCGCCTTTCTGGGATGGACGGCTGCCTGTAGAAGCATTAGGTGCCGGTAAAGTAATAGGTTCAATGCTTTATCTTGGAATTTTAAGTTCGCTAGTATGTTTTGTTTTGCAGAATGTTTGTCTTAAATATATGGAATCTTCGCTGGCTTCGTTGTTCTTAAGTCTTGAATCTGTATTTGGTGTAATTTTCAGTACGATTTTCTTAAAGGAAAAAATGACTGTGATAATGATTATCGGTTGTGTTTTGATTTTTACGGCAATTACAATGGCTGACCAGTTAAGCGGACGCAAAGAAAAAAAAGAACAGGCCTGAATTAAATAAACGAAAAATGAAAAAAATCGCAGTATTTATATTTGCCGTATTTCTTGTTTTTCTTTGCGGCTGTGAGGGAAAAGCAAAAAAAGATGAATGCAGCTGTCTTGAACCGCAGAAAGAAGGCCTGACTCTTAAAAATGGAATTCTTAAAATAGGGATTGAATACGGATATCCTCCTTTTGAATATCTTGCTGAAGACGGAAAAACTCTTATAGGTTTTGATGTTGATATGGCAGATGAAATCTGTCGGCGCCTTAATTTAAAACCAGAATATATTGATACTCAGTGGGCAGGAATTTTTGAAGGTCTTGCAACTAATCGTTATGATATTCTGATTTCTGCAGCAACTATTATTCCAGAAAGAGAAAAACATTTCTGGGTAACTCGTCCTTATGTTAAAAACAGCGAATGTTTAATCGTAAATTCCGGCATGAAAAATATTCTGGATAAACCAGAAAAACTTAAAGGATTAAAAGTTGCATGTCAGGAAATGTCTGTAAGCAGTGTTTTTGTTCATGAGGAACTTTTACCAAAAACAGAATTTGAAGTTCTTGAATATGATAAACTGCTTGATGCTTTTGAAGATTTAAAACTTGGTCGCGTTGATGTTGTTGTAGCAGAAGCAGTAGCATCAAAAAATATCGTAAAGAATTCTGACGGAAAATTGCGGGTTGACTGGTATGCAGAAGAAAGCCATGGGTTTGGAATGATGGTCAATAAAAAGAATAAAGAATTCTTTGATGTTATTTCCAGAACCCTGGACGATATGTACAGCGACGGCTTTATGAAAAGTATCGAAGACAAATATTTTTAGAAAGTAAAAATCATGTCAGTTCCCTGACCTAAGGTACTTTTACATTCTACCGTTGCGCCGGAATAATCTGCGATTGTTTTTACGATAGAAAGTCCAAGTCCATTGCCGGCGATTTTTCTGTTGTGAGAAGAATCTGCGCGGTAGAAGCGGTCAAAGATAAATGGAATTGATTCAGCAGGAATTCCAGGACCATTATCGCTGAAAGTAAGTTTAATTTTGTCAGAAGCTTCAATTGTAAATGTAAGGACTGGATCATGGTCTGTACAGAATTTTACGCTGTTGGAAATGATATTGGTCCAGGCTTCATACATTAATTCCTTGTCTGTGTTTATTGTAAGTGAATCAAGCTGTTCCTGACTGAGATCAGTTTTAATTGTTATGGAACTGTTTTTTGCCCAGGCAAGTGTATCATCTTTTAGACGGTTAAGAAGATCAATAAGGCAGACTTTTTCGATGTTAAGTTTAGTTGTTCCGCGGTCAAGACGAGAAAGTTTGAGAAGATTTTCTATAATATATTTCATTGAATCGACTTCTGCTGTGAGATAGCCGAGTGATTTTTCTAACTGAGCAGGATCGTTTTTTCCCCAGCGTTTGATAAGGTTTGCATGTCCCTGAATAACGGCCAGCGGAGTTTTAAGTTCGTGGGAAACATCACTTGTAAACTGTTTTTCTCTGTCAAAATCTTTTTGAATCTGTTCAAAAAGTGTATTGAAGGTTTTTGAAAGTTTATCAAATTCATCCTGAGCATCTGTAACCGGGAATCTGTAGTTCATATCAATAGAAAAGTTTGGAACACTTTCTGTGATTTTGGAAACTGGTTTAAGAGTGCGTTTGGTAATGAAAAGCGCAACGAGAAATGCAATAATTAGAAGTGGCATTGCAAACATCAGCATAATAGGAGGAAAGGCATTAAGAATCTGGCTTTGTTCGTTGCGTGCCATATTCAATGCAGTTACGATTACAATGTTTCCGTAAGGCGGGAAATTTTCTTCTTTTGTAAGGTAATAAAGTGACAGATCGCCTGATTCATCAAAATTCTTCTGATAAAAACTTGCGGCATTTTCTGCAGGTTTAAGGTCGATAAGATAATTCTTACTGAAATAATAGTGCTGTTTTGTATCTTTGTTGTAAACACTGTAATAGATAAAACCTGGAATGCGGGAAAGGCCTTCAATTTTAGGAAGTAAATTTGTCTGTGCCGAAGAATCTGGCGGAATGAAATCTGTATCTTTTAATTCAGTCAAATAGCGTTCAATAACTTCTACAGTGTAGTTAAGTCCTTTTTTCTGGTTTGATTTAATTTGCAGTGAAAGGAACCAGACGAGGGCTGTAGAGAATATGAGCATGACAATAAAAAGTTCGATAGAAAAACTTATTGCCATTTTGAATGCTTTTGATTTGAAAAAAGATGATTTAGATTTCATGTTATTTGGTTTCTTCTGTCCTGATTACATAACCTGCACCGCGAACTGTGTAAATGTATTTTTCGCCGGCAGGTTCATCAATTTTAGCTCTTAAATATCTGACGTAAACATCAACTGAGTTTTCGTCAATAAAATATTCTTTTCCCCAGACAACATTGATGATCTCATCACGGCTTAAAACAGTATCTTTATTTTCCATGAGGCATTTAAGCAGAAGGTACTCAGTCTGAGAAAGGCTGAGTTTTGTGCCGTCAAGGATTACATCAAGTGTTTGTGGATTAAGTGAAAGTTTACGGATCTGCAGGATTGAAGTTTCTGCAGTTGAAGAACTGATTTTTTCCATGCGGCGCATGATTGTACGGATGCGTGCAAGAAGTTCTTCGATTTCAAATGGTTTGGTTATATAGTCATCAGCGCCAGAATCAAGGCCATTCACTTTATCGTAAGTTTCGCTGCGGGCGGTTACCATAATTACTGGTACATTGCTGGACTTACGGATACGGCGAAGAACCTCGATTCCGTTTAGTTCAGGAAGCATAACATCAAGCAAAATCAGGTCTGGGTTTTCGGCTTCGAACTTTTCCAGTGCCTGTCTGCCGTCTAAGGCTGTTGTTACATTGAATCCTTCGTGTTCGAGTTCAAGTTTTTCAAACTCAAGGATTCCCTCATCGTCTTCTACGATAAGTACTTTTTTTGTATCACTCATGCCTTAATTATACTCGGGGTGACAGTTTTTTGCAATTTTATGCTTCCTTTGATATTTACTGCAGGTTATTTCTTTTCTGCAGCAACCTTGATAAGAAGAATTTTTGCTTCAGGAATTTTTGTTCCGTTGTGGTACTTCTTCATGGCAATCCAGTCACCTGTCTTGAGATCTGTAAAATCAAGGAATACTGGTGGACGGAAAGCTGGTTTTTTGTCTTCTGCTTTTTCGTCTTTAGCAGGTGCTTTTTCTGCCTTGAAATCTTTTCCAGGTTTCTTGATTTCAAAGATCTTTGTAAGCGGGTTTACATGGATAACAGATTCTTTTCCGTCAGCATCAGCGATTGTAATTGTAGATGCTGTCTGATCGATAGCTGTAATTGTTCCAAGAGCGTTGAATTCATCCTGCGCAATCATTCTCTGTGGTGAAGGGCGGCGGCAGTCAGGGCGTGGATTCTTTTTCTGGTTTTTAGCTGGGTTAGCGGTTGCTGCACAAAGTGTGAGACTCAAAAATGCAATAGCAGCAAGTGATTTCTTAACGATTGATTTGTTCATTGTGTTTTCCTCTCTATAAATGATTTATTGTTTTGCCCGAATATTCTCGGGCGGGAATTACCTGATTCAATTTATCTGCAACCTCATTTATTTAATGATGATTGTGATGTTTTCCTTAGCCGAATTAGCTTTTACAGTCTGAACTGGTTTTACTGGCTGTACAGTAACCGGTTTTGTAATTACAGGTTTTACTGTTACTGGTTTTTCAATAGTAATTACCTGTGTTTTAGATGCAGAGTTCTTTTCAGAAACCTGTTTCTTTGCGCGTCTTTTGTGATTTTTATGATCACAAGAAGGTTTGCATTCATGACGTTTTTTGTGTTCAGCCTTTGGTTTTGTCTGTGGCTTAACCGGTTTAACTTCTTTTTTATCAGAAGGTTTTGCAGGTTTAGTCTGTGGCTTTGCATTTGGCTTTGTCTGTGGTTTAGCTTCTGGTTTTACCTGAACTGGTTTTGCAGGATCAACTTTAACTTCAACCTTAACGTCAGTTTTGCTGTTGTTGATAGTATGATTTCTGTTGTCATGTGCATTGGCATTTTTGTTGTCTTTGCCATTGTTTGTTTTAACTTCAACTACAACGTTCTGTTTTTTGTTTGAATTATTGTTGTTTGTCTTTGCAGCAGCGGCAAAAGCAACACAGGCAATAAGTCCAGCAGCAAGAATTGATTTTTTTGCATTAGTAAATTTCATGTTAAACTCCTTAGAAAGGAGAGGAACTGATTCGATTAAATGGACCATGAGTATTAGATTAAGAATCAGCTCCTCTCAAGCTCCTTTCTGATTATATAATAACCGGAGCCCTCAGAGATTACATTAGAGGAGTATTAGAGAAATCTTAAAGACTTTTAATGATTTGAGAAGCTGTATTTTCGCCGTCCATGGCAGAAGAAACGATTCCTCCCGAGTAACCTGAACCTTCACCGCATGGATAGAGTCCTTTGATTACTGGGCTTTCAAGAGATTCTTTGTCACGGAGAATTCGCACTGGTGTACTTGTACGTGTTTCTGATGCAATTAAAAGTGCATCAGGACATACAAAGCCTCTCATGTGATTACGGTTAAATTCTCTGAAACCTTTTTCAAGTCTTGAAGTAATATGAGACGGAAGCCATTTGTCCAGGCGGCTTGGAACAAGGCCAGGCGTATAGCTTGAGTCAGGAAGATCTTTGGAATCTTTGTGGTCAAGAAAGTCGTTGAGGCGCTGAGCGGGTGCTGCCTGGCCGTTTCCATTTTGTTTGGTAAGGCGTTCAAGCCAGGTACGGAATTCAAGGCCTGCTAAATCTGGACAGCCAAGTTTTGCGGCCTGTTCAGTGAATTTACGGTCGATGTCTTCTGGACGGATTTCTACGACGATGGCTGCATTTGACCAGCGGGAATTTCGTTTTGCGGCTGACATTCCGTTTACGACAATTTCGTCCGGTCCGGAACTTGATGGTACTACAAAGCCGCCGGGACACATACAGAATGAATAAACGCCTCTGCCGTCAGCCTGTGCGGTAAGTCTGTATTCTGCAGTTGGAAGAATGCCTGTTGTTTTTTTGCCGCGATACTGGATTGCATCAATAAGCTGACGGGGGTGTTCTACGCGGACACCGGCGGCAAAGGTTTTGGCCTGGAGTGCCTGTGGAGCAGCTTTTGCAATTGTGTAATAAATATCTGTTGCGGAGTGACCTGTGGCAAGAATCACTTTGGATGCCATAAAGTTTTTTGATTCGCCGGTGTCCGTGTTAACGGTAGAAATGCCGGTTAGGGTGAGGGAGGCGGCGGATTTTGTGGTCAGGAATCCGGTACATTTTGTCTGGAAATGGAATTCACCGCCGAGCTCAATAATTTTTGCTCTTATTGAATTTATGATTGCAGGAAGTTTATCTGTTCCGATATGAGGATGGGCATCTGTAAGAATTTTAGGGTCTGCACCAAAGGCGTTGAGAATTGTAAGGATGCGGCCGATGTCTCCGCGTTTGTTACTGCGAGTGTAAAGTTTTCCGTCTGAGAAAGTTCCTGCCCCGCCTTCTCCAAAACAATAGTTGCTGTCAGGGTCAACTTTATCCTGGCGGGAAATTGCAGCGATGTCTCTTTTACGGTTTGATGTGTCTTTGCCGCGTTCGATGATTACGGGTTTGATTCCGGCTTCAAGAAGGCAAAGCGCTGCAAACAAACCTGCGGGGCCGCTTCCGACGATGATTACGGTTTTGGAAGGATCGGCCTTTTTCCATTCAGGAACTTTCTGTGCAGCAGACTGGGATTCTGGTTCCTGGTTAATGAATGCCTTGCAGCGGAGAACCAGTTTCTGTCTGCCGTGACGCGCGTCCATTGATTTTTTGAGTATGATGAATTTAAGTGTATCTTCTTTTGTAACTTTTATTCCTTTGTCAAAAAGTGCGCGGCGGAGTTTAAGTTCGATGAGAGAAGTTTTGTTTTCTTCTTCCGGTTTGATGATAATTGTAGTTTCCTGAATCATGAAGTGTATTTTAGCACGAAAACTGATTCCTCGGCTATGCTGGGTGAGTATTATAGAGATTGTACCTGGTAATCGGTTTTGCTTGACAGGTTGATTTTCCTCATTAATAATTATTATTAGGAAGAGAATCTTATGTCTAAAGTATCATTAATTTCACTTTTAATGCCAAATGAAGAATGTCAGCAGAAGTTGACCTTTAAGGCATTAACACAGTTAAGATTTTTGATTGCCAGCAATTTCATTATTATTCTTACTCTTGTTACTTTTGCTTTAATTGAACTGTTAATCGGAAATACTATTATTGGAATTTTATCAATGTTGTGCAGCCTGTTGAATTTTCTGGCTCTGTTTTTAATTAAGCGGGGAAGAATTTCTTTGGGGGCTGGAGTTACAACTACTTCTCTGCTTATTGCGGATTTTGTAATCTGTTTTCTGGGAACAGCGAAGTATGATGATTCAAACATTGTTTATCGTAATATTTATTTTATTACCGTGATGGCCGTTCTGAATTTTCTGATGTCTGTTACTTTCAGACAGATGTTGATTTATGTAATCGTCAGTTTCACAATGTTTGTGTCTTCTTTTTTTACTGTCTGCGGAAAGATGATTGCTGCAGATTCAAAAGGATTCATAATTGCAGTTGTTATTACTACAGTCTCATATTTGATGGTTGTTTTAAGCCTGCTGTTTTCTACAAGAAATACAGACAGCCTTATTGCTAAGTTTAAGAAGGAATTTGAAAAGTCAGTTGAAAATATCGGGAAGATTAAAAAAGTTGTTGCCGAATCTGAAACTGGACTTAAAATTGGTGATGAACTTAAATCCGCTGCTACTGCTGCAACTTCCAATTCTCAGATAATCAGTGATGCGTTTGCTGAATTTCTTCCTAAGATTGAAAGTCTTACAAAAGATCTTGGAAGCATTGAAAATCAGATTCGTGAAATTGAAGATGATGCAGGCAAAATGGAAAAATCTTCCAATGAACAGGCTTTCAGTGTTCAGTCCACATCTTCTGCGATGGTTGAAATTTCTACCAATGTTACAACAATTTCCGATACTGCACAGAAACGCAAGGCTAAGTTGAATAAAGTTGTTGAAGGAATTGATCAGCAGCAGAATCTTGCAAAGAGCCTTGCTGAACAGCTTGGAAAAGTTGAAGAATATTCTGCGGTTATTAACGGCTTTGTAAAAACCATTAACAATGTTGCTGAACAGACAAATCTTCTTGCCATGAATGCTTCCATCGAAGCAGCTCATGCCGGTAAAGTTGGAACCGGTTTTAGTGTTATTGCACAGGAAATCCGTAAGCTTTCAAGTGAAACTGCAATCAATGCCCGTAACATCGAAGAAGTGCTCAAACAGAATACTGATGTTGTAAAGTCGACTGTAGACACAATGAGAGTATTCAATCGTTTTGTTTCAGAAAGCAGTGTTGCTACTACAGACACTTTAAATTCGATGGATGAAATTATTTCCGGCATTATGGAAATTGATGTCAGCACAAAAGATATTATGTCATCGATTACAAATCTTGCTGAAGGTTCAAAAGAATCCGTTCAGATTGTTAATAATGTAACAAACAAAATTGAAGCTCAGGTAAAACCTGTAGGTGATGTAGTGAACTTTATTACTGACCTGCGCGCTGAAATCAATATCCTGAACCAGCAGATCGAGCAGATTGAAACTATATTGAACAAAATTTCTTCAGACAGCCAGGTAAACGCAGAAGTCGGCAAGCGCATCCTTGAATCTTTAAGTAATATTTAATAGAGTAATTCCGCGCAGTTCTGTCAGGCGTTTTCTGACCGGTAGCATTTTTATGTATTAATCTTAAAATTACATGAATGAGAAAATAGTCTGTCGCGGACATTATTTGGAATAGATTATAAAAATGCGGGAAGGAAAAAAACGGATGGCAAAAATACTCGCAGGACGGAACATAGTTACCTTGCCGGCCTGCGCGTGTAGCGACGCTGGCCAGTAGTTCTGTCAGGCGTTTTCTGACCGGTAGCATTTTTATGTATTAATCTTAAAATTACATGAATGAGAAAATAGTCTGTCGTGGACATAATTTGGAATAGATTATAAAAATGCGGGAAGGAAGAAAAAGGATTTCAGTAAGGCTCTGAGTATGGAAAAGATAGTTTCCATGCTGTGCTCAGTGAGTAGCGATGATTTCTTGCGGTTTTGAAAGATTTTTCTGCCGTAGCATTTATATGTATTAATCTTAAAATTACATGAATGAGAAAATAGTCTGTCGCGGACATTATTAGGAATAGATTATAAAAATGCGAGAGGGAAGAAAAAGGATTTCAGCAAGGCTCTGAGCACGGAAAAGATAGTTTCCATGCCGTGCTCAGTGTCTAGCGACGATATCTAGCGATGCTGAAAAACTTTTTCTGACCGGAAGCATTTTTATGTTTGTAATTGCATTATGTCCGTGAGGGGATATTCTCGAAGGAAAATAGATATGTCTCGTGTTTTTGCTTTTTTGAAAAAAGAAATCGTTCTATGTATTTCTGTACTTGCTGCATTGATTTCCTGCATTTTCGTCAAACCATCAGTTCAGTATCTGTCTTATATTGACGTAAATACGCTGTGCATGCTTTTTTCGTTTATGGCGGTTGTTTCCGGTCTTCGAAGCTGCGGTGTATTTGAAAAATGTGCTGTGTTTATGAGTAGCAAAACTGCTAATGTAAGGTCATTGAGTCTTTGCATGGTTGTGTTGAATTTTGTGTTTTCGATGTTCATCACAAATGATGTTGCACTTTTGACTTTTGTTCCTTTTACGATTCTGCTTTACAGACAGATCGGGCAGCTTAAATGGCTTTGTTATGTACTTGTTCTTGAAACAATTGCAGCAAACCTTGGTTCAATGCTGACTCCGATGGGCAATCCGCAGAATATGTATCTGTATTCGGTTACAGGTATGGGCGCAGGTGAATTTATCATCACGGTTTTGCCATATACTGTTGTTGCAGCAATTTTGCTTTATGTTTTCTGTCTGAAAATTCCTCAGGAAAAATTTGAACGCAGCCAGAATAATTCTCAGGGCAGCAGTACTAAACTTAAGCTGATTGTTTACATTGCACTTTTTGTTCTTTGCGTTGTGACTGTAGTTACTCCGATTCCGGCCTGGGCACTTGCAGCTGCTGTTGTCCTTATTGTTGGAATTGTTGAATGGAAAATTCTTCTTAAAGTAGATTACATGCTGCTTTTGACTTTTGTGGCATTCTTTATTTTCAGCGGCAATATGCAGAATATTTCTGTAGTAAAAAAGTGGCTTGAAAAAATTGTTGTAGGAAATGAATTTTTCACAGGTTTACTTACCAGTCAGGTAATCAGTAATGTTCCTGCAACTTTGCTTTTGTATAATTTCTGTAAGAATTCTAAGGAACTTCTTCTGGGCGTTGATTTTGGCGGACTTGGAACTCTGGTTGCTTCTCTTGCGACTTTGATTTCCTATAAGCTGTATTCCAATTCTGGTGAAGAAGGTGATGAAGTAAAACCTCAGGGCGGATCTTTTATTAAGGTCTTTGGTTTTTTGAGCGTGATTTTCCTTTTGGTTCTGGTTGCATTTAAGTTTCTGCTGGGTTCTGTAGTTGAACTGTTTTAAGTTTTGAATTTAAGCCAGTTCTTCCCAGCGGGCATATTTTTCTTCCAGTGTTTTGTTAATTTCATCGTACTCTTTTGAAATGTCGCCGATTTTAGAAAAATCTGTGTCAGGATTTGCCATGACAGCATCAAGTTCTGATTTGCGGTTTTCAAGTTTTTCGATATCAATTTCAAGCTGTTCGAATTCTTTTTGTTCTTTAAAAGAAAGTTTTTTTGGTTTTGAAGAATCCTGAGCCTGTGCTGTTGTATTTGCAGATTGAACGGTTTTTTCTTCCTGATGTTCTTTTGCTTTCTGTGCCTTGCTGTCCAGAAGTTCCTGGCGTTCTTTTGCTTCAAGATAATCTATGTATTCTGAACACTTGCCGACAAATCCTGAAATTGTTCCGTCTTCTTCCAGAATGAAAAGTGTGTCTGCAACTTTATCCATAAAGTAGCGGTCGTGGCTTACTATCAAAAGACATCCTTTGAACTGCATCAAAAAGTCTTCCAGTATGTTCATTGTAAAGATGTCAAAATCGTTTGTAGGTTCATCGAGGATGATGAAGTTTGGGTTAGCGATTAAAAGCCTTACAAGGAAAAGCCGCTTGCGTTCTCCACCGCTTAATGTGCTTACCGGTGAATATTGTATCTTTCCTTCGAATCCGAATTCTTCCAGAAAGCGTGGTGCTGAAAGTGTCTTGCCGTCATTGCGTGTAATGTTTTCTGCGGCTTCTTTGATGTATTCAAGGACTGTGAGGCTTGTATCTTTAAAAACAGGATTCTGCTGGTAGTAAGCAAAGGATGTGTTTTCGCCGACTGTGATTGTTCCTGTATCCGGTTTGATTGCTCCTGTAATGATATTAAGCAGAGTTGATTTACCTGAGCCGTTGTTCCCGAAGATTCCGATTTTCTGGCCTTTTGTAAATTCGTAGCTGAAGTCTTTGATTACCGGAGTTGTATTCCCTGCGTTCTGGGCGGCGTATCCCTTAGGGTAATTTTTAGAAATATTGTCGATGACAAGAACTTTTCCGCCGAGCCTGCGTTCCTGAACTTCAAAGCTGAACTTTTTGTCGGTCTTGAATTTTTCGTGAGCCATAAGTTCCTGGTCGTGCTGAATGCGGGCCTTTGCTTTTGTTCCTCGGGCACATGGTCCGCGCATAAGCCAGTCCCGTTCAAAGCGGAGAACTGATTCTATGCGGCGGTCTGTGTTCTGGGCAATCTGGTTTTCGATTTCTTTTTTTTCAAGATATTCTGAATAGTTGCCCTGATAAAGTTTGATGGAACCGTTTGCAAGTTCGTAGATGTTGGTACAGACGTTATCAAGAAAGTAGCGGTCATGTGTTACCATTAAAAGTGAACGGTCTGTTGATGCAAGATAATCCTGAAGCCATTTGATTGTTTTAATATCAAGGTGGTTTGTCGGTTCATCCAGCAGAAGAAGTTTTGTGTCTTCTACAAGTACCTGGGCAAGTGCAACTTTTTTTATCATTCCGCCTGAAAGTGAACCCATTGTGCGGGTCATGTCCGTGATTCCAAGGGTTGTAAGGATTGAAGAAATCTGGGACTCGTAATTCCAGAGATCTTTTTTTTCTATTGTATCTACGAGTTCCTGGTAACGGTGCTGCTGGCCGTCTGTCAGGCCTTTTTCCATGGCGTGGCAGAGGTCTTCGTATTCGCGGATGATTTTAAGTTTTGCACTGTCGCTTTTAAAGATGTGGTCTTTAATTGTGTCGTTCTGGTTGTAAAGTGGATTCTGCGGAAGAAAAGAAATTCCTGCTTCTTTATTGAGAACTACTGTTCCGTTGTCTGGCTGGAGTACGCCTGCAATTGTGTTGAGCAGGGTTGATTTTCCTGTACCGTTCTTTCCGATGAGTGCTGCTTTCTGGCCTGCATCAAGTCCAAAGGTTACGCCTGTAAAAAGCGGTTGTTCGCGGCCAATTTTTGAAAGGTTATTGATCGAAAGAAGGTTCATGAGTGGTCTCCTTGAAAAAAATTATATCAGAAAATTTCTGTTTGTAATATATGAATGGTGAATATATTGCGCCCGGCTATGGAGTACCGGCAAAGCCGTCGACCGCAGCCATTGGAAAAATGGCGAGGACGATGAGCGTGAGCGAAGTACGAAACAGCCGATATGGCGCCCTGAACAACACTTTTATTAAAAAAATTTACTAAAATTTAAAAAAATTACTTTTCAAAGAAACATTATTGGAGTAAAATATTTAAAGGAAAAGCACCGTTAAGAAAGCACGTCCTGCGGCGATCTTTTCAATAGGAGTTAAAAGATGAATAGCAAATACGTACAGAGCGTATGGGAAGATGTTAAGGCTAAGAATGCTGATCAGCCAGAATTCCTCCAGGCAGTTGAAGAAGTACTTACAACTTTGGATCCAGTTGTAGACAAAATGCCTCAGTTGAAAAAGAATGCAATTCTTGAAAGACTTGTTGAACCAGAACGTGTTGTAATGTTCCGTGTTCCTTGGATGGATGACAAAGGTGTTTACCACATCAACCGTGGTTACCGTGTTCAGTTCAACTCTGCTATCGGTCCTTACAAAGGTGGTATCCGTTTCTCTCCAGAAGTAAACCTTTCAGTTCTTAAGTTCCTTGGTTTCGAACAGGTTCTTAAAAACTCTCTTACAACTCTCCCAATGGGTGGTGGTAAAGGTGGTTCTGACTTCGATCCTCATGGAAAATCAG
>JAKSTQ010000006.1 GCA_024402475.1 Treponema sp. | reverse complement strand
GCATACAAATTGCCATTGATGTGATTGAATACCCCACCCATACCAGGCAAGGAGCCAGAATCTTTGGCATTTCCCTTTCCCATTTCAGGAACATATTCACCTAATGCAGGATCCGTACTAATCCACATTGAGTATTTTGGATCCAAATACCTAGCTCCATAGTAATACAAACCGGTTTCTTGGTCTACTTCTTTACCCGTAAACTTATATGGTAAGAATTCTGATCCTGAATTGCTTGTTTTTTCTACCCAGGTCTCTCCATATGGCGTATATTCAATTCTCTAGTACTTATCAAAAAATAAAAGAGTCCAATTCAACTGCCTACTTTCTGAATTTGCCACACGGATTGTGAAAAATCTAACGATTTTTTTGTAACATTCGTATGGCGGGCTTTGTTTTTAGCCTTATTTAGTCTTCTAAAATATATAGCTATGACTTCTAATCAATTCTTATATCCATAAAGATTATGTATTCTTCATCATTTATAACTTTAGTTAGCTTCCATAGCTTATTAGTTAATCTAAAATATAATTTATAATACTCTGCATCAGATTTTTTATATATTATACCTAAAAGATTTGTGTTTAAGTCAAAGTAGGAATCAGGTTCTCCAAACTCTTTATAGATTTCTGACCTTAGAGTTCCAATTTTTAATTCTTCAATATTTTTCATTTTAGTCTCCCCAAATGCAAAAATATTTACAATTACCATAATAGTTAAAATTATTATTCGTCTATTCCACATTTTCCTACCTCAAAATATCCTACAAATATTGTATATTCCAAAGAACCATTATTTCTATAAGATGTTCTTTCAAATTCAGGCATACTGTTTATTATTTCAAAATCTGCAATATCTTTTTCTTCTGTCTCTATTTTGTCTTCAGTTTTCATATGAACTTTATTAGCCAAAACCCAATAGCGTACAGTATCTCTTTTTAGGCCATACTTTCTTGCAAGCAGTTTATAGCCAACTCTTCCTTGCGTCCTGCCCCCTCTAACGGGGTTGCACCCCGTAACGCCCCGCTATCTTCTCTACTTTGCAAAATTCTCAAAAAGTTCATCTATTCCTTTGCAGCCTGTTTTTGCAAAAATACGGGAAAGATAATTATCCAGGGTTCTTGGAACAATGTTCAATTCTTCAATAATTTCTGATTTCGTTTTTTGTTCAAGAATTTTTACGAGAATTTTCTGTTCCTGTTTTGTAAGCCCGTCAAACATTGTTTTATATGTAAAAAGCGGTGAAACAAGATTCTGCTGAACAAATGTTTCTCCGTTTAAAATATTGTTTATGGCACTGATTAATACAGACTCTGGTGCGGATTTTTCTACAAAACCATGTGCTCCTTCACCAAGAACTATTGAAATAATACCAGGTTTTGAATACATGGAATATACAAGCACTTTTACGGATGGATATGCGGTTCGGATCTTTTTCAGTAATTCCAGACCATTTTCTTTTCCGAGGAATAAATCGAGAATTATTATATCAGGCAGTAATTCTTCTGTTTTTGATGATGCAAGTAAATCAAGTTTTTCCTCAGCTTCTGATTTTGTAAATGCATAGCCACAGCAATGAATTCCTGTTTTTTCCTGGATAAGCTGCTGAAGTCCAAGATTTGTTACAGTGTGATCTTCTATAATAAAAAACTTTTTTGTATTCATTTATAGTTTCCTTTTAAAAATGAAAATCTGAGTTCCTTCTTCAGTAATTGAATTTACAGCTAAAGTTGCTCCTATAAGACTTGCACGTTTTTTCATTCCTTCTATTCCATAGTGTTTACGGCTGTCGATTTTTTCTACATCAAAACCTGTGCCGTCATCACTTATAAAAATGTAAAGTCCTTTTTCTTCTTCGCCATTCTGGTTGCGTATTAGTAAAACGGCTTCTTCTGCCTTGGCGTGTTTTACAATATTAGTCAAAGCTTCCTGAATGATTCTGTAAAGATTTAAGATTTCCTCTTTTGTAAGAAACGAAGCATCTGTTTTTTCAATTATCGAGAGCCGGATTGTAAGTTTTGAAAATTCAACGAATTCTTCACAGAGATTCTGTATGCATAAAAGAAAATCTTTTTTTGTGATGTCCGGCGGTGAAAGGTTATAACTCATTGCCCTTATCTCTGCCAGCGATTTTTCCAGAATATCAGAAATTTTCGCAAGATTTTGAATGGATTTTTCTTCTGCACAAAGACTTTTTGTATATCTGAGATTCTGTGCAACTGTATCATGCAGTTCCCGTGCAATGCGGGCACGTTCTTCTTCCTGCCCTTGAATCACATAACGGATATATTCATCTGAATCCCGGAGTCTTTTCTTTGATTTTAAAAAGCGGATCAGAAGAATTACACATAAAAAAAGCATTAAAAAGAAGACAATATCGAAAACGATAAAATAAGTAGTATAATTTTTGACAATTTTTTCTAATTCAAAAACATCAAGCGAGACCTCACCCATTTTTACCTTC
The DNA here is from genome assembly GCA_024402475.1 of Treponema sp. Classification (GTDB taxonomy): domain Bacteria; phylum Spirochaetota; class Spirochaetia; order Treponematales; family Treponemataceae; genus Treponema_D. The sequence continues at coordinate 122,053 of JAKSTQ010000006.1, read as the reverse complement.
TTTCAATAAATTTTTCGCAGATTTTATAAATTCCATAGCCTGAAAAAGTCGCAATCAGTCTATCCAAAAATGAAACAGGAATTTGTGCAAGAATACAGGAAGCAAGCAGTGAAAAGTGCTGATGGATAAATCCTTCCGTAAATTTTTTTATAGGATTCATCATGTCGGTGATTTCAAAATACTTATAATGAAAAAAATCAATAATTCCGCCGGAAATTATAGAACACATTGAAGAAGCAAGCGCAATTAAAACCAGATATAAAAGCGTAATTGGAACTGTGATTTTAAATTCTTCTTTGTTTCGGGCAATTATCCATGTTGAAAACACAATCAGAATTCCGCAGATTCCATAAATCAGAATGAATGGATCGATATATCCGGTTTTGTAAATCCACAAAAGTGAATTTATTACATTGTATCCGATTGAAACGCAAAGTGCCGGAATAAGTCCCAGATAAAATACAACTGCCACAGTAAAAATAGTGTCAAAAAAAAGCGGAATTTTCAGTATCTGGTAGAAAATAAATGTCGTAAGAAAATTCATCGCTTCGGCAATGATGCAGATGAGAAGAATTTTAAGAAATCGTGAAGTCTGATATGACATGTACGTCATCATAGCATGTAAAGCGTTTTTTAACTATAGACGTCCTGCGTATCGCCATTGCAGAGGGGATGTTCAAAAAGTAAAATTTACGGTGGTTGAGTTTATCGAAACCACCATATATAGCGTATTTGTCATTTCACCAAGCTCAATGACCACACTGATTAAACTTTTTGGACATCCCTGACGGTATTACTCAGTTTTTGCTGCAACTACGCGGAAGCCTAATACAGAACTTTTACACTTTGGATCTCCGGCATCATCTCGTGTAGCCTCTTCAATACTTGGATACCATTTTTCATCAAAACTATAATAATTATAGCCTCTGTCCACAGAACATCTTCCGTTTACATTCCATCGAATTTCTTTTAAATCCCAGCACCATTCGCAAACATTTCCGGTCATGTCGTAAAGACCGTATTTGTTAGGTTTCTTTTGAGCTACGGCATGAGGTTTTCCATCGCTGTTTTCCTTATACCATGCGACTTCATTCAGATCATCACTTCCTGCATATCTAAAATCTTCGCCGCCTTTTGCTGCATATTTCCATTCTTCAATTGTAGGAAGTCGGAATCCTGAGGCTGTCTGGTCAGCTATAATTTCTCCGTTTACATATTCTTTAGCTTCTTCACCATAATATTGTTCTTTGACCCATTCCCATTTTGTAATGTCAGTTTCTCCGTTTACAGAATATACGGGAGTGAGACCTTTTAAAACACTGAGCTTGTTGCAGAATGCGACTGCATCAAACCAGCTTACATTTTCCACAGGCAAAAGTTCCGTCAGACTTTTATTTACACTTGGGTTATTTCCCATAACGTCATAATAAAAGTCCTGTGTAATTTCTGTTGAACTCATTTTAAAATTCTGGTCTGGAATATCAACCATCTTGAATTCTTTCTGCCCTTGTCCGAATATGGCTTTGCTTTTATCAAGACATACTACGCGGAATCCAAATGTAAAATCGTTACTGTATGCGTCCATTGCAGCACCGCTGTATAAGTTCATATCAGCTCCTGACTGATAACTTCCTCCGTAAAGATAACGTAACCGTGGAGGATTATCGCCATAATTATCTTTCACTGAATCCCAGCACCATTCCCACACATTTCCGCTCATGTCATAAAGGCCGTAACCGTTTGGCTTTTTGGAAGCTACCTTTTCCGGATTATAGGCATATACTGCTACTTCATCCAGTTTATCGCTTCCTGCATATCTGAAATTCTGACCGCCATTTGCAGCATAAATCCATTCGCCAGCTGTAGGCAATCTGTATCCATTTGCCATTTCATTTACAGTAATATCACCAGAAATTCTGTTACCTTTGTGAGGTATGTAATTCCATTTAGAAACATCTTTTTCATTTGCAACCGCATATACCGGTTCAAGATTTTCTTTTGTACTTAATTTGTTGCAGAAGTAAATGGCATCATACCAGCTGACACCGCAAGCAGGATAATTTGGATTTTCATGAGAACCAAAATGATTTCCACCCATTATTTTTTCATACACGCTTTGAGTTACTTCAGTTTTGCTCATTTTAAATGCTTTACCTGGAATTTCTACCATTGTAAGTGCAGGTCCAGCTTTTTTAGCAGGAGCTGCCGCAGAAACAGAAAAAATCGCTGCCATTGCAACAGCAGCAACACTAATCATTACTTTCATTTTTTTCATGAAACATAATTCTCCTTAAACTTAAAGTTTTGTAAGTTGAGTTATGTTTATTCTAATCGGGGCAAAAACTTTTGTAGTGAGTATGAATTACATAAAAAGTTGTGAATTTTTCACAGAAAAACTGTGAAAAGATAACTCAGGAAATACAGTATTCAAAATATTCATCAATTTTTGCTTTGAAATTGCCATGCTCCGCCAGAAATAAAAATATACGCTTCGCCAGTTACAAGATTCGTGAAATATCGCGCAACGTGCTCAGAATCATAATACGCTTCATGTGTTTTATTTTATTCTGATTCCTTTAAACATAACATAGCTTAATGCTGCACTTATCATTTTATCTGTCAGGTTTGAAATTAAGCCTGAAAAATATACTGCAAAGTTTAAATTTGGAATTGCAAGGAATATGCACTGAACACTGTTGTCGGCATTTGGACTTGTTGAAGAAGAAGTTAGTAAACTTATTATGATGTTTCCGGAAATTGTGTTTACTAAAGCTGTCCATAGTCCAGCCCAGAGAAAAACCTCGAATGTTAGTTCGTGATTTTTACTGCATCTTATGGTAAGACATACAGTGATCGCTGTTAAAACATGACACACTGTAAATGGCAGTGCGGTGTTATAAAAAATCCAGAGAACAATGTTAGATAGAAGTGCACATAAAATTCCGCCCCATAAACCGCATGCTGCAGTTACGGCAAAGGTCATGATGGAATCAAGGTAGAGGGGAATGAAACTGTTTCGCGCAAAAAATGGAACATAAAACATTAACTGTAATTCCGAGAATAATGCACATTATGAAAAAAACAGGTTTTCTAAAATTCAATTCTTTCAAAAGATAACTCCGATGGCTTTTGCAAATTCAATTAAATCGAGACGGTCAGCAAATCCTAGCTTTTGATAAATAATGGACCGCTGATTCATTACGGTTTTCAATTTTTTACCAAGAAGTTCTGCTATTTCATATGGCTCTTTTTTTTCTGCAAGAAGACTGAAAACTTCCTGTTCGGTTGGTGTAAGCGATTTGTATTTTTTATAGCAGTCATCTTCAAGGTTTGCGGTTTTGGAAAGTAATTTCTGCATCATTTTCATTGGTTCTGAAGAGAAATATTTTCCTCCTGATGTGACTGTAATGATGGCATTCTCAAGTTCCTTGATTTCTGTGTTTTTCGTTACATATCCGTCAACGCCTGTTTGAACTGCATTTTCTACATTCTTTGGTGCACAGTACATTGAGTAAATGATTGCTTTAAGAGTCGGCTGAATTTTTCTAAAGGAAGTTAATGATGTGATTCCATCTTCTCCATCAATATTAAGGTCAATGATGGAAAGAGAAATATCGGGATTTGCTTTTAATATTGTTTCGCCTTCCTTGCAATTTCGGGCATAGAAAAAATTAAAATTTTTGTTGCGCTGTGACAGTAAAGTTCCTGCGCCGTCGCGGACTCCGGGATGGTCATCTAGAAACAGGATTTTTAATTCTGATTGCAATTGTTGTTCCTCCGTTGTTTATAAAATCAACTGTGCCGCCAAGAAGCTGAACGCGGTCCCGGATGTTTTTGATTCCCCAGTGTTTATGGTTCTGCTCATCCTCTAAAGGTTTTTCCTGGCTGAAGCCTTTGCCGTTATCAATGATTAAAATGCGCAGTTCATCTTTTACATCGGTAATTGTAATTTTTACCTTTGTTGCATTTGCATGCCTTGAAATGTTGCTTAATGCTTCCTGAATTATGTAAAGGAGTTCGATTTCATCTTCTTTTTTAAGCCTGCTGATAAATGTAGAAGTTGAAAGGAATTTTGTTTCGATTTCGTAATTTGTTTCAAATATCGAAAGCATTGTTTTAATGTTAGTTTCAATGTCGTCATCGATTTCGTACCGTGAAGAATCAATCAGATAACGGACTTCGCTTAATGCCCGTTCTGTATAGAATGAAAGATTTTCTGTATCACCATTGCTCTGACACAGCCGTATGGCTGCAAGATCCTGAGCAACTCCGTCATGCAGGTTGCGGCTGAATTTTTTCTGTTCTTCTTCTATGGTTTTGATCCGGTTGTATTCATTTTTCTGGGAAAGTTTTTTTATGAGCATTTCTATAACTGCAATTATAATCAGAATAATTGAAGAATAGAGATAACTGTCATATCCGAAAAATACTGTACGCTGTTTTTTGTGAAGTTCGTTCTGAAATTTTGCAACAGTAATTTCAAAGCTATCGGTACCGGTGTCGATTTCGTTTAGTTTGCTGTTTAATTCTCTGTCAAAGTATGTGAATGAAAAGCAAAGTTCTTTTACTTTATTCAGTGCATCTGGATTTTTTGTTTCCTGTAATTCAATTATGACTTGATCCAGTTCAGTCATCTTCTTTTCTGCCATTGATTTAAAAATTATGGTTGAAGAAAAAATTCCTGCTGCAATAAAAAGGAGTAAGTATTCAATGGTGAAGATTGATAGAATATTTTTTTTCGGCATGCTGAACTCTTTTTAGCTTTCATTTTTAACATATCACCTTTTATTTATGAAATCAATTTTTTTGTTTGTTTTTAATACGGGAAAAAATCCCGAACTTGAGGGAATGACGCTCATGACAAGGAAAATTTTCAAAGTTATATTGATTAAAAATAATTTTTCGGATGATGAAAGATTAGTGAATAAATTTTTATGGAGGAATTCTTTATGAAAAAAGGATTAAAATTAATTTCGTTACTTTTTGTTTGTCTTTTTATAGTTGCTGCAACTGCCTGCGGAAATTCAGATGAGTCAAAAAAAGATGCATCAAATAATGTACAGGAAGATGTTATGCCAACAACTTTGAAAGGTAAGAGCTTGAGAGGTGCTTGTGTTGGTCCTGATGGAAAAACTGTTTACATGGTCGTTGATTTTACAGACGATTCAAACTGGGTATCGCAGGGCTATGTTAATGAGGAATATAAGAATAAAAGCAGAGCAGGAACAACTTATGGAACTTATTCCATTACAGATGATACACTGAACTTTATAATGACACAGTTTAATATAATTCTTAAAGGAAAAATAACAGCTGCAGGTGATGTTATATCAGTAACCTTTGATAAAGGTCAGTCCTTTGTTGGTTCAATAATGACTTTCTAATATAACTTTTATCTATAACGTATAGGATCCGTTTCGTTCGTTTGAATGAAACGGATTTTTTTTATGGAATATTATTTGTTTTCCATATATTTTAAAAAGCGTGCATGGAGTTCAGGATCGACCTTCTGCATTACTCCGATTGAACCGCCGTACAAAAAGCAGTGACGAGAAGTTCCGGTTGCACAGATATCACCTGTTGTTTCATTTTTAATGGTATATTCAAATTCAAGTTTTACGCCTGTATAGCTTTTTACTTCAACTTCAACAACCATGTGGTCAGCAAAAGTACAAGGCTTACGGTAGTCAATGGAAAGACCTGCTACAGGGCTCGCGATTCCTTTTGCTTCGAGCTGATCAAAAGGTGCTCCAAACTGTTCAAGAAAGTAAACTCGTGCTTCTTCCATCCATTTGATGTAATTTGAATGATGTGTAATTCCCATCTTGTCTGTTTCGTGATAAAAAACTGTTCTTTTATATGAATACATAGTAGCTCCAATACCTTTAATTCTACCGATTTTTCTTTACTTTGCAAAGTTCTGATATATAATGAAAGTTACGCGATTCATTCGCTGTCAGTTATTCAAACAAGAGGTAAAAATACATGGTCTACTACGTAGATGCTAATGCAAGTGCAGGTGGCAACGGTTCTAAAGAATCTCCATTTGCAAAAATTAATGACGCTGCAAAAATTGCAGTAGCTGGAGACGAAGTTCTTGTTAATCCTGGTATTTACCGTGAATATGTAAATCCGGTTAACGGCGGAACTGAAGATGCCAGAATTACATATCGCTCGACACAACCGCTTGGCGCTGTCATCACAGGTGCTGAAAGCTTTAAGAAATGGGAACAGTATCAGGGTGACGTATACCTTGCACGCATTCCTAACAAAGAATTCGGTGACAACAACCCTTACAAAACACTTGTAAGCGGAGACTGGTTCATCGCAACTTACATTGCTCACCTTGGCGAAGTATTCCTTAACGACAAATCACTTTACGAAACAGAAACTCTCGAAGGTGTATTAAATCCTACAGTTTACATCAAATCATGGGATCCGGATTTTACACTTTACAAATGGTACACCTGTCAGGACGAAAAAACTGACGAAACTTTAATCTACGCAAACTTCCAGGGCAAAAATCCAAACGAAGAAAACGTAGAAATTACATTCCGCCGTCACTGCTTCTACCCTTCAGAAGAAGGCAGAGGCTACATCACTTTAAGCGGATTTAAAGTATGCAAAGCTGGTTGTCAGTGGGCACCTCCTACAGCTTACCAGGAAGGAATGATCGGTCCACACTGGTCTAAAGGCTGGATTATCGAAGACTGTGAAGTCAGCCACGCAAAATGTTCAGGTATCTCACTTGGTAAATACTATCAGCCATACAATAACAATAAATGGCTCAACGAAAAATTCAAGGACGGTGCTCAGACAGAACGTGCAAACATCTGTATGGCAGTTACAGAAGGCTGGACAAAAGAAAGAATCGGTTCACACATCGTTCGCCGCTGTCACATTCATGACTGTGGACAGACTGGTATCGTAGGACATCTTGGTGGTGTATTCTCAATCATCGAAGACAACCACATTCACCATATCAACAACAAGCAGAATCTTGCCGGTGCAGAAATCGGCGGTATCAAAATGCATGCCGCAATTGACTGTATCATCCGCCGCAATTACTTCCACAACTGTACCCGCGGTTTGTGGCTTGACTGGCAGGCTCAGGGAACTCGTGTTACACAGAACCTCTTCCATGATAACTGTATGCCGTTCGATCACCTTATGCGCAGAGAATGTATGGACGGACTTGGAGAAGATATCTTTATCGAAGTTTCACACGGGCCTACTCTCGTTGACAACAACATTCTGCTTTCTGACCGTGCCCTTAAACTTGCAACTCAGGGTGTTGCTCTTGTTCACAACTATATCGCAGGTTCACTTACTGCAGTTGGCCGCGGTGTTAACAATGGTTCTCCAACAAAAGCATCTCCTCGCTACACACCATACCATGTTCCACACAGAACAGAAATCGTAAACTTCATGACAATTCTCCATGGAGACACAAGACTTTACAACAATATTTTTGTTCAGAAGCCAAAACGCAAATTCTTTGCAAAGATGGAAAAAGCCTGCAAAAACATGGAATGGGATCAGTGCAATATTACTGCCGGAACAATTCCTTACGACGAATATCCAACTTACGAAGAATGGGCAAAACAGTTCGAAGGTTACTGCGGAATGGGCTCTGTAACAACAGACCGTTACTACAATCCTCTTCCAGTCTGGGCTGGCGGAAACTGCTTCTTTAACGGTGCTAAATGCATGAAAAAAGAAAAAGACGCTTACGTTGACACAAAGAACAAAGTAACTTTTGAAGTTAAAGAAGAAAACGGAAAAGCTACATTCAAGACAAATGTCTATGACTTTATGCCGGCTTCTACCTGTAAGACAATTACAACAGAAATCCTCGGCAAGGCATTTGAACCTGAACAGGCTTACGAAAATCCGGACGGAACACCAATCACATTCAATACAGACTTCTTTGGTGCAAGCCGCGCTTCAAATCCTGTAGCAGGACCATTCGAAAACACAAACAAAACAAGCGAATGGAAAATGTTCTAAACATTAACGCTGCATAAAAAACAACAGCCCCTGGCATCACAAAAATTACTTCCGTGATGTCAGGGGCTTTCTTATTATTCACTTACTGTCAAAAATTATTTTGCAAGAAAGTCATAAACCCTTTTATTAAAATCTTTTGCTTCATCATAAGCTGCATGGCCATATTCATCGTACATGTAAATTTCACAGCCAAGTTTTTCTGCAATTTCTTCACTGGCTTTTCCTGTAGTTATACGGTCTCTTTTTCCGCCTAATACCAGAACAGGGCATTTAATTTCATTCAACCGGTCATAACAGTCAAAGTTTAAAATCGAAGACGAAAGTATTGCAAAGCGGTCAAAATCTGCAGGCTTAACAAGTCTCACAACCAGAGGCATTAAAAATCTGTATTTTTTCAGATATTCTTGTGTATATAAAAGTTCAAGTGAATCTTTATTAATCGTGATGTAATCTTTATTGCGGGCACAATTTGCCCACTTGCCTACAACGTTTTTAAGTGTTTCATTTGGTCTTGAAGAAGTAACGCCAAGAACAAGTTTATTTACGACTTCAGGATGTTCCAGCGCAAGAGTCATTCCAATCATTCCACCCTGAGAAATTCCAAGAACATCTGCTGATTCAATTTTCAGCTCCTTCATGGCATGATAGATATCTTCTGCAAGATCGTTTATTGAAAGGCCTTCTTTTACAACCAGTCTTCTGTCAAAAAAATATACTCTGTATTCCTTTGCAAATATTTTATACATATTTGCAAGTGAAGCGCCTGAGCCGGCTAAATCCCTGACATTCAATCCCTGAATGATTACCAGATTCTTTTTTCCCCGGCCAAACGAAATGTAATTTTCTTTTCCGCTGGGAATACTCACACTACCTTCAATTAAACCGTAAAACATATTGTATTTGCTCCTGTGGCAATCTAATATTCCAGACTGTTATAGAATTATTTGACAGCTTTTACTTCATTCTGTTCACCAAGAAGAACAACTTTTGGCTGCCAGCTTTCTGCAGCTTCTTCTTTGATGTTTGTATAAGTTACAATAATTACTTTATCACCTTTCTGTGCCATGCGGGCTGCTGCACCATTAAGGCAGATTTCTCCTTTTTTTCCGGGAATGATATAAGTCGAAAACCGTGCGCCGTTATTAACATTAAGGACGTCAACTTTTTCCCAGTTATGCATTCCGGCAAGCTTGCACAGTTCTGTATCAATTGAGATTGAACCTTCGTAATCAAGGCAGGCATCTGTAACTGTTGCTCTATGAAGTTTTGCTTTTAATACTGTAATATCCATTTTAGTTCCTCTTATCAGTGATTCAATTTTAACGCATTCAGCAAACCCTGATGAACAAGGTCCGGCTGAATTTCATCAAAGATACCATAGTCGCTGTAAAGTTTTGCAAAACCACCTGTTCCTATGATATAAACATTTTTGCCTTTAAATTCATTTGCTTTAATCTGTGCAATTATTTCTTTAATTGAACCGGCATGTCCATAATAAATTCCTGCCTGAATTGCACTGATTGTTTCTGCTGCGTAAAACTTTTCGGGCTTTACGATTTCTACACTCGGAAGTTTTGCAGTTCCGCTTGCAAGAGATCTTACGGACATTGCAATGCCAGGCATAATTGCGCCGCCAAGATATTCTTTTTTATCCGTAATCATATCAACGGTTGTAGCTGTTCCCATATCGATTACAATAAGGTTTGTATTCGGTTTGACATTTACGGCTCCCATGGCTGCGGCAACACGGTCTGCTCCAACTTCATTTGGATTAGGGCATTTAATTTTAATTCCTGTCTTTACGCCTGCCTGAATAAAAAGTGCGCTCTTACCAAAATATTTTACGAACGCATTGCTCAAAGCATGGTTAATTGCAGGAACTACAGAACTGCAGGCAATCTCTGTAATTTCTTTATAATCGAATCCATTGCAGACAATAACATCACGCAAAAAGATTCCAAGTTCATCTGAAGTAACTGTTGCATTCGTCGATTTTCGGAACTGGAACAAAAGTTTTTCGTTACTGAAAAGCCCGCCGGCAATTGTTGTATTTCCAACATCAATAGTTAAAATCATTTCAAAACCTCCAGAAGATAAGCTCCAAGTTCCGCTACATTCTGCACGTCATGATAATTTTCTGCGCTGTCATAAATTCTGCACGGATGAGCACTGCCTTTAATTTCGCTCAAATCATTACTTACGACATAATCTGCGTCACTGGATTTTCTGACTTTATTTACTGCTTCAAGGCGCTGAGATTGCGTTGCCTGACTTGTAAGTTTAAATGCAACAACCTTAAGGTTTTTACCGCCCCAGATTTTCAGGCTGTCAACAAGCTTTGGATTTTTCTTAAGATGAATTACAAGGTTTTCAACGCCTGTAATCTTTGGAACCTGACCAGCCTTATATTCTTTTCCGTCCGCTTCGATAACATCAGGACTGTAATCAGCAACAGCCGCCGCATGAATTACAGCATCATAATTTCCGCCGGCAAGTTCTTCTTTTAATGCGCTGTGCAGATCAGAAAAAGAAACGTATTCTCTGACACAGACAGAATCTGTTTCCTCTGGTTTAACGGCTCGCTTTCCCATAAGGGCTGTTACCTGACATCCCTGAGCTGCAAAAATTTCAGCAAGCTGTGTAGAAGTTTTCCCTGTACTAAAATTGCACAGGCTTCTTACTGTATCAACAGCTTCTTCACATCCACCGCCAGTAATCAAAACCTTCATTAAAGATATTTCTCCACATAAGTCAAAGCATCTTCAGGTTCAAGAAGTCTTCCTTTACCTTCTGTTCCGCAGGCAAGATGGCCTTCTCCACAAGGAAGAATTACACAGCCCCAGCTTTCAAGCTTTTTAAGAGACTCCTGAGTTGCCGGATGCATGAACATATTGCTGTTCATTGCAGGAGCAACAAGAACCGGTTTTACAAAATTATTTGCAAGAAAAACCTGACCAAAAAGATTATCAGCAATACCTGCAGCCATCTTATTAATTGTATCAGCACTTGCAGGATAAACGACAATTACATCGGTCCAGTTCTGACTTAAAGTAATGTGACTGATTGCGCCTTCACTTTCAGGATAATCAAATACATCAGTCAGCAACGGATTTTTTGAGAGACCTTCAAAACTTGCTTTACCTACAAAGTTCAGGGCATCACGGCTTGCAATAACTTTTACACTGTGACCTTTTTTTGTAAGTGCACTGATCAATGAACATGATTTAAAACATGAAATCGATGCAGTCGCATAAATCAAAATGTTACTCACTGTCTGCACCTCTATAATCAACATTATCAATCAGACGCACGCCTTCCAGAAAGGCAGCCGCATAAAGACGGCCTTTGCGGGCTGTAAGATAATCAACTGTAAAGCCTGCTTTTTCAAGTTCAGATTTTTTGTCAGCAAGGCTGCTATCCTTAACAAGAATTTCATGAAGGCGTGGTGCTACAGCCAGTCCCTGTGCAGAAAGTTTTCTGTTACGGCTGCTCAACGCAAGTCCTGATTCTTCACGGATAATCGGACAAGGAATCAAAGTGATATTCATAAAGAATGCTTCAACCATTCCTTTTAAAAGCTGATACTGCTGATAATCTTTTTCGCCAAAATAAGCAAAGTTTGGACGAATGATATTGAACAGCTTCATTACAACTGTAAGAACGCCGTCAAAATGTCCGGGACGGGTTGCACCACAAAGCATTTTAGAAAAATCTGTTTCTTCAATTTTGTATGTATAATCGTCAGGATACATTCCTTCGTAATCTGGCATAAATACATAATCAACACCGGCTTTTTCAAGGAATGCGATATCTTCATCTTTATCTGCCGGATATGTTAAAAGGTCATTCTTGTCATTGAACTGTGTCGGATTAAGGAATACGCTTACAACGCTGATTTCATTTTCTGCAACACACTTTTTGATAAGTGAAAGATGGCCGTCATGAAGTCCACCCATTGTAGGAACAAGACCAATTTTCTTTCCTTCTAAAGTTGCGCGGATTTCTTTCCATTCCTGTGGTGTATTTACAATTTTCATTTTTCTTTCCCCTGAAATTTATTTTGAGATTACATCTTTGTGATACTGTTCAAATGCTTCTTTAATAAGGGCAGCACCATCAAGATATTTTTTTGCAAACTTTGGAGTGTGATCGCTCATACCAAGAATATCCTGAAGAACAAGTACCTGACCGTCTGTTCCGTCACCACAACCAATACCGATTGTTACAACATCAAGAGACTTTGTAATATCTTCTGCAAGTTCAGCTGGAATGCATTCCATAAGAACACTAAAACATCCGCATTCCTGGGCAAGCATTGCTTCCTTTTTAATTTCTGCAGCAGCATCGTCTGTTTTGCCCTGACGTTTATGGCCGCCAAGAGTGTTGTAGAACTGTGGAGTAAGTCCAAGATGAGCCATTACTGGAATTCCCGAATCTACAAGATGTCTGATAATTTCAGGCTGTGTAGAAATTCGTTCAATCTTTACACAGTTTGCACCAGCCTTAAGAAGGCGTCCGGCACATTCTGTTGCATATTCAATTCCTTTACGAGTAGCCAGGAACGGCATATCTGCAACGATAAACTTATCAGGCGCACCTTTACGGACTGCCATTGTATGAAGTTCCATCATTTCCATTGTTGCAGGAATTGTTGTGTCATACCCGTGCATTACCATTGCACACGAGTCACCAATCAAAATTGTATCAACTGAAGTTTGATTAACAAGGTTAGCAAAGCTATAGTCATAGCAAGTAACCATAGAAATTTTCTGCCCAGACTGTTTTCTGGCATAAAAATCGAGAGTTGTCATAGTACCTGTCCTTTAAGATCAAGTCTAAATATGTAGAAATATATTGTTCAACGCGAATCAATGTACCCGACGGGAATCACTGTTCACATATGTAATTTTAGTTATTTGTCATAAAAAAATCAACGACATAAAAAATCCCCTCACGGCACGGACAGAACGTAATTCTTAACATAAAAAAAAACGGCGGTCAGTATCATTCGACTAATGCCGAACTTTCCGAGTTTTCTTCCTTCCTGTATTTTTAGTATCTCTCTCATTCCCGTCCGTGAGTGCATATATTCACGACAGATTTTTCTATGACAAAATCAATGAAATGTACTAACATAATATATAGAAGAAAAATTATGCTGTCGGAGTTTTTATGAAACGAATTATTCTCTTTTCTTTTATTCTGCTGTCTGCAGTTTCTGCTGCTTTCTCAAAAGAAATTTATATCGAAACTTCTGTATTCAAAGAAATCGAATCTTACGAAGCTAAACTTAAAGAAATCGAAGAAATCAAAGCCTATAACAATGACCCTCTGACAAAAAAACAAAAAAAACTTCCCGTCATAACATCTCAGGAAGAAGACAAATATAAAGCAAATCTTCACAATAAAACCTTTTTTATCACTTTACAGGACAAAGCAAAAGAAAAAGGATTTGAATTCATTTATGTATCAAAACCAGACAAATTTCCATGTTACAGCATCAGTAACTATTCAATAACCTGTAAACCAGCTGCTGACAGACAGCATAGTTATCTTATCGGAATAGCCTCCCTTACCGACAGCACTTTTGATCTGTATTGCGAATCCTTTTTTGCAACCGTCAATTATTTTGAAAACGTATGGAATGAATCAAAAACCAAACTTCCGCCACCACCTCAAATCATCGATTACATTGAACCTGCATCAGGAAGAATCTGGGATGCCGCAGTAAAAAATGATGGTTCCATGTTCCTTTCTCTCTATCATGGAGATCGTTCCACTGTTACAATTTATGACAAAAACGGAATCCGTATCAAAGATATTTTTAATGAACCTTTTCCTAAAGGAACTTTAGCAGGTTACCATGATATATTCTGTCCTCAGGGAAACAAGCTCTTAATTCATTCAACAATTTCCAAAAAATTTTATTCTTATTCAGATGATGATTTTATAAAATCAGAAAACTTTTTCTTTGAGCCTGCAACAGAAGGCGATTTATCTGTAGATGACGAAGAAATAGTCTACAAACGTCCGACAAGTCGCAAACCTGTATATTCTATAGCCGGAACAAATTTACAGCCTCCTAAATATTTAAACTTCTCTGAATTTGAAAAAAGACCTGAATTATTAATCACAAAGCGAACTATCTACCGTGTACGAAAAAATTTTCTTGATATACTTGATACAGATAACAAGGTCACAAATGTAATTTTTTTGCCTTATCAGCCATCTAATTTAAACTGGGAACAGATTATTCCACTTGAATTTACCGATGACTCAAAACTTATCTGCAGATTAAAAAATGATTTCTACTGCTTTAAAATAGATCAAGACAAAAACCTTTCTGACCTTAACTGGGTCATGAACTGTTCTGACCCCCTGTTTGATAAACCAAAAACAGACTTCGTTAATTACAGAAACGGAATTTATTATTTCAAAACAGGCGGAGTAAGCCGTGCTACTACCGGAAAAATAATCCGCTGTTCAGATACACCAGTTATTTTATCTGACCACTTATCACAGATAACAAACCTTACAAAATCACTTTCTTCAAACAAATATGAAAACAGTGATGCATACCATAAAATTGCAGATCTTTATTATAACGCAGGTAACATTGAACTTGCACTGCAGTTCTACAACAAATATCTGGAAGTTTCTCCAGCTGACTCAAAAATTAAGGATAAAGTTCTCAGGGAAGAATTCAATGCCCGCAAAAAAGAAATTACAGCTAAATACAATGACATTCTTTCTGTTAAGGAAGAAACAGGTTATTACACAGCAAAAAATCTTTTTAACCAGAACATCGAATCTCTTGAACGTCTTATAAAACAAAATCCTTCGGATATTGAACTTCAAAATCAATACAACACTTTAATTTCTACATTCGACCCGGCAAATAAACAGACAGCATCAATTCCTGCCATCAGCATCGAAGAAACTGCTTTATCAGTATTATTTCCGGCACTGCAAAATGTTTACGGCTCCAAACCATGCGGCACAATCACACTTAAAAATACTTCAAAAGAAAAAATCAAAAATGTCAGAGTTCAGTGCTTTGCAAAAAAAATCATGGACTTCCCTTCAGATTCAAAAAGCATTGCAGTACTTAAACCTCAGGAATCATGCACAATTAATTTAAATGTCTATCTCAACGACAGCGTCTTTAACCAGAACGAAGACACAATCATCCAGATGCAGTACACAATTTTATGGGAACAGAACAACACACCGCAAAGCATTTCGTTTGCGCGCCCTGTAACTCTTTACAAAAAATCAACAATCAGCTGGAATGATACTGCCATGCTTTCCTGCTTTATCATGCCTAACGATCCAACTGTTTCAAAATTCGTTTACGACACAATACAAAAATCACCGGATAAAAAATTTCTTTCACGAAATATTTATCATGCAATGGAACTTACAGATTCACTTGGAACTTTACCATTGAATTATGTATCAGATCCGCAGGTTCCTTTTTCTTCTATCATCGAAAATAAATATGCAGTTGATACCGTAAAATTCCCGGCTGAAACCCTGATTTTTAAAGGAGGCGACTGCGACGACATGACTACACTTTTCTGTTCTGTATGTGAAGCCTCAGGAATTCCTACTGCCCTTATAACAGTTCCAGGTCATATTTTTGCAGCCTTCAACACAGGACTTAAAAACAACAAGTTCTGGCAGGAATTATCGGCTACCTACAAAACAATCGAATATAACGGCGAACTCTGGATTCCAATTGAAACAACAGCCATGACAAAAGGTTTTGAACATGCATGGCTTCGTGCCTCACAGGAACTTAAAGACACAGAACCAGAAGAATTTATTGTTCTTTCTCAGGTCAGAAACAGTTACCCGCCAATGGCAGCCGACATTAAACAGACAGAAATTGCTATAAGCGACAAACTCGTTACACAGCTGAGCATAGACAGTTCAAATATTCAGGCTGCCTTTTTTGCAGTTCTTGCTTCAAGTGAAGAAACAAAATCTGCCGCTACCCTGAACATCGCTGCTAAAATGTACTATCTTCTTGGCGACAGAGACAAATCAATTCAGCTTCTCAAAAAAGCAGTCTCACTGGACCCGAACTTCAAACCTGCAAAACAGAATCTTACGCAGCTGACAAAAAATTCAAAAACTGATTCTGTCATTGTAAAAAGTGATGACAAAACAACTGTAACAAGAGCAGCAGACAAAGAAGAATTACTGTGGATTGAATAAAAATTTTCATTTTTTTCAGGTATTTTTCCGTAAAATTTAAGTAAATTCTTTTTTACTTTATTGTTTGCTAAATATCTTCAGTCAGTGTAAAATATATATATGAGTAGAGAGATTACCAGAGCTGAAGTTTTTGAATATTTATTAAAGCATCATTATGTCCCAACTCCGGAAGAAATTTGTCTTAGCGACCCTAACGACTGTCTTGCAGTCCTTAATCCTAAAGACCTTTCAATCATCCGCATGCAGATGGGTGACATGGATGCCCTCAAAAAACGCTTTGGAGATCCCTCAGGTCAAAAGTGCTATAAACTGTTCTTTGGTCTTGATGAGCCATGTCCACAGTGCGGAATTCTAAAATCTGCAAAAACCAATATCTGGATAGAACAGGATCCTAAAAAAACAATGGATATTCTGGTTCACAGCCGTTTTGTTCAGGAAAATGGAAAAACACTTGTCAGAATGGTTTCACGACGCATTACTGACCAGTCAGAAATCTGGGAACGAATACAAAACTCAGTTGCTTCCCGCGACCTTATCATGCACAGTATTACTTTCCTTGCATCAAAGACAGTTCCCTACGACCAGAAATTCACCGATATATTGAACTGGACTGCTTCCTTTATCGGAGCTTCAAGTGCTTACCTTGTCATGCTTTACGGACAGCCAAAAGTTTATACAACAGGAATTCCTCATGACAACGAAAAAGCAATTCCTACTTTGGCTGACTTTCCAAAAACGCTGATAAGACAGGTAGATGTAACAATGCAGCGTGAATCATTCTGCTACCTGCCTGATGCAGAACTGTTAAAAGAAAACGCTCCTGACATCTATGATTACCTTGCTCCATGGGGAATTAAAAATCTCATCATCTTACCGATTTTCAACAATGACTCCCTTATCGGATTTGCAGTTTACCATAATGTCAAAAAACACAAGAGTGAACTTCTGGCGCTCAGTTCAATTTCTGATGCCGTAGCAACTCTTGCAGATACAATCAACACTAAGCGTACAATCGAAAAAAATATCTATCAGGATAAACTCACAGGACTTTTCAATTTTGAAGGTTTTAAAATCAAGGCAGGAAATATCCTCAAAAAAAATCCAGCCAAACGCTTTTCTTTGTGGACAATCAACATCAAGGAATTCCGCTTTTTCAATGAAGTCTTTGGTTTTGAAAAAGGTGACCTGACATTAAAACAGATTGCACGCATTCTTGCAAAAGACCTTCAGAAAGATGAATGTGTCTGCCGCGTAAACGGTGATATCATGAGTGCACTTTTTGTCTGTACAAGTGATTCTGACATTGAATTTAAATTCCGCTCTCTGCTTAAAGAAATCAACAAATTTACAAGAGAAAACATCTCTCCTGATTATGAACTTAACCTTTGCTGCGGAATTTACATCACTGAACAAAATGATCCGTTATCCCTTAACGAAATGTTCAACTACGCATCCATGGCAGAAAACGCTGTCGAAAACCTTCCTCACAGCAACTTAAGCACTTACGACGAAAACATGAGCGTTAAACGCCAGTTCAATATGGATATCGAAATGCGAATGAAAAAAGCAATGGCAAACAACGAACTGTTTCCTTACTTCCAGCCGCAGAAAACTTTATTCCAGCATGAAACTCCAGTCATTCGCGCCGAAGCTCTTGCCCGCTGGACAAACGCCGATGGAACAATTTTTGCTTACCCAGACCAGTTCATTCCTGTTTTTGAACACACCGGTCAGATTGTAGACATGGATCATCATATTTTTGAATGCGTCTGCAAAACCATCAGAGATCTTCGCACGCCGGATAAAAAATTCAATATTTCCATAAATATTTCCCGTGCCACAATGTTCCGTAACGGCTTTATCGAATTTTACGAAGACACCAGAAAAAAATATGGAATCGGATACGACGAAATTACGCTGGAATTTACAGAAGATATCGCCGTTAAAGACATGAACCGATTCTCTTCTACAATTCAGACTTTGCGCAAACTTGGCTTTGTTTGCTCAATGGACGACTTTGGGTCAGGTTATTCTTCACTTAACGCCCTGCAAAACCTTGAAATGGATGAACTTAAGCTGGACAAAGCCTTCTTCCTCGAAGTAACAGACGGTGAACGCAAAGATATTATTGTCCGCAACATTCTGGAACTTTCAAGCGACCTCAAAATGAAAACCGTCGCAGAAGGCATCGAAAACGAAACGGAACTTAATCACCTTAAGGATCTTGGATGTGATTTCATTCAGGGATATGTTTACGCAAAACCAATGCCCCTTTCTCAGTTCAAAAACTGGATTACTGACAAATAGTTTTGTATATCAGGCAGTAGATTTTTTTAACCTGAGCAGAATATTCATTTTTTCCAGACCCGCTGTCAGTCTCATAAACGAATAACGGTTCACAAACTTCAAGGCCGCCAGCGGCACACTTCTGGGCTTCTATCAAAACCATTGTCGCCTTTTTCCCAGCAGACGGATGCACAAACTGTATCCGCTTTGGTTCAAGTTTATTTTCTTTAAGAGCAGTTACAATTTCAGAAAGCCTTTGCGGTTTATGAATCATGAAAAAATTACCGTTACTGTGCAAAAGTCCTGCAGCACATTTAACCACATCTTCCAAAGTACAAAGAATTTCATGTCTTGCAATTGAAAGGCTGTCCTGTGCATTTACAACAGCTGTGCTCGCCTTCATATATGGCGGATTAACAGTAACAGTATCAAAAGTATTTTTCGGGATTTTATCAAAAAGAGATTTGACATCGCCTTCTATCATTTCAAGGCGGTCACTAAGATTATTAAGGAGAATATTTTTCCTGGCAATATCACATACGTCTTTTTGAATTTCAACGCCAGTGATTTTTGCCGTTTTGTTTTTTGCTGCAAGCAGTAAAGGAATCACTCCAGTACCGGTACAAAGGTCACAGATTGTGCGGTCCTTACTCACCTTTGCAAAATCGGCAAGCAGAACCGCATCGATTCCATATTTAAATCCTGCACAATTCTGCAGGATTTTGTATTCACAACCAGGAAGGGTATCTTTATTTTCCGGCAATTGTTGTACCAATGTAATCTTTACCGTCAAGAATACCTTTAATGTTTTCGATATTCTTCCCGCCTGCGCAGATAACAGTCAGATCCATTTCCTGTGCTTTTTTAGAAGCAATCGGATCAAACGGACAGTTCTTTCCAGGAACCCATTCATCACCAACCATCTTACGGAAATCAGTCCATGTAATGCTGTCAATTGGAGTTGCGTCTGGATTTTTGCGAGGATCGTCAGTATAAACTTTTTCGATATTCGAAAGATTTACAACTGTATCTGCATTGTATTTTTCTGCAAGGTAAACTGCATCAGTATCTGTAGAAAATCCAGGTTTCCATCCTGCAGCAACAAGAATCTGACCGTCAAAGGCAGCATCTTCTGTAGGATTATAAACAACAGGATTTTTACAAAGGTCGCCGTAAGAAGCTTTCAAAAGCTGAGCATTAAGACGAGTTGCCATAACACCAATCCAGTCAGCCTGATTTGTATCAAAAGCCTCTCCAGAAGTTTCGCGATATGCATTCTGGTAAACGCGGGCTGGAGCACCACCACCAACAACAAGAATAAGACGACGGTTTTTATCAGCGCCAAGCCACTGTTTTGTCATACTGATAAATGCATTCAAAAATTCTGTATCTGGTTTATCAGGTACAACAATAGAACCACCGACAGATAAAACTTTAGTAACCATTTTAATCTCCACAACAATGCTCTTTTATCCGTCAAAACATTCAGTCATGCAACTCAAGTTATTCCGGACAGATACGAGACATTTTTATTTATAATAATCTAATTTCTTTTCGATTCGTGAAAATATAAACGAAACGACACCGTTCATCACAAAGTAAAAAATACCTGCAACAAAAAGCGGTACCGTAGAAAACATTCTGCTTGAAGTAGTTTTTGAAACGTGCAAAAGTTCAACAACACCGATAACCTGAACCAGCGCTGTATCTTTGACAAGAGTAATAACTTCATTACCCATAGCAGGCATAATTCTTTTAATAACCTGCGGCATTACGATATGGAAGAAAGTCTGAATTTTTGAAAGCCCCAGAACTTTAGAGGCTTCGTACTGGCCCACTGGAATTGCTTCGATTCCGCCGCGATAGATTTCTGCAAAATAACAGGCATAGTTAATTGCAAGAGCAACAACTGCCGCAACAAATCTGTCAAGGCTCGCACCAAAAATCTGACCAGGAATAAAATAAACACAGATAAGCTGAAGCATCAAAGGTGTTCCGCGGATAATCAGAATAAAACCTGTAAAAATCCAGCGCACAAAATTAATCTTTGATCTTCGTCCTGCACACAAAAAAATAGCAAGAGGAATTGCAAACAACAATGTCAAAAAGAATACTTCAATAGAAACGACTGTTCCTTCAGCCATATTCTTCAACATCAATAAAAGTTTTTCACCTGTCATTTGCAATTCCTTATAAAATTGAATTAGTTAGCTTTGATTACAGAAATATCTGAACCGAACCATTTTGTTGAAATTTCAGCAACTGTTCCGTCAGCAACCATTTCTTTAAGAATCTTCTGAACTTCTGCAGTAAGTTTTACATCGTTCTTGCGGAATGCAATACCGTAGTTTTCTGCAGCAAGTGATTCTTCCATTACATGGAAAGGAAGATTAGAAACTTTAATGCTGTATTCAGCTACAACGCTGTCCATTACAACACCGTCAACACCTTTTACTTTAAGATCCTGAAGAGCTGTAAGGTTTTCCTGAAGAGGAACAATTTCTGCAAGTGAAGATTTGAATGCTTCGTTTGCGTTAACTGCATCTTCTGCACTTGATCCAGCCTGAAGAGCAATTTTTTTACCTGCAAGATCAGCAAGTGTTTTGTAATTAGAATCATTTCTTACAACAAGAACCTGTTTGTTGCTGAGATATGGTTCTGTAAAACTCAATGCAGCAAGGCGTTCTTCTGTAATTGTAAGACCGTTCCAGATACAGTCAATGTTACCTGTAGCCAGTTCCTGTTCTTTAGCTTCCCAGCTGATAGGCTGAGCTTTGAATTCTACACCAAGACGTTTTGCAACTTCTTTAGCAAGATCAATATCGTATCCAACGATTTCCTGTGTTTCAGATCTGAATCCAAGTGGTGGAAATGAATCATCCAATCCAAGAACAAAAACACCACGAGCTTTAAGATCTTCAACTGAATTATCAGCTGCATCTTTTTTGCCACAACCACAAAGTGAAGCAGCAATCAAAAGTCCTGCTGCAACTGCTGTCAAAATCTTTTTCATTTAAGACTCCAATAATTATTTTTTACCTGCACTCTTTTTAGGAGCACAGCTTTTTACAAATTTTTCAAGACCGGCAATCTGCTTTTTAACCATTGATTCAGCAGGTCCGCCAGTTATCTTACGAACTTCTACACATGCGCGAGGTGTGATAAATCCATAAATATCTTCTTCGATCAATGGAGAACACATCTTGAATTCTTCAACACAAAGTTCTTCAAGTTTGCATCCGGCATCAATTGCCATGCGGACAGCTTTTGCAGAAATACCATGAGCAGTTCTGAAAGGCACACCCTTACGAACAAGATAATCCGCAACATCAGTCGCATTAAGGAATCCGCCTTCGCAGGCATTTGCCATATTTTCTGTATTCCACTTTGCACTTTCAATCATGTAGTTGAATACATTCACACAGGAAAGAACTGTATCATATGCAGCAAATAAAGGCTCTTTGTCTTCCTGCATATCACGGTCATAAGAAAGCGGCAGACCTTTCATCATTGTCAAAAGAGCAATAAGGTTTCCGTAAACTTTTCCTGTTCGGCCGCGAATCAATTCTGCAAAATCAGGATTTTTCTTCTGCGGCATGATTGAACTTCCTGTTGACCATTTTTCGCTGAGATCAATAAATGCAAATTCAGTTGTAGACCACATAACGATTTCTTCGCTCATACGGCTAAGATGCATCTGAAGCATACTGAAAACGCTTGTAAACTCAATACAAAAATCGCGGTCGCTGACACTGTCCAAAGAATTCTGTGTTACACCTTTAAATCCAAGTTCAGCGGCAACCATTTCGCGGTTAAGAGGAAGTCCGCTTCCAGCAAGAGCACCTGCACCAAGCGGGCTGTAATCAATTCTCTTAAGGGCGTCGCTAAGGCGTTCATAGTCACGGACAAGACTCCATGCCCAGGCACAAAGGTGATGAGCAAGAGTTACAGGCTGAGCATGCTGAGTATGAGTAAATCCCGGCATCAAAGTCTTTGTATTTTTAGAAGCAATTGTTTTAAGTGTATCAATAAGTTTAAGAAGAGCGTTCTGCAGATCAGGAATTGCACGCTTAAGGTAAATGCGTTCATCCAGAGCAATCTGGTCATTACGGCTGCGTCCAGTATGAAGTTTTTTTCCAGGTTCGCCGATTCTGTCAGTCAAAGTAGCTTCGATAAATGAATGAATATCTTCTGCACTGTAATCGATTTTAAGTTTGCCGGATTCAAGGTCAGCTTTAATGCCGTCAAGGCCTTTGATAATAGCTGAACTTTCGGCTTTAGAAATAATGCCGGTTTCACCAAGCATTTTAGCATGAGCCTTGCTGCCTTTAATGTCATCAAAAGCCATGCGTTCATCAACATAAATTGAAGTTTCAAATTCTACGGCAGCTGCATCAGGACCTTCCTTAAAGCGTCCGTGCCACAAAGCTGCATGATTATCTGTAGTGATTGTTCCGTGTTTCATGCCCAATATTATAGTAAAAAAAGAGCATTACTTCAACTTTGATTTTTTAAGGAGCTTAACCTTTTTTTCGTTTTTTTTGTGCTTGGCCTGTTTTTCTTTGTACAGAATTTTATCTGCTTTTTCAAGAAGGGTCTTAAGATTAGAATTTTTCTTTCCGAATTCTGCTTCACCAACACTCATAGAAAGAATGAATGACTCAGTTGCAGCTTCGTTAAATTCATCACACTTTTTACGGATATTTTTCTTGATGCTTTCAAAATCTTTTTTAGTAAGACCTGCAGTAACAATAGCAAATTCATCACCACCAAGACGACCTACAACATCACCAATAGAAAAAACTTCTGTAAGAATCTGAGCTTCCTGTCTGATTGCTCTATCTCCTGCATCATGACCAAAAGTATCATTGATTCGTTTAAGTCCGTCCATGTCGCCATAAATTACAAGACCTTTTTTGCCGTGAGCAACAGAATCGTCAATAAGTTCCTGAGCAGCTTCGTAAAAACCGCGGCGGTTATAAATGCCGGTCATTTCATCAGTGCGGCTGAGTTTCTGAAGACGCTGAGAATATTCAGAAAGCGTTAAGTTCTTGTTCTTAAGGTTACGGCTTTCTTCTTCTGTCTTGGAAATTTTTATTGCCGCAATAATTTCTTTTGCCAGCATTTCATGAATCGTCTGATAAAAAATCTTATCGTAACGGCCAAAAGTAAAAATCATATAACCGTAAAGATTGTATTCACTTGGCAGCGGAAAAATCATCTGTGTAGTTCCAAGGATTTTTTCACCTTCAATCGGCAGCATATAATCATTAGGATTAAAACTGAGATTGAATTTTTTTACGCCAGATTTCGGAGTGAATGACAAAAAGTAACTTGCCTTTTCAGGAATGGAAAACTGCTTTCCCTGACCATAATAAACCGGCTTATTATATAGAACAATCTGAGCCTGTTTTATGTCAAAAAGATTAAAGGAATATTCAAGGCGGCTGTCCAGTTTTTCAAGAGGAACAGGTTCTTGGGCTTCCTGAAAAAAGTAATGCATAAGATAGAACTGATATCCGCTTCGATCCTGAATGTCTTTTATAAGATTCTGATTTCTTGGTTCACTTTTATTTTTTGAACCACGCTGACAGCACCCGCATGAATGTCTGTAAACAATGGTTCCGTCAATTTTTGTTAAAAGAGGAACATCCTGTTTTGCAAAAATTTTAACGGCGATTTCTGCCGCAGTTCTTGCCTGCTTGCCGATTTGCTGATCAATAGTAGTAAGATTAATTTCCGAAGAACTGGCAAACCCAGTATTGTCAAAACCTACAATGCTTACATCATCCGGAACAGAAAATCCTTTTTCAACAAGAGCTGCAATACAACCCAAAGCCATATTATCGTTACAGCAGAAAATTCCATCAAAATCAAGCTGTTCCTTTTTCTTGATGTAGTTTTTTAAAACTGTATACGCATACGCATGGTCGTAATTACCATTGAATGATTTTTCTTCGTCAAATTTTATATTATGTTTTTTTAGAACTTTCCTAAAGACA
The DNA here is from genome assembly GCA_024402475.1 of Treponema sp. Taxonomy (GTDB): domain Bacteria; phylum Spirochaetota; class Spirochaetia; order Treponematales; family Treponemataceae; genus Treponema_D. The sequence continues at coordinate 97,532 of JAKSTQ010000006.1, read as the reverse complement.
GCTTCTCGCCTGACACTTTCTTCATTTCGGTTATCAGCATGAAAAAGCATAAAACGCTTTCTGTTATGAACGGTAATAAGGTGTTCGATAGATTCTTCAAGAGCATCAGCAGTATGAGTTACAACAGAAGGGATTTCAGGAAGTTCAATCCCTATTGAAACAAGGGGGACGGGGTTCAGGGAAGAAATCTGTTCAACATATTGTTTTACAGAAATAAAATTTATCAGTGTTCCGGAAGCAAGTAAAAGAACGTCAATGTTCTGAGAATTAATAAAACCAAGATTTGCATCATACTGGAAATCATACCGTGATGCATTTTCCTGGTGAACCACAGGAAAAACAATCAGTTTATTTCCTGTTTCTTTACAAAAGTCTTCTATACTCCCCATCAAAGATGCACAGTAATCCGAGTACATCGTATTGATAAGAAGGCCTATCCGTAACCCTGACAAAAAAAATCTCCCATAGAGAAAAACCCTATAGGAGAATTTTACATCAGTTTTCGATTTCTAGCAACAAATTTTCAATTGGTTTTCCAGGTGGAATCATAGGAAGAACCATTTCGTCAAGGTAAACCTCAGCATCAATTACAGCAGGCTTTCCGCTTGCAAGAGCTTCATCAAAAGCTTTCTTGAATTCATCTTCATTAGTTGCTTTATAACCCTTAATGTCGTAAGCAGCAGCAAGCTTTACAAAATCAGGACCAAAATCAAGAGTTGTCTGACTGTAACGCTTCTGGTAGAACAATGTCTGCCACATGCGAACATTACCAAGTGCATGGTTATTAAGAACTACGATAATGATAGGAAGATTGTAATGTGCAATTGTTGCAAGTTCGTTACAGTTCATGCGGAAAGAACCGTCTCCCGCAAAGTGAACGACCTGTCTATCAGGATTAGCAATCTTGGCACCGATAGCAGCACCAGTTCCGTAACCCATAGTTCCAAGACCGCCGGAAGTCAAATAAGTTCTAGGCTTTGTAAAATCATAGAACTGAGCAGACCACATCTGGTGCTGTCCAACTTCTGTAGTAATGATTGCGTCGTCCTTAACTTTTGAATTAACGTATTCAAAAATGAATTTTGGACAAACATCACGGCGGAGTTTGTAAGAAGGTGGTTCAATTTTTTTCCACTGAGCAACCTGAGAAAGCCATTCTTTATTTTCTTTCTTTTCTACAAGCTTAGCAAGTTTTGCAAGAACTTTTTTAACATCACCGATAAGTGCATTTTCTACTTTAATGTTCTTGTTAACTTCTGCAGGGTCAATATCAATCTGAATTACTTTCGAACCGGCAGCAAATTTGTTTGGATCACCGATTACGCGGTCAGAAAAGCGTGTACCGATTGCAAGCAAAAGGTCACTCTGATCACAAGCCATATTTGCAACATAAGTTCCGTGCATTCCGATCATACCCATAGCAAGTTCATGCTTGTTAGGGAATGCTGATTTACCCATCAATGACATCGAAACAGGAATGTTAGCTTTTTCTGCAAGAGCCTTAAGTTCTTCACATGCATCTGCAATAAGAACACCGCCACCAGCATAGATGAAAGGCTTTTTGCATTCATTAATCATTTTAGCAACAGCTTCAATTTCTGCGTCATCAACTTCGCTTACAGTCATCATACGGCGAACATTCTGGCTCTTTGCCTTTTTGCCGTATTCAGCAAGTTCAGCTTTTGACAATGGAGAAAATTCACAGCTTGCAGCAGTTACATCTTTAGGAATATCAATAAGAACAGGACCCGGACGACCGCTTGAAGCAATAAGGAATGCAGAACGCATAACATCAGCCAGGTCTTCTACCGAGTGAACGATGTAATTGTGCTTTGTAATAGGCATTGTAACACCAGTAATATCAATTTCCTGGAAGCTGTCTTTACCAAGCTGAGCATGAGTTACGTTACAAGTAATGGCAACCATAGGAATAGAATCCATGTAAGCAGTTGCAATACCAGTAACAAGGTTAGTTGCACCTGGACCAGAAGTTGCCATACATACACCAACCTTACCGGTAGAACGGGCATAACCATCAGCAGCATGACTTGCACCCTGTTCATGGGCAGTAAGAATATGTGTCAGCTTATCCTGATATTTGTAAAGTTCATCATAAATGTTAAGAATAGCACCGCCCGGATAACCGAAAACGGTATCAACGCCCTGTTCAAGAAGACATTCAAGAACAATCTGTGATCCTGTCATTTTAGCCATAATATATTTCCTTATTAATATTTACTGTAAGATAGCGCCTTTGTCTGCAGAAGAAACAAGCTTTGCATAGCGAGCAAGGTAACCAGTCTTAACTTTTGGTTCAGGGCAAACCCATTTTGCTTTTCTTGCAGCCAGTTCTTCATCACTTACCTGAAGAGTAATCTTGTAATTGTTGATATCCAGTTCAATCATATCGCCTTCTTCAACAAGAGCAATAGGTCCGCCAACAGCAGCTTCCGGAGAACAGTGTCCAAGAGAAGCACCGCGTGTAGCACCAGAGAAGCGTCCATCAGTAATAAGAGCAACTTCTTTATCAAGACCCTGACCTGCAAGAGCTGCAGTAACTGCAAGCATTTCGCGCATACCAGGACCGCCTTTTGGACCTTCGTAACGGATTACAACAACATCACCGGCTTTAATCTGTGATTTCTGAACGGCGTCCATTGCTTCAGATTCATCATTGAAAACGCGTGCAGGACCAGTATGATGCATAAGTTCCTTAGCACATGCAGAACGCTTAACAACAGTTCCGTTTGGAGCAAGGTTTCCAAAGAGAATTGCAATACCACCGTTATCACTGAATGGATTTTCGATCGGACGAAGAATTTCAGGATTGCGGTTTACAACGCCTTTAATATTTTCTGCAACTGTATTTCCAGTTACTGTCATAAGACTTGTGTTAATAAGATTTTTCTTTGCAAGTTCTGCAAGAACAGCCTGAACACCACCAGCATCATCAAGTTCACACATGAATGTATGGCCTGCAGGAGCAAGGTGACAAAGGTTTGGTGTGCGGTTAGAAATTTCGTTTACTTCATGAAGGTCAATATCAATACCAGCTTCATGTGCAATTGCAGGAAGGTGAAGCATTGTATTTGAAGAACAACCAAGAGCCATATCAGCTGCAAGAGCATTGCGGAAATGGTCAGCAGTCATCATCTGGCGTGCAGTAATTCCCTTGTTGTACATTTCCATAACTTTCATACCGGCATGTTTTGCAAGCATGAGACGGCGGCCAGTTACAGCAGGAATTGTTCCGTTACCAGGAAGTCCAAGACCAAGAGTTTCTGTAAGACAGTTCATAGAGTTAGCAGTAAACATACCTGAACATGCACCACAGCCAGGACATGCAGAAAGTTCCATTTCTTTAAGCTGAGCTTCTGTTACTTTACCAACAGCAAGACCGCCAACAGCTTCGAACATATCAGTCAAAGAAAGATTCTTACCAGAGTATGGATTAGTTGCATCATTGCCAGGAAGGTGACCAGGCATCATAGGTCCACCAGAACAGAATACTGTAGGAAGATCAAGACGAGCAGCAGCCATGAGCATACCTGGAACAATTTTGTCACAGTTAGGAATCATAACCAGTGCATCAAACTGATGAGCCTTTGCAACACATTCAACAGAGTCAGCAATAAGTTCGCGGGTAACAAGGGAATATTTCATTCCTTCATGGCCCATAGCAATACCGTCACAAACACCGATTGCAGGGAATTCAATTGGAGTACCGCCAGCCATACGGATTCCGGCTTTTACTGCATCTGCAATTTTATCAAGATCGTAATGACCTGGAATGATTTCATTCTTTGCACAGCAGACACCTACTAAAGGCTTTGAAAGTTCTTCATCTGTGTAACCCATAGCATAGAACAAAGATCTATGTGGAGCGCGTGCAGCTCCTTTTTTTGCATTATCGCTTTTCATTTTCTGACTCCTTTATTTTAATGGAACACCGCAACCAGGATGTTCTTTTTCCCATGCAGCTGCAAGCTTAAGAAGTTTAACTTCACTGAATGCAGCACCTGCAAACTGAATACCAACAGGCATATTGTCATATTTGCTTCCGGCATTTCCAGCAGGAATGTTGATGGAAGGAATACGTGCAAGGTTTACGAAAGTTGTAAACAGGTCACTCAAATACATTTCAAGCGGATCATCAACTTTCTGACCAAGCTTGAATGCAGGAGTTGGACAGGTAGGACAAATTACGATGTCATAGCTTTCAAAAAGTTTTGCCATTTCAGCCTGAATCTTTGCACGAACAGTCATACCTTTTTTGTATGTGTCACCAGAGAACTGTTCACTCAAAACGTAGTTTCCGATAATGATACGGCGTTTTACTTCAGGACCAAAACCTTCTGATCTTGTGTGAATGTAAAGTTCATCATAACCGTCACCAGTATCAACACGGCGTCCATAACGGATTCCGTCAAAACGGCTCAAGTTAGATGCAGCTTCAGAAAGGGCAATTACATAATAACTTGCAATTGATGCATCCAGAACAGGAAGATCAACAACATCAATTTTTGCGCCCTTTGATTCAAGCCATTTTTTTGTATCTTCAAATACAGTTCCAACTTCTGGCAAAAGACCTTTGCTTTCAAGGAACTGCTTTGGAATAGCAACTTTAAGTTTTGCAATATCAGCATCAGAATATGCTTCGAGCTTTTTAAGCTGTTCTGCTTCCGGAAGATTTGCACTTGTATCGTCGTAAAAATCTTCACCGTTCAAAACATTAAGAGCTTCACTGATATCACCAGGTGTATGACCAAAAAGACCAACCTGATCAAGAGAACTTCCGTAAGCAACTACACCCCAGCGGCTCAAAACACCATAAGTAGGTTTAAGACCATAAATACCACAATAACTTGCAGGAAGGCGAACTGAACCACCAGTTTCTGTACCCAGTGCGAACAAAGCCTGGTTTGCACTTACAGCAGCGGCAGGTCCACCAGAAGAACCGCCGGAAACATATTCACGGTTAATCGGGTTGCGTGTTGCACCGTAGCATGAATATTCTGTAGAAGAACCCATTGCAAATTCATCCTGATTACAGCGGCCAACAGGAATTGCGCCTGCTTTTTCAAGACGAGCAATAACAGTTGCATTATAAGGAGCAACATAACCTTCAAGAATTTTACTTGCACAAGTAAGGCGCTTTCCTTTAACAGAAATGTTATCCTTAACTGCAAAAGGCAGACCTAAAAGCGGTTTTTCTTCGTAGAGCTTATCAAGGTTTCCGCTGGCTTTTGCATCTGCAATTTCTTTATCAACAGCTTCTGCCATTGCTTCTACGTCATCATAAATTTCAAGAAAAGCATTAAGAGGAATTGCAGAATTTTTGTCTGCTTCGAATGTTTCTTTGATTTCTTTAACAAGTTCAACACTTGTAACTTCGCCGGCTTTAAGTGCCGCACGAGTTTCTTCGATAGTAATATATTTCATAAACAAATCCTAAATAGATTAAAAAAGGACTAAGCCCCTTCTCCAAGAACTTTTGGAACCTGGAAATATCCGTCCATAAAGTTTTCTGAAACTTTCTTTACATCAGGAATATCAAGTCCTGCAACAATTTCGTCCTTGCGGAGTTTGTCGCTTTCTGTAGAAGGATATGCGTCATAAGGATTCTGACTGTCATCAAATTTTGAAAGTGTATCAAAATATCCGACGATATCATCAACCTGTTTTTTAAGGATTGTAAGATTTGTGCTTTCTGGCGAAAGTCTTGAAAGATACAAAAGTTTTTCCAATGTATCCTGGTCAATTGTTTTTTGAGTACTCATCATATGCATTTTATAGAATAAAACGATAAATTTCAACTCGAAGAACACGACTGCGCAATGTATGAATGAAGAAATGGGCATAAAAAAGGCCGTTTCATTGAAACTCCTTTTTCCCTATTGATTTTTTTTCAACTAATAGATAATTTTTCATTATTATGACTTTTAATCCTATCAAAACTGAAGAACAAAAAACTTTTTTCAGACAGCTTTTTGTCCTCGTAGGCCCTATCTGCCTTCAGAACCTTTTAAGCGCAGCCGTAAGTTCTGCCGATGTTGTTATGCTGAACTTTGTCGGTCAGACTGCAATTGCTGCCGTAAACCTTGCAAGTTATGTCCAGTTCATACTTTTTATTTTCTACATCGGACTTTCAAGCGGACTTGTAATTCTCTGCGCTCAGTACTGGGGCAAGAAAGATACACATTCCATCGAAACAATTTTTGGATTTGCACTTAAAATTTCTCTAGCTGTTGCTTTCATCTTCAGTGCAGCATCCATTTTCATCCCAGAATATGTAATGCGCATTTTTACAGATGATTTAAACATGATTAGCGTGGGCGCAGAATATCTCAAAATTGTAGGATGGAGTTATCTTATTCTTGCTTTCTCCCAGACTTTCCAGGCAGTTCTTAAAAGCATCGAAAAAGTTAAGATCGTAACAATCTGTACCGTAACAGCACTTTCTCTCAATATTGTCCTGAACGCCGTATTCATCTTTGGGCTTTTTGGATGTCCTAAAATGGGAGTAAAAGGTGTAGCACTTGCAACCACAATTGCACGTATCATAGAAGTAGTTATTTCTGTTGCTGCAGTCATTCATGTTAAGGAAATTAAACTGCGCCTTGAATGCCTTTTCCGCAAGAACAAAATTCTTTTCAAAGATTTCCTGCATATTTCACTTCCTGCACTTGGTAACGAAGCAGTCTGGGGAACAGGTTTTACAATGTACTCTGTAATCATGGGTCACCTGGGCGAAGACATTGTTGCCGCCAATGCAGTTGTTCAGGTTTTAAGGAATCTTGCAAGCGTTGCATGTTTTGGACTTGCTTATGGTGGTGCAATTCTTATCGGAAAGCAGCTTGGTTCAAATCAGCTTGACCTTGCAAAACGAAACGCAGCCCGACTTATTAAAGTAACAGTACTTGCAGGAATCTTTGGTGGGATTCTGATGATTATAGGTGAACCTCTTCTTTACCGCTTTGCAGATTTAAAATCATCAGCACAGGAATACCTTAAATGGTTCTGCGTTATCAATGCATTTTCTCTTCTTGGAGCTGCAATCAATACAGTATTTATCTGCGGTGTTTTCCGCGCTGGAGGAGATGCAAAGTTCGGCTTTATCATGGACACAATTGCAATGTGGGTAGTTTCTGTTCCACTGGGATTTTTAAGTGCTTTTGTGTTTAAGTTCCCGCCAATGGTTGTCTATGCAATCATGTTCCTTGATGAATACGAAAAAATGATTTTTGTATACCTTCACTACAGATCAGGCAAATGGGTCAAAAACATTACCCGCGATTTTGAATAGACAAAAATAAAGGCCATTCCCGTTTTAAGGAATGGCCCTTTTATTAATCAGCAGCGGTTATTAAACCTTGAACTGATCGATTTCTTTTCCGATACTTGCAATAGTCTCGCGCATCTGTGATGAAATATCATGGAGTGCAACACCAGTTTCATTGATTTTCTTTGCACCGGCATCCATTTCAACCATGCTGACCTGCATTTCGTTTGAATGTTCCTTAAGGATTGTAACGTCTTCAAGAATCTGTTTAGAACCATTAGACATTTCCTGAGATGCACTGCGAACTTCCTGAGTTGTATTACTCATCATCTGCAATGCTTCGAGTACCTGTTTAGAACCTTCGTTCTGTTCAGCCATAGCAGCTTTGATCTGGCGTACAAGTTCGTCAGTTGCTTCGATGTTGCTTGAAACATCAGCAAATGCCTGGCTTGATTCAGCAGAAGAAACAACAACTTCGCTGATAGATTCTTTAATCTTAGTAAGCTGATCACCAATAGTCTTTGACTGAGCCTGTGATGTTTCAGAAAGTTTACGGATTTCGTCAGCAACAACTGAGAATCCCTTACCTGCTTCACCAGCATGAGCAGCTTCGATTGCAGCATTCATGGCAAGAAGGTTTGTCTGTTCAGCGATAGCAGCAATTGCGGCGTTGGCATCGTGAAGCATTTCAGACTGAACTTCAATCTGTTCAATGCGTTCATTAACATTCTGCTGTTTAATAGAACCAGTATTGGCATTTTCCTGAAGTTTTTCGAAAGAAGTAGCCATTTTTTCTACAGAACCGTTTACAGAATTAATGTTGCCGATCATTTCTTCAATAGCAGCACTTGCCTGAGTTACACCAGAAGACTGGTTTTCGATCATTCTTTCAAGGGAAGTAATATTTGAAGCAATCTGAGTTACAGCACTTGCAGTTCCCTGAACGCTTGAATTCTGCTTTGTAATATTTGATTTTACACTTTCGATATTAGCAAGGATTTCTGTAATAGAACTTTCAGTGTCTTCAATACTTGCACTGAGGTCGGAATCAACAGCCAGAAGGTCATCTTTAGAACGCTTGATCTTCTTGATGATATCATGAATCTTTGCAACAAAGTGGTTGAATCCAACAACTACCTGACCAATTTCATTTGTAGAGTGAATATTAATTCTCTGAGTTAAATCTGCATTACCAGTTGCAATACCTTCGATGATACCAACAACAGTTGTAAGAGGCTTCAATGAAACAGAAACCATGATAACAAGAATTACAAGAATTACAACACCAACACCAAAGTTGATGAGAGCAAGACGTTTACCAAGAGCATTAGAATGAACAACAACCTGAGATTTTGGAATTGCAAGACATACAGACCATGCAGTTCCTGCTACAGGAGCAACGGCAATAAGCTGTTCAGCTTTTGTTTTTTCGTAAGCAACACCAACAGCATTTTCACCGGTAATTGCTTTTGTACTCAATTCCTTAAGGCCAGGATCAAGAGATTCATCCTTTACAAAGTTTGCTTTCATTTCAAGATTCTGGTTTTTATGAGCAATAACAGTACCATTACCATCAAGAAGGTAAGCAAAACCTTCAGCACCAACCTGGAATGAACGGATATAACCCTGAAGGTATTCAACAGAATGAACACCAACAAACATACCTACAAGATCACCTTCCGAAGAGTAAGCACCACGAACAACCATTACAGAAACTTTTCCTGTTGCTTTTGCAATAGTTGGATTTTCAATTACATTAGAAGCCTGTCCCGAAGCAATTTTTTTGTAGTAAGCACGGTCAGAGTGATTACCGCGTTTTCCAGAATCGTAAAAACTGTTTCCGTTTTTATCAATAAAAAGAATATATTCGAATTTCTTTTCACGGCGGTCAACAGTAGAAGCAAGCCATCTTCCGATTTCTTCAGAAGAAGCGCCTCTTAAAACTACATCTGACTTTGCATACATAGCAAGAGAATCAAGCCCAGAAGCAATCCAGTTGGAAATAGCATCAGCACTTGTTGCAGCAATAATTTTTGCATCCTGTTCAACAGTATCCTGAACGGCATTCTTAGACTTAGATACAGCCTCGTAAGTCATGCCAAGAAAACTCATTACAATAAGTGCGCCAATGGCAAGAAGGAATCTGATAACAAGACGGCTTTTCTTTCTGTTTTCGTCAATAACCTCAAGTTCCTGCTTTATTTCAGATACGTTATTTTTTATGTTTGTTTTAAAATCATTAACATTAGATTTAATTGAATCAACGTTGTCTACAAGTTCTTCTAATTCCATGTTGCTACTCTCCTGTTAAAAAACCTATCATTTCTATTATATCGGCAAATTTACTATTTCACAACAGAAAAACATAAAAATTTGATACAGAGGAATTTTTTGCATAAAAAAACAGTAATTATTCTCCAGGGCAAAAAAAATGTACCCTGAAATGCAGATTTTTGCTTTCAGGATACATCTCTGTTTAACAGAAATTAGTTAACTTAATAGAAGGAATCAGTCAATTTCCTGTTTTAAGATTGAACCGAAGTTCTTCAGATAATCAAAGAACGAAATATAAGCAAGTGCAAGGCTGATAATTGAAAATACAAAGATTCCAATATCAAGACCAGCAAGAATTTTTTCAGAAACGATAAGTTCAAGGCGAACGCAGCTTTCAACAGCGAGCATCAGAAAACCAGTTACGACATACATAACAGTTTTGATTTTACCGCCGCTTCTTGCTCCGATTGCAACGCCTTTTTTAGCAGCAACCATTCTGAAGAAAGTCATGAAAAATTCACGGTAAAGGATAAGAATAAATACAAGTGAATTAAGATATCCGTTTACTGCAAAGCAGGAAAAAGTAGTTACATGAAGAATGACATCAGCAAAAGGATCAAAAATCTTACCAAAATCGCTTACTTCGTTGCGCTTACGGGCCATGTAACCGTCAAGAAAGTCAGTAAACTCTGCAAATGCCAGGAGAGGAATCATAATAACGGCTGTCAGTTTCTGCAGGAATTCAAAACCTGTAAATCCAGGAATCTTTGCAAACCAGTTAGGCAAAAAGAACAGGATCAGGAATACGGGAGCGAGAATGATTCTAACCAAAGTATATTTATTTGAGAGTTTCATACTATATAATATATGAAAATTCCGCGTAAAATGCAAGGTTTTACAGAATTTCTTCAAGACCGGCCTGAACATTATCAGCTGACGCCTTGATTTTAAGGTTATACAGAACAGGTTCAAACGTGCGGTCTTTCAGTTCAAGTTCAATAATTTCAGGCTGCCCGTAAACCATAAAAAGAAGGTCATCAACAATACTTTTTGGCTTTTCTTCGATTCTGTTGAGCATAATTGAATTGGTCACGCCTTCGATTTTGTACCACACCTGAGGCAAAGGCAGAACAAAATAATTTTTAACAGAGTAACAGTTCACTGTAATTGCAACAGGAGCGTCTTTATTTTCCGGCTTATAGTGAATTTTATCGATTACAACTTTAGTTTTGCTTACACTTACAGGAACGCTAGTGATACGCGGATATCTTTTGTAAGAAGAAATTCCCACAACCATGGAAAATGCAAAATACAGAATGAATATGGCAGGAAAAACTGATTTTGGGAAAACAGAACATATAAGTCCAATCCCAAGATAAACCGCAAAACAAATCCAGTTATTCTTTAAAAGTGAAAGAAGAACATTCACATCATAAGGCGAAGGAGCAAGGTAAAGATAAAGGCCTGCAAAACCCAGAACCAGCGCAAGGCAGGTCAAAGTCCACGAAGCTCTGAAGGATTTTCCTTTTTTGCGGGAAGCAGAACAGACAATCAGGCAGATTAAACCGGCAAAAAAGCCACCAAAAGAGAGAAAGAATAAATTACAGATTATGTTAACCGGATAATTCATTATGGATATGTCTTAAAATCCTGAACAACACTGATAGTAGATTCAAACTGATATTCAGGAAGTTCCTTTGAACTTAAAATCAAAGCCTTTTCTACAATCGCATTGGAATCGGCAACACCCTGAAGAACAATTTTATTACCTGTAACCACAGCATGCAAAAAGTTGATGTTGATTTTATGCTTAAAGATAAGAGTATTAACAAGATTCTGGGCAAGAAGAAGATCGCGAACCTTAAGTTTACCGCCTTCTTCTTTTTCAGGAGTAATGATATTTTTTACAGCTTCAACAATCATGTTGGAAGCAGCTTCTTCATTGAAGACGCCGGAATTCAAAACCATGTCAAAGTTTGTAGATTCTTCATTCTGGTGGTTGAAAAAGCTTTTGTGGAATCCAAGACGGTTGGAGTCGCTTTCTTCGATTCTCTGTTTAGCCTGCTTGTCATTCCAGCTGAATTCTTTTTTAAGGCGTTCCATGCGGACATCATCTTTAGAAACAAGTCTTACGGAAAATAGATTAGGCAATTCACCAAGAATGATAAAAGCACCGCGGCCGATTAAAATACAGTCGCCTTCAGCAGCAGCTTCAAGAACTGCAGTCTGAAGATAATCCATATATTCGTCACGGTCTTTAGCAAGAGAAGCAAAAAAGCCCGGTTTGCGTTCATCATATTTTTTAAGTTTATCAGCAGGGAATCCAAGGTCAACAATTCTCTTTTCTATTTCCTGTCGAGTAATAAATTTGTATCCAAGTTTTTTCGCAGTAGCAGCAGCAATTTCGTCACCCAAAGCGGCAACCTGACGTGAAATAGCAATAACGGCCATAAGTTCCTCCTGCAGTTTATTAAATCAAGTCTTTATATTATGATAAAGCCAATATCCTAATCTGTCAAAAAAAATCGAGGCTTTGATGAACGATAACGATCTTATCTGGAAAGAAGAAAGCAGAACAGAAGTTTTTAAGACACCAGTCTTTTCAGTTTTAAATACAAAAAGCATATCACCGGACGGACAGGAAGGAACTTATGTAATTCTTTCACCCAAAGACTGGGCATGCGTCATTCCAGAAGACGGCGATAATTTTCTTATGGTAAAACAATGGCGTCACGGCTACAAAGGTTTGAGCATTGAATTTCCAGGCGGCGTAATTGATGACGGAGAAAAACCTGAAGAAGCCGCAGTAAGGGAATTAAAGGAAGAAACAGGCTGCACGGCACAGAAAATGATTTATCTTGGATCCTGCAGTCCAAACCCTGCAATTCAGGAAAACAAAATGCATTACTTTCTAGCACAGGGACTTTCAAAGCCAGGAAAGCAGGATCTTGATGATGATGAATATGTAACAGCATTTCCGGTTCCGCAAAAAGAAGTATTTGCAAAAATGGGAAGTTCAGAATATCCGCACGCACTGATGATTGCAGCCCTGGTATATTACAACCAGTACAAGGCTACAAATTCTTAATCACTTCGTAAGGAGTAAGGGAATAAGAATCCTTTGCTTTTCTACCTGCCATTGCATGCATTAAAACACCAGTAATGGCAGCATCCTTTGCACAGTATTTTTGAGCCATAAGACCTGCAATAACACCAGCAAGCACATCACCAGAACCACCTTTAGCAAGACTAGGCGCGCCTTTAGTGACGATATAAATTTCACCCTGAAAAGCAATAAAAGTATTTGCACCTTTCATAACAAGAACAGCATTCGGAAATTTCTGAGTGAACTTACGGCCAATATCCATTCTGTTAAGGGCCGCATCACAAGCAGAAATTTCTTTCTGATCTTCACTAAGACCGAAAAGAGTGCAAAGCCCTGCAAGTTCTTTTGGATGAGGAGTTAAAACAAGAGGAATATTTTTTTCAGCGGCTTTTTCTAAAAAAGGAACAAAACCGGAATTGTAAAAAATATCTGCATCAAGAACACAAGGCTTTTGATTTTCAAGAATATAATCAAAAATGGAACTGACATCACATTCACGGCCCAGACCGCTTCCGATACTGATGGCAGTACAGTTTGCAGGAATGTTCTGCGCTTTCATGATTTCCTGCGGAAGAGAAAATTCAGATGAAGGATTTAAAGGCAGTAAACTTACAAGACCGCTTCCTGACTTAAAGGCAGCCTGACTTGCAATCAAAGCAGCACCAGGTTTTTCACCAAGAATTACGCAGGTATGACCGAAAGTTCCTTTATGAACATTATTGAATTTTCTTAGAGGAAGTTTGACATCTTTTTTACTGCAAAGATAAACAGGATTTTCTTTATTGAATGAATCAACATACTGGGATAAAAGATTTTTACCAATACAAAGTTTTGCAACCTTGATTTTTCCAGCAGCGTCTTTTGCAGAATCTGTAAACAAAGCCTGCTTTAATGCAAACATTGTCAAAGTTCTGTCAGCAATAAAAACATTCTTTCTATATTCCTGAGGTAAAAGACCATAAAGGCTCTGGCCGTTTTTATCAAGCCCAGAAGGAATATCACAGGCAAGTTTAAAACCTTTAACATTATTCAAAGCCTGAATAACTTCCGAAATTTCATCACTCATCTTTCCGTGAAAACCGGTACCGTAAATGCAGTCAACAATTACAGGATTTTTACCGCAACTGGTTTTTATAAATGATTGAATTTCAGAAGCAGACATACCACAGGTATTTTTCAGAATAAGTTCTTTGTCCTGAATCTGCTCGAGTTTTGAAAGTTCTTCCACGACCTTAAATGCCTGCACTGCGTACTGGGATTTTGGCTGGCTGACCTGTAACACAACGACCTTAACGTCTTTAAATAACATCCGGGCAAGTGTTAACCCGTCGCTCGCGTTGTTGCCGCTGCCGCAGGCAACGGCAACCGCGCAATCAGCCGGGTCCACATCATGAGATTTTATGTATTTAAAGATTTCTTTTTTTAAGGCAAGAGCGGCGTGTTCAATCATTAGACTTTCGGCTGACACGGCAGGCAGACCTGCGTCTGCCTGCCGTGTACTTGCGCGGGCCGCACACAGGTGTGCGGCAACGCGAGCTTCAAGGTCTTTAACGCCTTGCAGTACTGGTTTCATATTTTAGGCAAGAAAAATAATTCCAAGGATTGCAACCGGGATAAGGTAAGCTGCAAACCATTCAAGGCGGCCCTTCTTAATAATCTTCATCAAAATTGCAAGAGCGGCATAACCTGTTACAAAAGCTGTAACAAATCCTGCAATCAAAGGAAGAATTCCAACAACGCCTGCCATCTGATCAAGGTCCTTAAGTTCAAGAAGGAATGCTCCAAGAATTGCAGGAATTGAAACGATAAACGAATATTCTCCGCATGCTTCACGGTTAAGCCCGCTGAATAAACCTCCTGCAATTGTAGAACCTGAACGGCTTATTCCAGGTAAAGTTCCGACTCCCTGGAAAATTCCAATTACTACTGACTGAAGAACTGTTACTCCTTCGCATCTATTCTGGCTGTCATCTGCACTTTTCTTTTTAGCAAGAACTGCGCTTACAATAAGCAGTGCTGATGTTACGATAAATCCGATAAACACAAAAAGTACTGGAAGTTCTGGAATCAATTTTGAAGATACAACTCCAAGAACACCTGTAATAATTGTAGAAATGATTACTGCAATAATTGTCTTACGACCTGCTTTATCACTTGAACAGATTCCCATTGCATCTGCTGCAAGTTCTGCTTTTTCTGGCTTACGGCCGATCCATCTGAACAGAACTCCAAAAAGCTGTCCGATTCTTTTTCTAAAGAAAATAACAACTGCAAGTAAAGTTGCAAGATGCAGAATTACATCAAACAGCAATGGTACTTCTTCAAGCCCAAAAAGTTTCTGTGCAATTGCAAGATGTCCGCTTGAAGAAATCGGCAGAAATTCTGCAACTCCCTGAAGCGCTCCTAATAATACTGACTGTAAAACATTCATCTTTTTATTCCTTTTTTATTGTTTTGTTCCCATAGGGATAAGTTTTTTCAATAAATCTGAGGGATTTTTCTGAGTCTGAGTCTGTCCAGAAGCTGTACCTGATTCTGACTGACCTGCTGTCGAATTTCCCGGCTGCACTGGTGCCGGAATATTTGGCAGCTGCATTCCAGAATTCTTCATTGCTTCTGACATTGCAGCTCCTGCCTGTGCTTTCAGCTGTGCTTCCAGTTCCTTTTTCTTTGATTCAAGAAGTTTATTGATATTTGCATAATTAATACTCTGTGCATTAATTCCATTTTCGATATTAATAAATTCAGAAATATTAAAATTTGCATCCTTTGTTACATCTTTTAAAAGTTCATTTACTTTTGCAATTGCCTGCTTTTTAAGGATTTCAAGTTCTTCATTTACAAGCAGCTTCAATGCTTTTGCAAGCTGAATGTTGATATCTGTATCAAGCTTGAGTAAAAGTTTATGATCGCTTGTCCATCCGATTTTTGCGCCGACTTTTGTCTGATGAAGATGTCCAAGTGCACGCTTATAAAGGTCATATCCAAATGCTGGTTCAAATGGAACTGTTTCAAATTTCAGATCATCAAGATTCAGCATTACATCAAGTGCAAAACTTCCGTCTGCGTTTGCTGTTCCTGTTCCTGCAATTGTTGCCGGTGATTGTATTCCAAACTGAGGAATATCAATCTTTATCGGATAGTTATCGCCTGAATAGTTTGCAGTAATCAAAGCATTATTTGTAACTTTTCGGGTATCAACCATGAGACCTGCTTTATGATTCTGATTATTAATTGAAAATTTTGCATCAGCCTTTGCAGGTGCTCCACGAACATCCATATCGCTTGAAATATCTGTCGCAAGTGCAGAAAAATTATCTCCCGATGTTGAAATTCGTTCTATTAAAAATTTCGGAACGCGGTCTGCACGATAATAAACGTTTCGGCCTGCTGCTCTTTTATGAACTTTAAATTTCGGTTCAACTGATTTCTTTTCTTTTTTCGGAATTGCTGCACTCAAAGCTTTTGCCTTATTTGCATAACCGATTCCCATTTTAATGTAAGTATAATATTTCCCTAATGTTGCACAGATTACGTTTTCAATCGGACCTGAAAGAATATCAAAACCATCTTTTACTGTGAATGATTTTATTTTGTTAACTTCTTTATTCACAAGATCACTGTCTGCTTTTACTGCTGCAGCCACCTGATTAGAAAGATCAACAACTTTCTTGCCGTCAACTTTTACATCGTTAACAGTTTTTTCGATAGTTGCTCTAAGCTCTTTTGACGAATTAATTGCCGCTGTAATTTTTTCAACTGCTTCCTTAATCTTTGCAGGATCCTTAACCTGACTCCAGTCTGTTATTACTACATCCTGAACGCTTGACATAAAACCGGTTATCTGTTTTTCCATCTGAGCCGGTGTATCTTTCCAGCGGTTAATAAGATCCATTGTTGTTGCCTGAACATCTTTGGCAACTGCAGGTGATTTAAGTTTTGACTGAAAATCTGCCATCAATGTCTGAGGATTATACTGATTAAAAAGATTATCCAGTTCTTTCTTAGAAGCATTCAGCGCAATTTCACCTCGAGCCTTAAGCTGTTCTGTAAAAGAAATTTCTTCTTCATCTACAGCGCCAGGTTTTTGCGGCAATGCCCCGGAAGTTTTTCGCGGTGTGCCGACCCTGATTCCATCAACTGCTATATTCTGAATATCAACTTTTCCGCGCAATGCTTCTGTCAGATTAAAGTCAATAATTGTAGTCTGGATTTCAAAAAGGTTTTTCATCGGCTCTTTTTTATCTGCCTGCTGCAAACCTTCAACACGAATTGATGCTCCAAGAATTTCTACATTAACCCATTTTATATCTGTCTTTGCACCAAACACAGACTGCATTCCGGATACAATCGCTCTTTTGACAATTATATTTTTGAATGTCATTACCGTTAAAACTACAATTGTAATTGTTGCAACTACTGCGATTAACGGAGCAAACTTAATTCCAAATTTCTGTTTTTTGATTTCTTTGGCAATGCGTGAAAGTTTATCATACTCAACTCTTTCAAGCATCCGCTGCGAATCAATTATATATGTTCCGGGTTTTTTAGGATTTTTATTTTCTTCAAAAAATCCTTCAAGGAATTCCCTCTGCTTTGGAACATATACTTTTTTCAAAAGACGCGAAAGTCCTTTTTCTGTATATGCTTTTTTTAACAGAGGTGGAAGTTTTTTAGCAGATACCGGCTTTGGCGGTTTTTTCTGTTTCTTTTTTCTGCCTTTTTTATTTTTTGATTCCTGTAACTGAGCTTCTTCAATTTCTTCTTCGCTCATATCAACAAGATGTTCTGTGTCAGCTTCCACAACAGCAGGAACATCATTCATCTTATTCAGTTCTTCTTCTGAAACAAGATGATTCTTATCAATTGATTTATCATTCTTTTTCATTAGAAGTTATCCTTAAGTTCATAGATTTTCTGAACAAGAGAAATTCTATTCAATGCTTTTGCGAGAGCTGTTTCTCCAAGTACTGGAGTAATATGTTTTCGCCACAAAGCAACCAAAACTCTTATAATTACATAAACCGGGATATAAGCCATAAGGCCTACAGCCAGGGAACCTGTGACAATTGTATTATTAAACTTAGTAAAACCTACAAAAGGAATATCGAGTAAAACTGCGAAGGTATTTTTCAAAGGCCCCCATGTCAAAATTGCATAGCCGAGTGTATCAAAAGTTGCATCAAATTCCCATGCAAAAAGTGACACCAGAAGTGTCATCAAGCCGTATGCTCCTTTATTTATTCTCACGAACAAAAAAAGGATAAAAATGAGATACCACAGTGCATTATCTTTAGGCATCAAACCAAGGATTACTCCAAGGCAACATGCATGCGCGATCTCTCCGGGTTTAGCGTTCTCATTGAGCGCTTTTAACAATTTTGCGATGTATGTTATCATTTATCTACTATTAATCTATTTATTTTTTCTTGAATTCAACAAGACCCATTCCCTGCTCTGTCAAATCAACGCGAAGTACAGTTCCGTCTTCAGAAATCAGCATTGGAGCACTACTCGGTGATTCATTTCCTACTTTCTGAATCTGTCTCTGTGGTTTTGAAACTACAACAAGTTTTGTATGATCTTTGCTCAGTTCAAATGATTCAACTCCTGCAGCTTCAGTATCTTTAAGACTTGAAATAATTCCCTCATCAATACCGTCCTTCTTTTCCAGAGTCAGTGTCATTTTTAAAACCATTTCAACTACTGTTAAATCTTCGTCATCCAAAGCTGCAGAATATGACATCGAAAGGTCAATTTTAAGACCAACTGAATGCCCCTGAAATTCAGTACTGCTGGCAATCTGACTAACAACTTCTGAAGGCATATCAATTACTGTATTCCAGTCGCCGTAAATATCCTGTAATTTTTCTACTGTCTTAAAATTCTGTGCCCATGCTCCACAAGCCATTAAAGCAACTGCAATTACTGTAAAAAGTTTTTTCATTTTATACCTCTTTTTTTCTTTTTTACCATAATATTTTACTACACTGCTGATTTTTTGACCATACTTTAATATAGAATAGTTGCTAAACACAATAATTACAAATATAATTGAATAACTTATACTAACACTTGATATTATTATTTCACAGGAGTTCAATTATGGCAGAAAATGTCAGTTCAAATGAATTAGGAGTTTTATATAAACCACTTTTTGCAGGTCTTTTACAGAATTCAACAGCTCCAGCTGTAATTGATGAAACAAACGTTTATCAGGAAGCAAACCTCAAAACCCGCGAATACATGAACACTGTTCTTCAGGACAGCATGCTTCCTTCTTCTCACCTTGGAAACATCGAAAACTTCAAGGCTTTTTACGATGCAGTTCAGTCAGGAAAACGCGGTCTCATTCTTATGGAACATTACACAAACCTTGACCTTCCTGAAATCATCTACATGCTCGCAAACGAAGGCAGCGACTGGGCAAAGGATTTCTCTGACAAAATCGTTGCCATTGCCGGAATGAAACTCAACGAAGCTCACCCTCTCGTTCGCGCCTGGACAGAAGCTTTCACACGCGTTGTAATCTATCCAAGCCGCAGTCTCAACAATGTAGAAGAATCTTCTATGACAGAAGAAGAAAAGGCTGCTGAAGAAGCTAAATCTAAAAAAATTAACTTTGCTGCAATGCGTGCAATGGATGCATGTAAAAAACGCGGTCAGGTAATTCTCGTATTCCCTGCTGGTACCCGTTACCGCCCAGGTGTTGAAGAAACAAAACGTGGACTTCGCGAAATTGACAGCTACCTGCGCCTTTTTGATGTAATGATTCTTGTATCAAACAACGGTAACTGTCTGCGCATCAATCCGGAAGACACAAACAATATGCTTCGTGACCTTGTTACAAAAGACGAAGTTGTACTTACTGCAAGCCCTGTAATTGAATGTAAAAAATTCCGTGATGAAGAACTTGCAAAAATTCCTGCTGATGATCCTGATCCAAAACAGAAAGTTGTTGATGCAATCATGGCTTATCTGCAGAAACAGCATGACGAAGTTGAACCAACCCGTAATGCTCACTAATTGATTCCAAGATATTCGTCAAGGAGTCTTGCTGCATTCCCGATTTTTGCTTCGCAAGGTCGGGATTTATAATATTCATCGGTTCGTTTAGAAGGGGTCGGATCTTCCGGCCCTTTTGTTTTTAAACCAAGCAGTTCACGGCAAATGATGGAACCGTTTTCTTCCCTGTATTTCTGTGCAAGCATCTGCACCTTTGAATAAAGTTCTTTTTTGGCATTATCATCTGGAGTTGAATAACCTTCAAGAATTCCAAGTACCATAAATATTCCGGAGACAGCACCGCAGACTTCACGCATGCGTCCCATTCCTCCGCCAAAAGGAGAAGCCATTTTTACTGCGAAATCCGGATCTAGACCTGTTACATCTGCAAAGGCTTTCATAATGGCCTGTGCACAGTTATAACCGTCAAGAAAATTCTGTCGTGCCAGCGCCTCATGTTTTGTATATTTTTCGTCCATAGGAAGTTCCTGCTAAAAAAAATCTTTTTCATATTATAACATATTCGTAAAGCTTATCAAAACTTTTGCTGCTACTTCTAAAAAAGATAGAGCACAATCTTCACAATCTTTGTATAAATGGCACAGTTCATAAGTTTGGTAAAAGAGATCATTTCTGGCTGCAGGGGTTTGTAAATGAAACTTCAGATTTTATTGCCTTAGGAACTTTGAATTCATACTTTGGTCATCTTCTATGGAAGAACGATAGATTTTATAAAGCAGTTTTAACCGACAATTCACTTTATTATATTGACGAAAATGTAATCCGTGAAATTAAGTTGAAGTGAAAATAACTTTACGACAGCCTCTAAAAATTGCGATTTTCAGAAATGCACTTTATCCTTCAACTTCATTATGATTTTATGAACTTGATTTTTTATTTCATCTTCATTATCTTCTACCTGTAAAGGGTTATAGTTGGTTCTATTTGGCTTCCCAATATTGTGATTATTTATTAATTGAATCTTAATGATTCTTTTACCGGCTATACGAGTTTTACCACACGTCTTCAGAGTTGGGACTGAAGGACTAAGGCACAGTCGTGTCTTTATTCCAATTTCAGGAGACGTGTATGGCATTATCTTATAGACCATCTCGTGATGCACTTTTAAATCCTTGTGCAGATCCAACCTTCAAAATTATTTTTACAAACGATTCTGATGAATCTCGCGGCGCTTTAACCTGTTTTCTTTCCGACATTCTGGAAAAACAGGTTACTGATGTAGTCCTTCAACCAAATGAGCTTTCTGGCGAAGCTCTGGATGACAAACAATCTGAATTTGATATCAACTGTAAGATTGATGGTAAAGCGGTTAATATCGAAATGCAGGGACGCAATGAAAATACCTGTTACGGCAAACGTGCTGAGTATCACGTAGCTCACTTGCTGAATCATTACACACCAAAAGGTAAAAGCTGGCAGGACATTCCTCAGGTTTTCCAGATTTCAGTTCTTAATTTCATTTTTGATGCGGAAGAAGAAAACTGTATCAACTGGTACAACATGAAAAATGCGGATAACCGTCAGATTGAAAATCTTTTGAATGTCATATTCATTGAATTACCAAAGATAAAACAGCTTCCGGACGATGTTTCCAAATTGACGAAAACTCAGATGTGGGGTAAATTCTTCTTGTACGCTTCCAATAAGGACAAGCAGGACTTTGTAAAAGATCTTTGTGCTCATAACAGGGGGATTAATATGGCAGTAACAGTACTTGAACATGTCAGCCAGGATGAAATGAACTGGTATCACGAAAGCCGATACTGGATGCATGTTTCAGATATGAAAACTGCAGAACAGCATGCCATCGAAACCGGTATGGCTAAAGGTATGGCTGAAGGTTTAGAAAAAGGTATGGAAAAAGGTCTCCAACAAGGTATGCAGCAAGGCCTTCAGCAAGGAGCCAAGCAGAAAAACCTAGAAAATGCCAGAAAAATGATGGAATGCAACATTGACTTTGAAACCATTTTCAAAGTAACTGGAGTATCAAAAGAAGAATTAGTTAATTAAGGACCGTTCCTCTTATTACAAATCCCTGGTTGTTAAACAGCATTAAACTATTTTTCAACCAGGGATTTTTTCATGGTAAACATTCAATATTTTAATTTATCTTTTGCTTTTCCCAATAACCAAATTTCTCATTGTGCCATGGTTCTTTATAATTAAAGAAGCCAATAATTCTATTAAATAAATTCAATTTTATATAATAACCTCTATTCAATTCAGGGCATAATACAAAACAGTCATTTTGACATACAATGTTTATTTCATAGCCTAATTTGTAAACTTCATTCTTGGAAGCAAATGATTTATTCCTGATATATCTTTCTGTTAATTCCAGTAATTCAGACTTTGCGTGAACAATGCGAGTTTGATCTTTTTCATTAAACATCTTTATCTGTTCTGGTTTTATTCCTCCGTCATCTTCACATACATCTAAAAAACCATTTCCATCTTCCCAAGTCTGTATATAAAATGTATACGCAGAATTTTCCCTCAAATTATATTCCCCCGTCATTCCAAATCAGTGTTATAATAATAGTTAACTTTAAAAACAAGGAACGAGAAAATTATGAAATATATAATGGCATTCGATGCAGGAACCACAAGTAACCGATGTATTCTCTTTGATAAAAAGGGGCAGATATGTTCTGTTGTTCAGCGTGAATTCACACAGATTTATCCTAAGGCAGGATGGGTTGAACATGACGCTCAGGAAATCTGGGCTACTCAACTTTCTGTTGCAGTAGAAGCAATGGCAAAAGTTGGAATCACTGCAAAAGACATTGCCGCAATCGGAATTACAGACCAGCGCGAAACTACCATCGTATGGGACAAGCACACCGGCGAACCTGTTTACAATGCAATCGTATGGCAGTGCCGCAGAACTTCCGACTACTGTGACAGCCTCAAAGAAAAAGGCCTTGTAAATGAATGGCGTAAAAAAACCGGACTTGTCATAGACGCTTACTTTTCTGCAACAAAACTTAAATGGATTTTGGACAATGTAAAAGGAGCCCGTGAAAAAGCCAAAAAAGGCGACCTGCTTTTTGGTACTGTTGAAACCTGGCTCATCTGGAAACTGACAAAAGGTAAAGTTCATATTACAGATTATTCCAATGCAAGCCGAACAATGATGTTCAACATCAACAGCCTGCAGTGGGACGATGATATTCTTGCAGAACTCGACATTCCAAAATGCATGCTTCCTAAGGCAATGCCTTCCAGCTGTATCTATGGCGAAACTGATTCTGAATTTTTTGATGCTCCGATTAAAATTGCAGGTGCTGCCGGCGACCAGCAGAGTGCATTATTCGGGCAGGCATGTTTTGAAAAAGGTGATGTAAAGAACACATACGGAACCGGATGTTTCATGCTTATGAACACAGGCAACAAACCGGTTTTCAGCGACAATGGTCTTTTAACTACAATCGCATGGGGATTTGACTCAAAGGTTTACTATGCACTCGAAGGTTCTGTCTACATCGCAGGCGCTTCTATTCAATGGCTGCGTGACGAAATGCGAATCATTGATTCTTCACAGGAAGCTGATTACATGGCAAGTACTGTTCCTGACACAAACGGCTGTTATGTTGTTCCTGCCTTTACTGGTCTTGCTGCCCCTTACTGGGATCAGTATGCCCGGGGAACAGTTGTTGGCCTTACCCGCGGCGTTAATAAATATCATTTTATCCGTGCAACTCTTGAATCAATTGCATACTCAACCTGTGACCTTGCAGCTCAGATGGAAAAAGATCTTGGTCATAAAATCAAGACCCTTAAAGTTGACGGAGGAGCAAGCCGCAGTGACTTTTTGATGCAGGTTCAGTCAGATCTTTCGGACATAGAAATCATCCGTCCAACCTGTATCGAAACAACCGCAATGGGAGCAGCTTACCTTGCAGGACTTGCCGTTGGTTACTGGAAAAATATTGACGAAATTAAAAAGAACTGGAAAGTCAGCAAAAAATTCAAAAATACAATAACAAGGCAAAACCGCGAAGAACGCCTTAAGGGCTGGCACAAGGCTGTCAAACAGGCAATGGGATGGGCTAAAGACTAAAGTTCAAAAGTTCACTCTAACGGGCAAGAGCTTCTTTTAATCCATTTAAAAAATCATCAGCGATTTCTTTTCCAAGTAAATCAAGTGATTTTTTCAGCGCATTATTTTTTGCATAGGCAGGTGTCTTTTCACCTGCCTGTTTTGTATATGAATAAATTATTCTGCTTTTATTTTTGGTCTCAAGTACAAATTGAATTTCTGGTGCTGCAACAAAAAGTTCCGTATCTGTTCCTGGATCTTCAATTTCAAGATTCTGATTAACTGTTAAAACTGCTTTATATTTTGCGGCTGCTTCATGTTCTGTAAGAATGAATCCGCAGTGAGTAAGTTCCTTTTTAATTTTTGCGGTAATAATGTTCTGGTAATCGCCTGCAGTTTCAACTTTTACAAGAATTGATTCAACTGCTTCTTTCTGCTTTTTAGGAATCGACGCAACAATATTCCTGTCATTTCCATAAATAGCCTGAGCGCTGTCATTTAACAGGCATCCGTATTCCAGTGCTGCAAGAAATTTATTCCCCTGTAAAACAGCTTTGTCAAAATAACTGCCGGCAGCAAGCGGATCACTTTTTAAAAGTTCCTCAGCTTTGTTATAGAATTCATAAAAAAGTTTCTGCTGCGATTTTACTTCCGGCTCATAAATTTTCCAGGCATAATTGCGGTCTATATAAGCCGTGCAGTAATAACGCCTGTTTTTTTTGTTGTAGTAAACTTCAGTGTATTCAACGCCGGAAAGCTGAATATCAGAAAAAACATTTATTGATTCATCAAGCTGAACTTTTTCAGAAGCCCTTTTACCTGTATCAGAAGCAGTTACTGTAAGTTTCGATTCAACTGTTGTTTTAAGATAAGCTGCAATAAGTGAAAGTGCATCAGCTTTTGCAGAATCTGCTTTTTTTCCGCTGCCGCATTTTGCAATATAGCGTCTTTGAGGAAATTCCGACTCTACATCATTTACCCAGGAAGGAATTTTTTCAGCCGGCTTTGCAAATGTAATCCCTGCAAGCGCAAACAATAAAAGGCATAAAATGATTTTTGCTGAACATCTGATTTCTGTAAACAATAAACCCGGTCTCTTAAACATATAAATATTATATCACAGAATTTCTGTTCGTTCACTTTAAAGAATAAAAAAAGCCCCGCAACCAGCTGCCTTATTTTCAGCCTGTTGCAGGGCAGTTTAATCGCCGTTAATTACGACTTATGCTTTCTTAGCTTTTTTTGCTTTTGAAAGAACTGAAATTGCTTCGATAACAAGAATTACAGCAAGTACAATCAAAAGTGCAGCAAGAATAATCTGTGCATAAGGTCCCCATCCAGCTGGTTTGTCAGCTGTAGCTTTCATAATAACAGTTACCTGATTCTTCAATGTGATACAAAGTGAAGAAATTGTAACTACTACCATGAATGCTGTAGGAATAAGGAACATCTTATTGTTCTTACCGATATTACCAAGCCATGTAGCAACAGCAAGAAGACCAAGAGCTGCAAGGAGCTGGTTAGCTGCACCAAAGAGAGCCCATACCTTCTGCCATCCTGTCATACCAAGAGCAATACCAAGAACTACAGTAAGGATTGTTGCAAAGTATTTATTTGTAACAACTTTCTTCCATCCAGATTTGATGTCAGCAACTGTTTCGCCTGGTTCAAGCCAGAATTCCTGGAACATAAAGCGTGCAAGACGAGTAGCTGTATCAAGAGATGTAAGACAGAATGCTGAGTATGTCAAAACCAGAAGAGTAAAGAATACATTTTCTGTTCCTGCAAGACCAGGAATTGTTGCAACCATCTTAGAAATACCACCAGCGAAAATTGCTGTAGGTGAACCTTTTACAGTTCCGTTCTGGCTTGCATAGTAAGCAACTGCACAAAGTGTCAAAACTGCAAGTACACATTCAAGAAGCATACCACCATAAGCGATTGGTCTTGCATCTTTTTCTTTATTCAACTGTTTTGATGTTGTTCCGGAAGATACCAGTGAGTGGAATCCCGAAATAGCACCACATGCAATTGTTGTAAAGAGAACTGGGAACATTGGAGTTCCTTCTACTGGTGAGAATGCAGGGAATGATGCAGGAATTGCAGGATGTGCACCAATTACACCAAAGAGAGCAACTGCCAGCATAGAGTAAAGAAGGAATGAAGAAAGGTAATCACGAGGCTGGAGTAAAATCCATACAGGAGTTACAGAAGCGATTGTGATGTAAATACCTACAATGATCATCCATGTTGTACCGTTAAGATAGATTGGATGCCATTTCATACCGATTACCATACAGATAATAATTGCAGCAACACCACAGATTGAAGAAACTGCAAGTGGAGCATTGCGGCGGTATACAACAAAACCAAATACAATTGCTACAACAATAAACAGCAGAGAAACCATTGCAACTGTAGCATTAGCAGAAGAGGCAGCCTTATCAAGAACACCTTCAACATATGTTGCCTTGAATGTTCCTGCAACGATAGAAGCAAATGCTGCTACTACAAGAATCAATGTAAGGTAAGCAAAAATGATGAAAAGACGCTTTGATCTTTTTCCCATGTTCACATTGATGATTTCACCAATTGACTGACCCTTATGACGGATAGAAGCAAACAGAGCACCAAAGTCATGAACGCCACCAAAGAAAATACCTCCGATGAGAATCCACAAAACTGCTGGAACCCAACCAAACATGGCAGCACCAATAGGACCTGTAATAGGACCTGCACCAGCAATTGATGAAAAGTGATGTCCCATCAATACCGGAGCCTTAGCTGGAACGTAGTCAACGCCATCCTGCATTGTATGAGCTGGAGTTTCTTCTTTAGATTCTCCTACACCCCACTGCTTGCAAAGCCAGCGACCATAAAAGATGTAACCACATGCAAGTACTGCAATACAGATTACAAGCAACAACAATGTATTCATTTTTTGTCCTCCTTAAAGACCAATACATTTCTATTTATTCAATACCTTTTTCAACATCTTCTTAACAACAGTTCCCCGGGAATTTGATTCAATCTGCTGATTACATACCAGTGCAACATGATATTCCATCCATCCCCAGAAACTGAATTTAAAGGATTTGTAAGTCCTGCATTTTTTGATTTTTTTAATTACCTGTTCAGATACATTATCAGTAACAAAAATCGGTGTAACATAAGTGTACATGTGGTCTGGCCCGATGTGCGCCTGTTCCTTCCATGATGAATCAACCTTTGCCATACATTCATCATAAAGCTCATCTGTCAGCTCAGGAACATAAAACAGATAAATGAATTCTTCTGCGTTTGCAGTCCACAGATTCACCTTCTTTGACACCATGAATTTTTCTGATTTTTCGTAATAGTCACAGCGGGCAACAAGATACGGTTCGTCTTCAAATTTATTTACATTGTAATAAGCTGCAAAACTATCGAGTAACTGTTCAACTATAGGATGGTTCAGACCGGAACTTTTCATAAAATATGTTCACTTTATAAATTCTTTTGAATTTAAGTATATTTTAAGTCTAACAATATATGTTCGTCAAGAATTTTTATCTACGCATTCTTATAAAATTTTTAAAGCATCCACTCACGGACATTAAATAATCTGATTTATAAAAATACGAGAGGGAAGAAAAAGGATTTCAGCAAGGCTCTGAGCACGGAAAAGATAGTTCCCATAAGTGGAATATTAAATAAATACCCCTATTATAGTAAAACTTTAAAAAAGTTGACGGATGCACAATCCTATGTTATCTTATATAATAGTATAATAAGTTTAATTTCGATACTTCGGAATTATTTCACTTCTTTTATTCATAAGAGAGATCAGCCATGCAGTTTTTTGATACTCACGCTCACATCGGGCTTATATACGATGACCCTATCGAACAATTACGCGTTATCAAACACGCTAAACGCGAAAACGTAACCCGTATTGTCAGCATCAATAACAGTCTTCACGACTTTGCAAAAGTTTACCCTACTCTTAAACCATATTCAGGGGTTTACCATGCAGTTGGTGTTGCTCCATCAGAAGTTGTAACAAAAGGTTCAGACTACGTTAGAACAATCGAAGAAAAGCTCAAGCTTCCTAACATTGTTGCAGTAGGCGAAACAGGTCTTGATTACTACAAGCAGTTCGGTAAAAAAGAAGACCAGATTGAACTTTTCATCACACAGCTTGAACTTGCTCAAAAGCACAACCTTCCTGTAATCATTCACAACAGAGAAGCAGGAAAAGACATTTATGACATTCTCCAGCACCGCATTCCTTCTTCTGGTGCAATTCTTCACTGTTACTCAGAAGATGCAGCTTATGCAAAGCAGTGCCTTGATATGAATGTCTGGTTCTCTTTTGCCGGAAACCTTACTTATCCAAAGGCTCATAACCTTCACGATACTGTTATGTTCCTTCAGGAAGCAAATGCTCTGGACAGAATTCTCATCGAAACAGAAAGTCCGTTCATGATTCCACAAAAGTACAACGTTCCTACTCCTCAGGAAAAGAAACCTCGTACAAAACCAAGAATGCTTCCTGCTATCGCTGAATTCCTTGCAAGCATGCTGGAAAAAGACATCGAAGAAGTTGCAGACATGCTCTGGAAAAACAGCTGTAAAGCATTCAAACTTCCGGAAGAATAATTCAAGTGCTTTACCATCCGGTCAAAATCGGTTCCCTGGAACTAAAAGGCAATCTGTTTCTCGCACCTCTGGCAGGTTATTCAGACCAGGCTTTCCGCAGTGTATGCGTACGCGGCGGATCCTGCTTTGAATACAGCGAAATGGTATCTTCAGAAGCCTTGACCCGCGGGAATGACAAAACTTTTGACCTGATGAAAAAAGCCCCAAACGAAGAACACTACGCAATTCAGCTGTTCGGCGGAAACCCTGATGTCATGGCAGATGCCGCAGTCCTTGTTACTCAAAAAACTGACTGTGACCTGATAGACATCAATGCCGGCTGCCCCGTACCTAAAGTCGTTAAAACCGGTTCCGGATCAAGCCTTACCGCAAATCCAGAACAGCTTTATCAGGTACTTTCAAAAGTTGTAACCAAAGTCAATAACAGTGAACGCCCGGTTCCAGTCAGCGTTAAAATCCGTTCCGGCTGGGATGACCTTCACATTACATATAAAGAAGCCGCAGACGCAGCCTTAAAAGCAGGCGTTGCAGCAATCACAATGCATCCGCGAACAAAGACTCAAGGATACGAAGGCTTTTCAAACTGGGACTACCTTGCTGACCTGGTAACACAGGTTAACGGTCAGATTCCGGTATTCGGTTCAGGAGACATATTCAAGCCGGAAGACGCAAAACGCATGCTTGCAACCACAAAGGTTGACGGTGTCATGTTCGCCCGTGGTGCAATGGGAAAACCTTTTATTTTCAGACAGACAAAAGAATTCATCGAAACCGGCAAATATTCGGAAATTTCCCTTGAAGAAAGGATCAGCGCCGGCTTTGATGAACTTGATATACTTATTGCCCAGCGAGGCGAAAAAGCAGCCTGCCTTGAAATGCGCAAAAGATTCTGCGCTTACACAAAAGGCATTGAACACGGCGGACCAATCCGTCTTGCCCTCATAAAAGCCTGCACAAGGGATGATTACCACAAAATTCTTGAAGACCCTTATGCTTTACTAAACAGAACAGAAGGACTACAATAGAATTATGTCGTTACTACAGACCATTACAGACTTTTTAGAAACGATATTCAAAGCTAACTCTCCTGAAGTTCAGAAAAAGCAGAAGCTTAAGAAACTTGACGCTGAACTCAAGGCTCTTCCGTCCGGAATTTACAAAAACGGACTTTTACAGCCTAACTTTGCAGAAGCAATCAGACTTCTGTATGTAAATACAAAACCAATCGGAACAATCCTCGAAAACACAATCGCAGGCCAGGACATCAAGCGTAACAACCGTTACGAATTTCAGCTCATAGTTTCCTGCTACACACCGGAAATGCAGGAAATGCTTTCGAGCCTTGATTTTGAAACCCGCAAACAGGAAATTGTCATTGCTGAACTTGAAGGCATCAAAGCCCAGAAAACTATTGATGCGCACCGCCGTAAACTCGACAAATTAGTCCAGACGCTCAATACAAAAGAATTCCTCAAGCTCAACGATCTTTTTGCAAAACTCAGGCAGCTTTCTGATCTTTGTTCCTTTAACTATGCAACTCCACTTCAGGCATTTGACAATAAATTTGAACCACTCGACCAGGCTGCCAAACCTTCGTTTACAGCGCTTCCTGTTAATGCAATGGCGAACTTTTTTCAGGACATGTACTTTATCATCGCAAACTACAAGATGAATATGTCCGTTGCAAACGCAGTAATAGCACTGGGGCAGCTTTTCGATCAGGATTCAATGACAAGCCAGAAGCAGAAAGAAATAATTTCCAACCTTCGTGTAGTTGAATCAATCTGTCACACAGTATTTGCTCCCGACACCATAAAAAAATTCATCCGCCTGGTAAAACAGGATCCGGACTTTGAACCCCAGCATTCAAATCATACTTCTGATATCCGCAGGGCATTTGCACAGCATCTGCAGGAACAGTTTGCCGCAAACGATACCCGTATCAAAGGTGAATTGAATGATGAACGCATCCAGTCTGAACTTTCAAGCCTTTTTGGCGATGCATCACTTATGCAGATTCAGGGATACAACGATGAGCTCAACGAACTTCTTCTGGACAACGGTTCACAGGCTCTTACATGGATGACACCTTTAAAAATCCTCAAGACCTTTGTTAAGTTCTACTACCCGGAATCAGTCAAAGCCCTTTTAAATGACATCGTAATCGAAGGCTTTTTCAACAATCCGACCTCAAAGTCAAACTTTTCTTCTACAGTTTTTACTGCTAACGAAGTTGAAGAAAAACTTGAAGCTTTCGAACATTCCTTTGACAAAGGCGGAACAAATGACGAAGCAGTTCTCCGCGGTTACATCCGTGACAGCCACCGCGATTCTGACTTCATCAGAAAACTTTCATCACAGATCAGTTCAATAAATGCAGAAGCAAAATCGCTTATTCAGAATCAGGTTACAGCATTGCATTCTCTTTATGTTGAATTAGGAGACATTATCCAGGATTCCAAAAAGCCGTCCTGTGAACTCATTTCCAACCTCAAGGTTTTGCTTGGTTCCACACGCAACAGAGACAACACAGACCTTCTGGAACGACAGTACGAAAAATGGAAAATGCTCTTCGACATTATGAAAAACTATGCTATAATTACTGGGATAGACAAGAATTAAAATGGCAAAAACAAAGAAGGCTAATACTAAGCCAAAAGCAGCAAATAAAAAAACTGCTTCAAACACAAAGACTAACTCAAAAAAAGAATCAGCTCCAAGTGTTGCTGACTTTCAGTCAATTCTTTCAGAATTCAAAGACACTCCTAAAGTTGAATTCCCGGAAGAAGCTTTTCTCGAACCCTTGAACAGCCAGCCAAAAACTGTATCAGAAACAATTGACCAGTACGAAAAACGCATCTATGACCTTCAGCAGTTGCTGGAACTTTCACGATCTCTTTGTTCTACCCTTGAATACACAACCCTTATTGAATCAATTCTTTACACATGTATGTGCCAGATGCATGTAATCGGCGCAGGACTTTTTATTCTTGACGACCTTGATTCAAATACATTCAACCTTGGCTCAAACCATACCGGTATGGATCTTGACCCGGATGTAAATTATACAATCCCAACAGACCATCCTGTTCTTTCGATTCTTAACCATCACGGTCATGCATACACAATGCCGGAAATTTACAAGCAGCTCGAATCTGGCACAAACATCGACTTTTTGGAATCTTTAAAACCTTCACTTATCGTTCCGCTTTTCAACAAGAACCACATTACAGGCCTTCTTGTCATGGGTGAACGAATTGATCTTGGCGACGGCGTAGGCTATTCTCATTACGACCAGGAACAGTTGATTTCCATTGCTTCTCTTGCTGCAATTGCAATCAATAATGCATCGCTTCTTGAAAAGTCATCTACAGACATGATGACTCACCTCAAGCTTAAATATTTCTTCTACAACACACTTACTGACAAGCTCGACCTTGCAATCACACAGAACACACCTCTTGCAGTTCTTATGTTCGACATTGACTTCTTCAAGAAATTCAATGATACATGGGGACATGAATGCGGCGACCTCGTCCTTAAATCTGTTGCAAAATCAATTAAAAACAACATCCGCGAAATGGATATTGCAAGCCGTTACGGTGGCGAAGAATTCACTGTAATGCTTCCGAATGCTGCCAGAGACGACGCGCTCGCAGTTGCAGAACGCATCCGTAAAGCAATCGAAGACGCAGATTTTGAATACAACGGACAGAAAGTTCATGTTACAATTTCAGGCGGTGTTGCTGTTTACAATGCAACAATCAATCCGGTTTCAACTCCAAAAGAACTTGTTAACCAGGCTGACCAGGCACTCTATGTAAGCAAACGTAACGGACGCAACCGCATTACTTTTGCCGATGCTGAATTACTTCATTCAACGGAAGTTGCAGAATGACCAATCCATTAAGAAGACCTTTTTCATATTCCTACTGTCACTTTACATTGCTTCTGGCAGCAGTAAATATCCTTGTATTCATCCTTACAAAGATGCGCCCTTACATGCTCACTTACCTTGCATTAAATCCGGTGAATTTCATCAACCATAAAATGTGGTGGCAGCTGGTAACATGTATGTTCACTCATGGCGGCACAAGTCACCTTTTCTGGAACATGTTTGGTCTTTTAATGTTCGGACCATATGTTGAACGTGCAATCGGTTCAAAAGAATTTTCGCTCATGTACTTTCTGTGCGGAATCATCAATTCACTTTTTTCTCTTGGATTTTACCTTGTAACAGGTCAGTACAACGTTTTCCTCATTGGAGCAAGCGGTGTAATTTATACAATTTTATTCGCTTTTACTGTAATCTTTCCTTCAATTCGTATTTTTATATTCTGGGTAATACCTGTACCGGGCCCTGTAATGATCATTATTTACACAATCATTGCAATCGGTTCACAGCTTTTAAGCTTTAACATGAATATTGCCCACATGACACATCTGTTCGGTTTTGTAACAGCATGGTTCTATTTTGTAATACGAATGGGAGTTAATCCGATTAAAGTATGGAAAAACGCAAGGCACTGATAACAGCAGTTCTTTTTCTCTTTACAGCAGCAGGTCTTTTTGGCCAGAGTTCACCGCGCAAAATCCGTATGAATCTTTGGGCCCTTCAGGACGCATATCCTGGTTCTTACACCGCCGAAACCGAAGAATTCCAGTACGCCAAACGACAGATTGCAGACCTTTCTTCCCTTCTTTTAAGCGGAATGTGTTACGGCTGGAAATTCACCTACACACCTTATGACAAAACCCGCAATGTTCCTGAAAGCTTTGAATGTACTCCAATCAAAACATTCGACGGCGATGCAAAAAATATCTGGTATGAAGAACCTGTTTTTAAACAGGACAAAATTTCTGTCTGGGTGAATTTTATCCGAACTCCCCAGATGCTTAAATACTATGAACGCTGGAGTGCAATCAAAAATCCCCGCGTCATGGGTTCAGGCAAAGGAAAACTTTCTGCCGGCTTTGAAGGCATGACACAGGCAGCCTCCGCAGCAGTCAGAAACGGAATAAGAGAATACTATCGTAAAGTCGTAAAGAATAAACCAAAGGTTATTACCGGCACAATCCTTATCCGTAAGGTTCCGGCAATCTACATTGACTCGGGCAACTATGTAGTTGACCTTGATTTTTTTCTAGAAACTGATAAAATAGTAGAATATACTCAATTCTAGCGATTTTTTATATTATTTCGCGCAAAACGTTATAATAGGGAGATTATAATGAAGAAAATTCTTGCATTTTTAACAATCCTTAGCACATTTACTTTTGTATTTGCTCAGAGTACAGATGATGTTCCAAAAGAAAAAGTTACAATCGATAAAACAATTCAGAAGATTGTTCCAGAAAATCAGAGAATTGCAACAAACCCAGAAACTGGTAAACCACGTCCAGCATCTGTAAGAATCGAATATTCAGAACAGTATGACGAAATCCGTGTTTACTACACATGTATGGAAGTTGCTTTTGACAAAACAGAAGCTACAGTTACAATCTCAGAAGTTGTAAAAGACTTTGAAAAAGAACACAACTACTTCAAACACACATATTTGGGTAGAGACAAAACAAGACATTTCAAAGATTCACGCGGAATCAAAATGGCTGAATTTGTTTCTTACATCAAATTGTACAGATAATAAGGTAATATAAAAAAATGGATATTTCAGGCGTAATCAAAAACTTGCATCCTCTCGAGATTAAAGTACTTCTCGCATACACACAGAAGGATGAACTCACATCATTAAAATTGCAGAAAGACCTCGACTATAAAGAAGGTCATGCAAACCAGGCTTTCTCCTGGCTCGGTCTTAAAGGTCTTGTAGAAGAACTTAGCCGTACTCCTCATACTTTCTTTGAAATCACAGATCTGGGCCGCGACTTTGCTGCCAACGGAACTGTAGAAGAAAAAGTTGTTAACTTTCTCAAAGATAATGGAGCTAAATTACTTCCTGAAATTGCAGCAGGTCTTGGTCTTGAACAGAAAGACATCGGTTCTGCATTCGGTCAGCTTTCTAAAGAAGGCATTCTTGCTATGAATGCAGAAAAGAAAGCTGAATACACAGGCAAAGAACTTCCTGCTCGTATTACTGTAACAACTTCACTCCTCAAAAAAGCAATTGCTGCTGACGGAACATTAAATCAGGACGACCTTTCAAAAGAAGAACTTGATGTAATTTCTGGTCTTGCAAAAAAACGTGGCGCTGCTGATTCTCCATTCAAGATGATCACACGCGAAACTGTAACATACAGACTCTGCGGAGAAAGCGATGCCGTTACTGCAGAACTCAAAAAATCTGGCGTTACAGGTAACGAAATCGGTGAAGTTACTTCTAAAATGCTTGAATCTGGTGAATGGAAAAACGGAACATTCCGCGGATACAACATCCAGATTCCACCAGCTCGTAACATTCCTGGACGCATCAATCCTTACGTTTCATTCCTTGAATCTGTTAAAGACAAACTCTGTTCTCTTGGATTCCAGGAATTTGACGGTCCACTTGTAGAAACAGAATTCTGGAACGGTGACGCATTGTTCATGCCTCAGTTCCATGCAGCACGTGATATTCATGACGTTTACCGCGTTAAGAATCCAACACACGCTAAATCAATTGAAGAACCATATCTTTCTAACGTAGCAAATATTCACCAGAACGGTGGTGATTCAGGAAGCCGCGGCTGGGACTACCAGTTTGACCGTGACTTTACCCGCCGCCTTATTCTTCGTTCACAGGGAACAGTACTTTCTGCTCACCAGCTTCACAAAGCTGAAATCCCTGGAAAATACTTTGGTATTGCACGCTGTTTCCGCTACGACAAAGTAGATGCAACTCACCTTTCTGACTTTTACCAGACAGAAGGTATTATCCTTGGAGAAGACGTAAACCTTAAGACTCTCCTTGGTATGCTTGAAATGTTCGCTAAAGAAATTGCAGGTGCTGAAGAAGTTAAATACATTCCTGGTTACTTCCCATTTACAGAACCTTCTATCGAAGTTCACATTAAACATCCAAAACTCGGATGGTTCGAACTTGGTGGTTCTGGTATTTTCCGTCCGGAAGTTACAAAAGCAATGGGAATCGATGTTCCTGTTCTTGCATGGGGTATCGGTATTGACCGTATGGCTTTAATGGCACTTGGATTGAATGACTTGCGCGAACTCTTTTGTGAAGACATTGAAAAAGTTCGCTTACGCAAGGCTAAGTTCTAGAGATAAACAAAAAGGCTTGAGTTAAAAACTCAAGCCTTTTTTATTGCTTAAACGGTTACTATTTTTTTTACCCAGTCTGCAACACCTTTTTGTCCGCCGTAGCAGAATGCTGTTGCAAGAGGACGGCCTATAAGAACCTGATCTGCTCCAAGTGCAATTGCAGCCTTAAGGTCGTTCAAAGTTCGAATTCCTCCATCTACCCAGACTTCCTTGCAGTAATTTTTAAGTTCCTTTACATTCTGTGCCAAAAAGTCCGCCGTAGAACCTGTATCTGTGTTAATTCTACCGCCATGATTTGAAACAAAAATCACATCCGGCTTTGCTTCTTTACAAAGTTCAATATCTTCTTTTGTAAAGACTCCTTTTACTACAAAGGGCTTGTCAATTTTTGCCATTATTTCTTTAATCTGTGATGCAGTCTTTTTATCAAGATTTACTTTGTTACGCATTGTAACAATGTTGTATGCATCGATATCTATTCCATAATGACTTGCCACTGGCTTTGACCACTCAATGCGTTCAAAGATTTTGTCCTGTGAATAAGGTTTAAAGAAAACTCCGCTTTCTGGATTTTTGCCATCAATTTGTGGAAGAGCCTGAACCGCTTTGATTCCGGACAAAAGTTTATTGTCAGGAAAACCGTCTCCTATTGTTAAGCCGATTCCGGCACTGAATACTGCGCCAATAAACGGTTCGTAGAAGGAGTCTTCGTCGGGCCAGCCTATATTTTCCTGAGCGCCTGTCATGGGGGCAAGGCGCAGGTAAGCCAGAAGTTCTGGTATGCTCAAGGAGTTAAGGTCAGCCGCAAGATGATGGTATTTTTTCCAGCCGGAACAGTTTAAGATAAAGTTTTTATTGTTATCAACGCCACCCATTCCAGGCAGCTGTCCGATACAGCCTGAGCCAAGACAGACCTTACAGTTTATACAATTAAAATCAGTCGCCAAAACAAATTCCTGTTCTTCGGCCAGCCATAATCATTGGATGATCAAGAGGAACTGCCTTTACCTGACTTGCAATTTCTTCAAGCGGTACGCCGACAATTTTATTATTCTGCATTGCAATAAGTTTTCCAAATTCTCCACGGGCCATAAACTCCGCAGCCGCGACACCAAACTGAGTTGCAAGAACACGGTCATAAGGGCTTGGAGTTCCACCACGCTGCAGGTATCCAAGAACCGAAACTCTGGACTCAAGACCGGTTGCTTCTTCAAGTTCCTTTGCAACTCTGTAACCGATTGACTGAGTCATGGCTGCACGATGCTTTTTGAATTCTTTCTTTCCCATTTTTGCTTCTTCAGGAGTCAAAGCACCTTCTGCAACAACTACAATAGAAAAGTTTTTACCTGCATCCCGGCGTGCAATTACATTCTTTGCAACCTTTTTTATATCGTAAGGAATTTCAGGCAAAAGAATTACATCACCACCACCTGCAATCCCTGAATATAATCCAAGCCACCCGGCTTTATGTCCCATAACTTCAACAACCATTACGCGGCTGTGACTGTGTGCTGTTGTATGAATACGGTCAATCGCTTCTGTTGCAACATCAACTGCTGTATGAAATCCAAAAGTAATATCTGTTTTAACGATATCATTATCAATTGTTTTAGGAAGTCCGATTACATTGAGTCCTTCTTTTGCAAGAAGTCCCGCGGTTGTGTTTGTTCCGTTTCCGCCAAGAACTACAAGAGCATCCAGGCCCCATTTTTTATAATTCTTTTTGATTGCATCAACGCTCATAAGACCAGTTTCTGGATCCGGTTCTTTTTTCTTAAAAGGCTTATCCCTTGAAGTCCCCAGAATGGTTCCGCCGCAAGTCAAAAGTCCTACCAGATGCTCAGGCTTTATATCAAAGCAGTCACCTTTGGCAAATCCTGCATAACCGTTACGGATTCCCACTGCTTCCATGCCATATTCAATCATTCCGGCACGGCAAACGCCTCTAATAGCTGCATTTAATCCAGGCGCATCCCCGCCAGATGTCAAAATTCCAAATCTTTTTACCTTTGAATCTTTCATATCTTTTAAATTATAAATGGAAACTCTCAAAAAAGCAATTTTTACAGCAAAAATTATCTTTTCAAGACACAAAATAATCAATTAAGGGCAGTTATCGTTTTTCCGATAATATAAAGACAGGGGAATAGTCCCTTTAAACACTAAAATTCAGTCAGTACATATAGATTTTAAGGAATATAAATGAAAAACAATACAATTGCTTCAAAAATTTTAAGCGCAGTTTTCTTTATTCTTGGTATTTTCTTTTCTTTGAGCCTTGTTTTCTCTGTTTTTTCTTCTCAACCACAGAGCTTTTCCG
The DNA here is from genome assembly GCA_024402475.1 of Treponema sp. Lineage (GTDB taxonomy): Bacteria > Spirochaetota > Spirochaetia > Treponematales > Treponemataceae > Treponema_D. The sequence goes on along the minus strand of JAKSTQ010000006.1, from coordinate 59,625 downwards.
GCGCTTTATTTATTTCTTTAGGGAATCTTTTAACAAATTCCTATGGAATCTGCAGCATCTTTATTCCATTATTCTTTTTTACTGTAGCGGCCCTCTTTTTTATTGGTCAGATTACTTTTAAAAAATGTATTTATATCAGTTTTGCACTTATTCCATTTTTTACCGCAGTTGCAATCGAAAGATTCTGGAAACAAAATTCTCACGACTATTCACAGCCAATAGAAATTGTAAAACTTTCACTTACAGTTCTTTCTACAGGGCTCATAATGGCCATTGAATTTCTGTTATCAGGAATTATTGCAGAACGCCTTTTCTTCAAGAAAAAAAAGGATAAGCCGTTTTCTGCAAAAGAATTTTTTGAATCTCAGGATAAAACTGTTGCTGCAAATTCCCGCAAGGACTCTTCTGTAACCGACGACGATGAGCAGGATGAACCAGAAGACAAATATCATACAACAATTCTTTCACCGGCACAGGAAGATTATACTCAGACAAAAGAATATCATTCATTTGATAATGTACCGCTGTTCCAGGATTTTTCTGACAGCGAACGAACAAGAATAGACACTTTTGACCCTGATTACCGTGACGAATCCGAAGAAATCCTTGAACACGATGACGATGACTTCCAGGAAACCGCCGTTGAATCCGTTGAATCAGAAGAATCATTTGAAGACAATAATTTCGAAGAATCTCAAGACAATAACTGGCAGCCAGAAATTTCAGAAGAAAGTTCTGAAAATGATGAAAATCAGGAACCAGATGATTTTATTCCAGAACCTCAGTTTGACTTTCCGGAAGAAGAAAATCTCGAAGACGACCAGTACGCCCAGGACAACGAATTCCAGGCCGAAAACGATTCTTACAAAAGCCATGACTACTTTGAAGAATCTGATTCCCAGGAAGAAACCGATTCCGCTGACGAAAATAATTTTGACGACGAAAGCTTCGAATTCTCACAGGACGACGACTTTATCAGCCAGGAAGAACCAGAATCAGACGAAGACGGCGCTGATAGTCAGGAAGATGATTTTGCACCACAGACAGATACGCCTTACAGCACAGAACCAGTACAGGTCGGCTCAAGCGTAAATGATATCTTTGCCCAGATGGACCGTGACATCAGAAACCGTCTTAGTAAAAACAGCAGTTCCCCAAGCTCAGGCGAACCTGTAATCGACGGATCAGAAGAACAAAAAGCTGCTTCAAGACCAGCCCGCAAACCTAAAAAATATAATGTTCCAATCGAAGGCCTTCTTGACGAATACGCTGACGAAAAATACTGGATCATTGACGAAGCAACAAATGCCGCTTCTTATCAGCTTAAAGAAACTCTCGAAGAATTCAAAATTGCAGCAGAAGTTACAGGAATCCGTAAAGGTCCTGTAGTTACAATGTTTGAAATTCTTCCAGCTCCTGGCGTTAAACTCAGTAAAATTGTTGCACTTCAGGATAATATTGCACTTCGCCTTGCCGCAAGTTCAGTCCGTATCGTAGCACCAATTCCTGGCAAACGCGCCGTTGGTATTGAAATTCCAAACGCAAAGCGTGCAATCGTTTCTTTCCGCGAAATGATCGAAAAGCAGCTTCCTGAATACAAAAAGATGGCAATCCCTGTAGTTCTTGGTAAAGACATTCAGGGTGAACCACAGCTGCTCGATATTGCAAAAACACCTCATCTTTTGATTGCTGGTTCTACAGGTTCCGGAAAATCAGTTTGTGTTAACTCCCTGATTCTTTCGATTCTTTATAACCGCAGACCAGATCAGGTTAAGCTTATTCTCATTGACCCAAAAGTAGTAGAACTTAAACTTTACAATGACATTCCTCACCTTTTGACACCAGTAATTACAGAACCTAAAAAAGCATTCCAGGCACTCCAGTACTGTCTTTGCGAAATGGAACGCCGCTATGCAATGCTGGACAAAATGGGCGTCCGCGACATCATCAACTACAACAAACGAATCGAAGAACGTCAGTTACTGAACGAAAAACTTCCTTACATTGTTGTTATCATTGATGAATTTGCAGACCTTATGGCAACAACAGGCAAAGAACTTGAATCAACTGTTGCACGCCTTGCAGCAATGAGCCGCGCTGTTGGTATTCACCTTGTACTTGCAACACAGCGCCCTTCTATTGATGTAATTACAGGTCTTATCAAGGCAAATATTCCTACACGAATTGCATTTATGGTTGCTTCTAAAATGGACAGCCGCGTTATCATCGACCAGGTCGGCGCTGAAAAACTTCTTGGACATGGTGACATGCTTTACTCAAGTGCAACAGATCCATTCCCAGTACGTATTCAGGGAACATTCATGAACGACCAGGAAGTCGAAAATGTTGTTGAATATGTTAAACAGTTTGGACCACCAGAATACATTGACGAAGATATTTTTGTCCCTGATGAAGATGACGAACTTGCTGAACCAAGCCTGTTTGGCGATGGATCAGATCCGCTTTATGATAAAGCGCTTTCAATCGTACTTGAAGCCGGAAAAGCATCAGCTTCGTATATTCAGAGAAGATTAAAGGTCGGCTACAACAGAGCAGCACGTCTCGTAGAAGAGATGGAAGCACGCGGAATCGTTGGTCCTGCAAACGGCAGTAAACCACGCGATATCATTCATATGCCGTAATGGATTTTTAGCTGATTACAATCAAAACTCTGTCGCTTTCTGGAGTAAAAGGGGTTTTATCAAAGCCGCTGTACAATTCAACTTTTGAAAAACCTGCTTCTTCAGCAAGAGCTCTAATCTGAGAAGTTGTAAGAGGATAAACCGATTCTTTTGTCATAACAGGCAGTTTTTTTCCGCTGCCGGTTTCAATTGTCTGTGAAAGACAAGAAGCTTCACCATCAGAATAAAGCTTACTGTGCAGTGACACACGCATGCTTTCGATCGACGGCATTTCAATTTCTGAATCAGTTTTGTATTTTGAATAATTACACAAAGAAATTATGAGCTTTCCTTGTGGTGCAAGAAGCTGTTTGCAGTCGTAAAAAAACTTCTGTAAGAGAACGTGATCGTGAATAAAAATGATTCTGTCGTTGAGACATGAAATAACGTTATAAAATCCTTTTCCCAAAAAGCGTGACATTTCGATAGTAGACATCATAAAATATCTTACCGACATCAGCTGGTTGCGATGTTTGCGGTTTGCGGATTCCATAAGTTCTTTATTGGTTTCAAGACCAGTTACATCTGCGCCATCTTTTGCAAGTCTGTGTTCAAGAACACCAGTACCGCAGCTGACATTAAGAAAATGTGCAGGCTTAGCATATTCCTGGATTAATTCATCGTAGAAAGTCTGCTGTGCAGGGGTAACAGGGTATAATTCGTCATAATACTCAACTAAATTCTGTAATACATCCATTTTTTATATCAACTTTTTTAATAATAAAAAAACAATAAATAACCAGCCACAGATGAGTGCAGCTGGTTTTTACAGTCAAATTAGCTTATTTGTTCTTTTTAGGAACAGAACGAGCAAGACGGAAACCGATGTTCCAGTATCTCAATCCCTGGATACCACCAAGCTGGTCAGTTGTAATATCGTAAGGGAAACTTGCTCCACCAGAAACGTCAGTAAAACATCCACCTGGAATAAAGCGGTATCTACCTGTAGCTGGACCTGTGTAGTCAGCATAGTCTGTAGGGTTCATAGCTTCCCACAAGTAGTCGTAACACCATTCACAAACGTTACCTGTCATATCATAAAGACCAAGTTCATTTGCTTTTTTAAGACCTACCTGATGAGTCATTTCTTTAGAGTTGTTTACGAACCAAGAAATTTCTGGAAGATCACCTGTTCCGGCATATTTTCTTACACCTTTACCTTTTACACCGCCACAAGCAGCCCATACCCATTCAGCGTATGTAGGAAGACGGTAACCGTTCTTTGTGTAATCTGCTGTTACTTTAGCTGTTTTGATAGCCTTATCTTTCTCGTAACGCTGGATTCCTTCCAATGTATAAACAGGTTCAAGACCTTCTTTTTCACTGAGTTTGTTACAGAAGTAGAGACAGTCGTACCATGTAATTCTTTCTACTGGACGAAGTTCAGCTTTTTCTTTGTCTGCAATTTTTGGATCTGCATTATTAAAGTAAGCTGGTTTTGGGTTTACATCTGGATCAGAAGACATGATTTCTTCATAAAGTTTCTGTGTTACTTCGTATTTTGAAATCATGAAGTCGCTTACAGAAAGTGTAAATGTTCCTGTATATTCAGGTTCTGGAAGAAGTTCTGGTTCTTCACCTTTTCTTTCAGCAACCTTAGTTCTTCTTTCGTTTTCCTTAACTCTTCTTGCTTCTTCTTTTTCAAGAGTTTCAGGTGTTTTTCTTTTCAACTCATTCCAAGTATCAAAGTCAGCTTCTGTAAAAGATCCTCCCTTTACAGTTACCAGGTCGTATTTTTCGCCACATGATGCAAGTCCAATAACGAGAAGACCAGCAGCGATAATTGCGCTAATTTTTTTCATTAGATTTTAAACCTCCGAATTAATGAATATTTTATTATAAACCCACAATTTTACTTTGTCAAAATTTTATTTTTTTTATATAATATTTTCATGAATTTTGAACAGGAAGAATACAGACCAGAACCTGCAGGCCCAAAAACAGCCCTTGTTGCCATCATTGGACGCCCTTCAGCAGGAAAATCAACCTTTTTAAACACAGCCAGCGGAGAACCCGTTTCAATCGTTTCTCCGATTCCACAGACAACAAGAAATGCCATCCGCGGTATCGTGAATACTTCTTTTGGCCAGCTTGTCTTTGTTGACACACCGGGATATCACATTTCAGAAAAAAAACTGAACCTTAAGCTTCAGCAGACTGCAAAAGATTCACTTGATGCAGCAGACTGCGTTCTTTATGTAATCGATTCCACAAGAGAAACAGGTGAAGAAGAAGAACTGACAGCTGAACTTGTAAAACCATTTGCCGCAAAAACAGTAATTGCAGTAAACAAAACCGATGATCCTAAAAGCCGTCCTGCAGAAACCCGCCTTTTTATCGCAAAAAACTTAAGTGAAATCAGCGGCGACCGCATTTACGATATCTCAGCAAAAAATGATGCAGGAATCAACGAAGTCCTTAAGGCTCTCTACGACCTTTCGCCTGTTGCTCCACACCTCTATCCTGAAGAATACTACACAGACCAGGAAGTAGGATTCCGCATTGCAGAAGTTATCCGCGGAGAAGCAATCAACCGTCTTACACAGGAAATTCCTCATGCACTTTTTGTTGATGTCAGCGACATGGAATTCCGCAAAAACGGCAAAGAACTGTGGGTACGCGCATTTATCTGTGTAGAAAGAGAAAGTCAGAAAGGAATTGTAATCGGTAAAGGAGCTTCAATGATCAAAACAATCCGTGTTGAATCCCTTAAAAAGTTCAGACAGATTTTTGATTATAGAATTGACCTGGATCTTCAGGTAAAAGTAGTAAAAAACTGGCGCCAGAAAGACGTAATCCTTACAAAAATGCTTTCCTAGTACCTGAAATCCGGTTCGCAGGTGAATTCCATCGGTTCGCCTGTAACCGGATGAGCAAACTTAAGATAACATGAATGCAGTAAAAGACGCTGACCTTCTTCCTGCTGCCCGTAAAGGTTGTCACCCACAATCGGAATTCCAAAGCCTTTTTTATGGCTCGCAGCAAGCCTTAACTGGTGAGTGCGGCCGGTTAACGGTTCAAATTCAATGCTGGTAACTGTTTTACCCCGCATTTTCCAGACCCTAAGTCGTTTCCACAATGTAATTCCAAGCTTACCGTAAACTTCGTCATAAATCTGATGAGGCCTGTTATCTACATCAAGCCGGAATTTCAATTCAATTCGGCCCTGATCATCACTGGCCTTTATACCGCTTTCTTCATTGCATAAAAGACCGTCAATAACAGCAATGTATTTCTTGTCGACCTTTCCGTCCTGAAACTGAATGCTTAAATTACGCTGGCTTTCTGCATCAAAAGCAAGAACCATAAGTCCAGAAGTGTCCATATCAAGTCTGTGCACGGAAGGCTGTTCAATACAGTCAGGGTAAAGACGGCGGACACGGTTTACAACACAGTCCTGTTTTTCAGGTCCACGGCCTGGAACAGCCAGAAGCCCGGAAGGCTTATTTACTACAATTATATTGTCATCGCGGTAAAGAATTTTCAAACCCAATATTACAGGCAGAATGAATCCGCATTTTTCATCACAAGGCGGATAAAATTCACCCTGCACAAAATGAGTATTTGATGGCCCCCAGTAAAATTCTGCCATGCTGTAAGGAACAAGACCATTTGCAAAAGCATATGACAGAAGTTTTGGCGCACAACAGTCACCGGTACCAGTCGGCAATAATTTTTGCTTTTCAGCATAGGCATTATATTGAATATCCTGCACGATGAATTCAAAATCACGGACAACGCCGTCCGCACAGGTAAAGTGATAAAGGGAATAAATTTTAGAAAGAGTTTCGTTGCAAAGTTCAATGCGCTTTGCATTGCGTGCGTCCCGCTGTAAAGGAGTTTCACCGGGAACAGCCTGACTCAAAACATGAATCTGCGCGTCATTACCTTCAACGGCCTTGTCGTACTGCAACTGGTCCACAAGTGCAGGCACAAATCCCTGGTAATTCCAGAGACTGTTGTACTGACCGCTAAAGGCGCGCAGGACTACATCTTTTCCTTCTTTATCCCTGCATACCAGAACGCCGAACATTCCTTTAAAATCAAAGATACTTCTGCGCGCCTGCAGTTCTGCCATAAATTCCCTGGCAAAGCTGCGGGCTGGTTCACAGGCAAAAGGTTCAAACATAGCCTAGCGTGAAATTACGTTGCAGTCAGCGTCAATTGTAAACACGATAGGCTTCTTTGCATTTCTTGTAAAGAATCCGTTTTCTACAACGCCGACAATTTTATTGATTTTTTCTTCGAATTCAAAAGGATCAACCGGATTCTGCCATACACAGTCAATAATCTGATTTCCATTGTCTGTAATAACAGGACCGCATTTACGAACACCTTCGCGCAAAAGGCAGTCAGCACCCATTGCTTCAAGTGCCATTGTAACACTGCGGCGTGCTTCTGGAACGATTTCTACAGGAAGGCGGAATTTTGTTCCAAGTGTATCAACAATTTTGGTAGCATCGGCAACAACTACAAACTGATCTGAGTTGTATGCAACAATTTTTTCAAGAAGCAGTGCTGCACCGCCGCCTTTAATTACATTGTTGTTCGGATCAACTTCGTCAGCACCGTCAATAGCAAGATCAAGATGACCGCCGATTACCTTATCGTTAAGTGAATAAACAGGAATTCCAAGTTCTTCACAAAGATTTTTTGTCTGGAAAGAAGTTACAACTGCCTTGATATCTTTTAAGGTTCCGTCGTTAATTCTTTTTGAAAGATGTTTTACTGCAGGAACAGCTGTTGAACCAGTACCAAGCCCGATTTTCATTCCTGAAAAAATCATCTTGTCCTGAATAAGTTTATCAATAGCTGTAGAAGCTACTTTTTCTTTCTGTTCACTTTGACTCAACTGGCTCATAATCTACTCCTGTAAACATTTTGAACTGCATATATCCCTGGTACTTCAGCATTGAATAACCGTTTGATACGTTACAGCCCGCACTTTTGGCTCTTGCCATAACCGGTGTAATTTCCGGTGAATAAATAATGTCGTAAAGGTTTTCTGTTCCTTTGAACTGGTAAAAATAAATCGGATCGTTTGCTTCGTTTGAAGGTCCGTAGTAACCATTGCCAACAGAAGTTGTCTGAATAATAATGTCACTGTAAGATTCAAGTTTAGAAACAGAATCCTGATCAAGTTTTGCATAATCAAAACCAAAGCGCTCAGCAATTGCCTTTGCGTTTGCCAGTGTTCTGTTAAAAATACAAGCTTTTGCACCAAGCTGTTTTACGGCATATGCAATTGCTCTTGCGGCTCCACCGGCACCAATAATGGCAACTTTTCTGCGTTTAAGTTTTTCTACACCAAGGAATTCCAGAAGTGCACGTGAAAAACCGTCAGCATCAGTATTATATCCGACCCATCGCCCGTCGCGTTTTACGATTGTGTTTGATGCAAGAATATCTTTTACCTGAACATCGTAATCGCTGAGCTCAGGAAGAACTGTTTCTTTATGTGGAATTGTTACTGACATTCCTTCTACGCCAACAGTATTACAGAACTCAAGAGCATGAGTAATCTTTGGTGTTCTGACAGGAATATAAACTGCATTCTGACCGGTAGCAAGATATCCGCCGTTATGGAGTTCAGGACTTGAAGTATGAGACAGAGGCCATCCTGTAATTCCATAAATCTTTGTATTTTCATCGAGTGTTCTGAAATGATACAGCTCGTTTAATGTAATCGGATCAATATGGCCGATTTCGGATGTATTTGAGATTGTCTCTTTTGGAGAAGTAAAAGTCAGATACGAATGAGTTTTATGGCAGAGAATTCTTGATGGAAGCCCAAGAGTTCCCATTGCACAGAAAATGTGATCGTATTCAGTAAAGTTTTTTGTTTCTTCAAAAAGGCGTGTTACATCTTCGAGAGTTTCCGGCTTAAATGCAATTTTAGGAATCTCATATGGAGTACGGCGCATTTTATTGCAGTGTTCAATAAGATTGGTTTCTGGACCAGTCATATTGTGGAAACTGCGGATTATTTTTGTTCCAAAAGCAAGAGCCGAGTCCTGCAGGCTTGGAATATGATAATCTTCTTCAAAATCTACATACTGAAAATTATTCTTGCTGTTCTGGTCTGCAAAAGCCATAGCTCGGGCAAAGAGCATTGTACGGGCAGTTTCGCCGCCATTATACAGGCCGCCGTCGCAACTTCTGCGGATTGTCAGGATACATGGAATATTAGCAAGGGAAGGGAATTTACGGATATGAAGACATTCATCTTCATCAAGGTGATCCGCCCGTAACTCAACAAGATCAATGTACGGACGGTATTTTTCGATAATTGCCAGATCTTCGGCAATTGTCTTACACGTAAGTGTAAGACAAATTAAAGGTTTACCCATTATTACTGAACTTCAACTTTTTCAACTTCACGATCAAGTACGCTCAAAACAAGTGTACTTCCGCGTGGAGCCTGATAAGGAATTGTAATATGTCCACCAATGTGTTCAAAACCAACAAGACTGAATTTTGCTCCGTCCTGAAGAACTACTTCAAGTTTTACAGGAACTGGATATGGATATTCAGCGATTCCAGCTTCAAATACGCCGTAAACACCGTTATGAATCTGAACTTCTGCATTCTGTTCTGCAGCTTCGCCTTCTGTCTTGTTACGAATGTCTTTTGGTTTTCCAGGAGCATTTTCTGCTGTTTCCTCAACAGGTTCTGCCGGAGCAACTGTAAGGTCAGAAACTGCAAATTCAACTTTTACTCTTGAATATTCAGCAACATTACCTTTTGTTTCTTCCTGAGAAACTACAACACCTGCTGTTTCGTTAGCAGCAACTGTTTTTGGTGTAAATTCGAATGTTACTCTTGAAGAACCAAGCATTGCATATACTTCTTTAAGAGTTTTTCCCTTAAGGTCTGGAACTGCAGCTGTAGCCTTTTCTGAACCGCTTGAAACAACAAACTTAAGTGCGATTGGCTGAGCAATTGGAGTTCCTTCTGGTGGATCCTGTTCAAGAATTGTTCCAGGAGCCGATGCGTCCATCTTGAAAATTGGTGGAGCGATTGTAAGGGATGGAGTTTCTGCTCCAGCATAAAGTGCATCAAGAGATGTCTTGATTGCATCAATGTTAGAACCGATATATTTTCCTACATGGTCAAAAACGATACCACGGCTTACTACGAGAGTAACACGGCGTCCAGCTTTAACGATTGTTCCGCCTTTTGGACTCTGAGAAATAATCTGACCAGCCTGTCCAGGAAGATCTGAATAACGCAACTGAAGTTTTGGATAAAGTTCGCGTTCCTGAAGCATAAGCTGTGCACGATAAATATTTGTTCCTACTACATCAGGAACAAGTACTTTTTCTTCACCTTTATTTGCAGCAAGGAAAACAAGAACACAGGCAATCCCCATTACCACAAACAAAGCAATTGTATAAGCTACAAATGCCGAACCTGCCTGTTCAAGTGTTTCCTTTACTTTCATGAACGAAATACCAAAATTCTTGATTTTTTCGCCAAATGACTTTTTTTCTTTCTTTTCGTTTTCTGCCATTTAAATTCACCTTTATATAGAAATGGATAGATTATTATACTTAAATTCAATAATCACTTCAACTGTGAACCGATAAAATCCCTGGCACCGTTCATGAAATCCTTGTAGCTCATTGCATTTTTCTGCTGCTTCTGAAGTTTTGTCACACAAAGATATCCGTCACCGGTTTTTATCAGAATTCCATACTTTTTGACAAACGCACATACAGTTCCGCTCGCTCTGGCCGAAAAATCACCGCCCATCATGGAACGCATTTCGGCTTCTTCGTCAGCATTCAGTCTGCGGCTTTCAAGGATTTTAAGTTCAAGGCCGTCTGCCATGTGTGTATAGCAGGAAGGGTCTGGTGTATAAGCGCGAATTTTTGCATCAATCTGTGCGGTCTGCGCATTCCAGTCGATCAGGCCGTCTTCTTTTGAAATTACGCCTGTATAACTTGCTTCTCCCTGCTGTTTTGCACCCTGAGGAAGTTTCCCGTTATCACAAAGTTCTGCAAGAAGTCCTGCAATCAGTTCAGATCCTTCACGGGCTGCACAATCAAGAAGGGAGCCTGCAGTTTCGTTACCGGTTAGGTCAACTACTTTCTGGGCAAGAATATCTCCCTGATCCATTTCAAGGCCGATAGTCTGAACTGTGTAAGCGGTCTGCGGATCCTGGTTAAGGATTGCTGCCGGAACCGGTGTACAGCCGCGGTATTTTGGAAGCATCGAAGGGTGAAGATTCATTCCGCCGTTCTTAAAAAGGCCAAGGAATTTTGGTCCAAAAATATGCCCGTAGGCAAAGCAGACCAGTACATCAGCATTAAGAGGAAGAATCTGTTCACGGGCTGCCTGATCAAGATGCTCGGGTGTGAACAGGGCAAGGTTGTGATCGAGGGCGAACTGCCCGACTGGAGTTGGGGTAAGCTCTTTCTTACGACCTTTTGCAGTCGGAGGATTTGTCAGTACGCCAGCGATTTCGTATTTATTATAGAAAGGACTGTTCGGGTCAGATGCAAACTCAATAAGTTTCTGTAAAGTAACAGCCGCTGCCTCAGGGCTGCCTGCATAAAGTACTTTTACCATAAAACCTCCAGCCTGCGCTGATTATTTTTTTGCTGCCTTTGCGGCTTCTTTAGCTGCAATTTTAGCGGCAATCTTTTTCTGTTTTGCTTCTTTAGCAGCTGCCTTTTCTTTTGCACGTTCAGCGCGTTTTTCAAAAGCCTTTTCTGTCTTTGCCTTGAATTCTGCATCACCGCGGTCAATAAACACATGACCGTCAAGGTGATCATATTCATGCTGAATTACTCGGGCAAGAAGACCTTCTGCTTCAAGAGTAAAAGGTTTGCCTTCTTCGTTAAGAGCCTGAACAGTTACTTTTGCAGGACGCATGATTTTTTCGTAAACGCCTGGAATACTCAGACAGCCTTCTTCATATTCTATCAAATCATTTGAAGTAGAAATAATCTGAGGATTGATAAATACACGGCGAACATCATCATCTGCCATTACGACGAACATACGGATACTCATACCAATCTGAGGACAGGCAAGCCCTACTCCATTGGCCTGATCCATAGTTTCAAACATATCAGCAGCAAGCTGTTTAAAATCTTCTGTTACCTTTTCTACAGGAACAGCAACTTCTCTTAAAATTTCTTCACCAAGTTTACAAATTCTCATCATATCCGTACTCCAAAAATTACTTTAAGCGCAGGCGGGCTGCCATTGCATGTGCACAAAGACCTTCTGCATCTCCAAGATAGCCTGCAGCCCTTGCACTGTTCTGCGCACCACTGGCATTTTCGTCAGTTCGCAAAGTTGTAACAGTTTTAATAAAACATCTTACGCTCAAGCCACCGGTAAATTTTGCAGAACCGGAAGTCGGCAAAGTGTGGTTAAGCCCCGCAGCATAATCGCCGAATACTTCTGCAGCTCCATGACCGATAAAAAGAGAACCATAATTGTGAACAAGAGCCTGAATCTTTTTACGGTCTTCTCCATCGTCCATTGCAAGTTCAAGGTGTTCAGGAGCTTTTTTATTTGCAATTTCTGCAGCTTCTTCAAGAGTTTTTGTTACGATAATCTTTCCAAAGTCATCAATACTTTTGCGGGCAGTTGCACTTGTCGGAAGTGTCTTAAGAATTTCTTCTATCTGTTCACTTACTTTGCGTGCAAGTTCTTCATCATCTGTAGCAAGAACCGGCTGAGCTACAACATCATGTTCTGCCTGTGCAAGAAGGTCTGTTGCAACCCATTTTGGATCTGCAGTTTTATCTGCAATAATGAATACTTCTGTAGGACCTGCAAGCATATCAATACCTACAGTTCCGTAAACAAGACGCTTAGCTTCTGCAACAAATTTATTTCCAGGTCCAACAATTACATCAGCCTTAGGAACAGTTTCAGTTCCAAAAGCCATTGCACCGATTGCCTGAGAACCGCCGCATGCAAAAACTGTTGTACAGCCACAGATATAAGCCGCAGCCATAATATTTTCGTCAGCGTAAGGTTTGCCGCCTGTAAATGGTTTCCCAGGAATTCCTGTTCCCTGACTTTCTGCAGCAGCTTTATCATCCGGGTGAACTCGCGGCGGTGTACACATAATAATATTTTTACATCCTGCAGCAACCGCAGGGCTTACTGTCATTACAACAGTAGAAACAAGCGGAAATCTTCCTGCAGGTACATAAACGCCGGCTGTATCAACTGCAATATTTTTCTGACCTGTATAAAGGCCTGGTTCCAGTTCTACTTCAAAGTCATCAAAAGACTCACGCTGCTTTTTTGCAAAACGCAGTGCAAGATCGTGAGAATAGCACAGCGAATCATAAAGGTCTTTATTTTCTGCCTTCATTTTTTCTGCAGCAGCTTTAAGTTCTTCTACAGGAATCTGCATTGTCGCAGGACTTGAAACATCAAACTGCGCACCATATTTTTTAAGGGCTTCATCCCCGTTATTCTTAACATCTTCAAGAACTGTTTTTACTACATCAATTGACTGGCCGAAATTACGGCTTTCAAAAAATGAAGCTTCAAGTTCTTCCGGTTTAATAATTTTAATCATTCTTTCCTCTGTCAAAAAAAAACGAATGCTTTTGCGTTATTTTTCCTTGTGTCTTCTGTCAAGTTCATCAAGGACATCTTTCCAGTTTACGCCTTCTTTATACATAAGTACGCTTACAAAGTACAAAAGATCTGCAGCTTCCCAGATAACTTCTTCTTTGCCTTCTGCTTCGCAGATTTCTTCTGCTTCTTCTTCAACTTTTTCGCGGACACGCTTTCCGTCAAGAGTTGCTGTGTAAGAACCCGGTTTAGGATTTGCAAAGCGTTCTGCAATTACGTCATAAAGGCGTTCAAGGCTTGAGTGCTCATCAGGATCAGCACCAAAACAGGTCCAGCTTCCTGTATGACATACGCCGCCATGAGGAATTACTGTTGCAAGAATTGTATCTCTGTCGCAGTCAACGCGAAGTTTCTTTACTTCAAGGAAGTGACCGCTTGTTTCGCCTTTTGTCCACAGAACATTGCGTGTACGGCTAAAGAAAGTAAGTTTCTTTGTATCAAAAGTTTTTGCAAGAGCTTCACGGTTTGCATAACCCATCATCAGAACTTCACCATGTGTGCTCTGTGCAATTACAGGAACCATTCCATCAACTTTCTTCCAGTCAACGCATTCCATAAATGAATCTTTAAGGCTTACTTTTCCTGTATACAATGCCATTCCAAGCTGAACGTCACAACCAAGCTTTTCAAGTTCTGCAATTTCTTCAACACTTGAAACACCACCGGCAGCAACTACGCGGCACTTAACGGCAGAACGAAGTGACTTTACAAGGTCCATATCTGTTCCCTGCATGCATCCTTCTTTTTCTACACAAGTGAATAAAAGTTCTGAAGCATATTTTTCTGCAGCTTTAGCAGCTTCTACGAGAGGAACAGAAAGAGTTTCAGTCCAGCCTTTTACTGCAATGTTTCCGTTGATACAGTCAACACTGATGATAATTCTGTCTTTGCCGATTGCATTAACAAGTTCATCAAGAAATTCTGTATTAAGGATATCCTGACCAGATTTTGCGTCAGGTTTGAAGGCACTTGAACCTACGATAACTTTTTCTGCACCAAGTGAAATAAGTTCACGGGCACGCTTTACAGAACGGACACCGCCGCCTGTGCGTACATTTCCTTTGCGCAGAAGACTTTTTAATAAAGGAGTATTTACTGTATTGCCTTTAGCATCAACATGGCCCATAGCGGCATCAAGATCGATAACCGCTACTTCACCATAAAAATCAAAATCATTGATAAGGGCATCTGCGTCATCACGGGCGAGGACGAGATCTTTTCCATTCTTTAACTGAACAACTTGACCGTCTTTAAGGTCTATAGATGAAATTACCATTCTTGCATTATAGCAAAAATGGTAATTTCTAACAATAAAGAGGTACTATAAGAATTCCCTGTCTTACGGAATACTTATTCTACTCAAAGAATTTTGCTGTAATACGGATAATATTTGCCGCACAGAACTGAACGTCACCCAAAGTGATTTTTCCAGTTTTTACGCCGTCAATAATATCCTGAATATTCTTTTCACAGCCCGGCATCTGAAGGTCGTTTCCGGCCCTGATACAGCCTTCACTTGAAGAACAGGTGTATTTTTTGCCGTCGCCCCACATGAGCTGGCTTGAGAACCAGTCAGTCATTACAACACCGCCAAATCCCCATTCATCACGAAGAACTGTCTGAAGCAGGTCATAACGGTTTGGAGTATGAATTCCGTTTATAAGGTTGTAACTTGTCATAATTGAAAGCGGCTGAGATTCGCGGACTGCAATTTCAAATCCTTTGAGATAGATTTCACGCAGAGCACGTTCTGACACATGACTGTTGTTGTAGTTACGGTTGTCTTCACAGTTATTGGCTGCAAAGTGCTTGATTGTAGTACACTGCCCGCCCCATGACTGAACACCGTTTGTATCAGCTGCAGCACATTTTCCGCTGATAAGAGGATCTTCTGAATAGTATTCAAAGTTACGGCCGCACAAAGGATTACGGTGAATGTTCATTCCCGGAGCAAGCCAGTAGTGAACGCCGAACTGCTTCATTTCTTCACCGATCATTTTTCCGCATTCTTCTACAAGGCCCATATTCCATGAACTTGCAAGAGCCCATGCAATAGGAATTGCAGAACAGTACTGGTAATAATCAACCGCATCAGAAGGAGTGTCAGGCGGGAACTCATTTACAACAGTTCCGAACACTTCTCCGCCCGGAAGAACTGTTCCTTCCTTTGATACCTTAAAGTGTGGCTGCAATCGCAAACCTGCAGGACCGTCTGCCATAATTGTAACCGGGATGCCGTACTTTTCTTCAAATACAGCAGTAGTTTCAGCAGCGCCGCCTGGAACTCTGTTTCCGGAAGCACCGATGAATCCGGCACCATTATTATCGCTGCGGAAAATTCCGACACAAAGTTCTGCAAGTTCTTCAAGTTCCATGCTTGCAGCAAGTTCTTCTGGAACTGCTTTCTTTGCAAGAACATCCTGGAAAGTTACCTTTACATCAGGTTTTGAAAATTCAGGACGAACAGGATCACTGTAACAAGGAGTAAATGTCTTTACCTTTGCTGCATCAATCGTAATTTTTACTGCATCACTTCTGTCATCATTTACACCGCAAGGAACCTTCTTATTTTCTGGCGCAGTAAGTTCTTCAAGTTCTGTATCGCTGGCAAAACAGTTTGTCAGTTTCTGAACTGCGGCATCATCTGCAAGTGTAATGACTGCAGCAACTTTTGTTGAACGGCTGTCACTTCCGACACGAACAATATATTCACCTTTTGCAAGAATCCATGATGCACATTTACTGCAATAAGAAGCCATGTCTGCTGCAGCAAATTCAACTTTTACGATTTCGCTTTCACCAGGCTGCAAAAGTTTTGTCTTTGCGAAACCGCGGAGTTCCTGGAACGGCTTATTTTTACCTGGAGCAGAAACATAAACCTGAACAACTTCTTTGCCTGCAAATTCTGAACCGGTATTCTTAACTTCTACTTCAAGAAGAACCTTTTCTTCATCTGTTTCAACCTTTTTTACTGTCTGAGTAAAGGTTGTGTAATTTTTTCCATAACCAAAACAGTAAACCGGATCAACGCCAAAAGTATCAAAATAGCGGTAACCGACATAAATTCCTTCTGTATAATATTCATCATCAGTATCACCGTTATTGTGGCTGAATCCCTTGCTTGACGGATAATCATTGTAATCTTTTGCCCATGTATCAGTTAAACGGCCCGAAGGAATCTGTTCACCTTTAAGAACCTGACCAACAACAATTCCTCCGTTATTGCCAAGCTGATTTGCAAGAAGAACGGTATTTGCTCCGATTGCCTTAATCGATGCAGCATCCATAATTCCGCCGATATTCAAAAGCACAATTACTTTTTTATAATTTGCACGAAGGAATTCAAGATTTGCTTTTTCTTCGTCAGAAAGGAAGTAGTCACCTTTATCACTGAATCTGTCTGAACCTTCGCCTGAGTTACGGGCAAGAGCAAAGACTGCAATATCAGTTCCGCTTGAAGCAACATCCTGTTCAGTCACCTTTGGACACTGAGGCTGCTTATAAGGATTTCCCATTCCAATTACGATAGGCGGAAGGCCTTTCTTTTTAGCTTCTGTTTCAAGGAATTCGTTGTAATCTGCCAGAGATTTTTTTACGATATCATCAAAGTTATCAAGCCAGCTTTCTGTTGAAATTTCAAAGCCGCATTTCTTTAATCCTTCGCAGATACTTACAGAAGTACGGGTATTAACATCACCTGAACCTGTACCGCCTTTAATTGTATGGCGTGCGCCGTTTCCGTATAAAGCGATTTTTCGTTCAGCTGGTTTTAATGGAAGGGTCCCATCATTTTCCAGAAGAACCATACATTCGCCGGCAAGATTAATGATTGCCTGTTCATTTTTGCTTTCCAGTTCTGTTACTTTGTCTGTTGTTAATGCATGAAATTTTGCCATGTAATTCTTCCTTGTGCATAAAAAAAGTGCACTATACCAATTATATAGTGCACTTTCTGAAAACGCAAAAGTTTTATCAGATTAATTAGAATGCAAATCCTGCGCCAACATAAGGTTTAATAGCCCATGAAGAATATGTGCTGTCTGTCCAGCCTTTCTGCTGTGTTACATTTGCGCCAACTTTTGTTGTTGTTGTTTCATATGATGACCAGAACCAGTTTGCGTTCAAGCCGCCATTGATGTAAATATTTTTGCTGAAATTAAGTTTAACACCAACATCTGCACCAAGACCAAGATTCATTGCAAAGAATTCTGTTTCTGATTTAACGCCAAAAACTGTTGCAGATCTCTTGTAGTTCTGGAAGTTAAGTGCAAAACCTGCACCAAGATAGAAGTCAAGGAAAGAACCAAGTGGAATTCTGAACATTGGACCTACAATAAATCCATAGTCAATAGCTGTATCATTCCACATATCAGAAATGTTTCTTTCTGTGCTTGAATTATTTACAGTAGTTTTACATGTTCCAGGGAATACTAAGTCTCCATGAAGCCAGAGTCCCATCAAAGACTTGTTCTTAAATGTATTAAGATTCAAATACAAACCAGGCATGAAATACTGCTGTTCAGTTACAACTGAACTTGTTGTTCTCTTATCCCAAAGATTTGCTGCATTAAAACCAGCATTAACCCATGTGTCTGCCATTGCTGTGAATGCGAGGCTAACTGTCATTACAGCTGCAATAATAAATTTTTTCATTAAACATCTCCTTGTGTCATTAGAAATTTAATTACCAGCTTATAATACAGCAAGTAAAGTTTTTAATAAACCCATTATTACTTAAATTAGAATTTTCTAAGATTTCCCTTTCTTGACCAATTTATCTTTGCCTTGCTATAGTATCTCATCAATATTTTTATTTAAGGATGAATTATGGCCGAACGCTGCTACGATTGTTTCAGACCTGCAACACACTGTCTGTGTAACCTTTTAAAACCTGCAGTTGATACAGGCGTAAAATTCATTCTGCTCATGCATCCAAAAGAAGCAAAGCACCAGCGCACAGGAACCGGAAGAATCTGCCGTCTTGGACTTAAAGACAGCGAAATCATTGTCGGCCTTGATTTCAGTCAGAATAAAAGATTTCAGGAATTATTAAGCGATCCACAGTACTATCCGGTTTTGATGTATCCGGGAGACGATGCCTGGACTGCAAAAAAAGAAGGGCTTGTTCAGACCGTGAATGGAAGAACTCTTCTTGTAATCCTTATCGATGCCACCTGGTTCTGTTCCCGCAAAATCATTGAACACAACCCCGACCTTCTCAAATTACCCAAAATGTCATTTTACGGAGAATACCGTTCCATCTTTACCTTTAAGCGTGAACCAAAACCGGAATACATTTCCACACTTGAGTCCTGCTATTACCTGGTCAAGGAACTTCAGTCACTCGAAACTCCCGCAGGCCTCAAACCGGTCGTTAACCAGAACGCCGACCCGGAACCTTTAATGAATGCTTTTAAGAAAATGATTGCAGACCAGCTCCAGGCCGAAAACGAACGCATTGCAGGCTTAAGGCCAAACCTCTACGCCCACGACTGGAAGTACACTAAAAAGAAAGAAATCCCTACTGACGTTCTGGAACAGTAACCGGTAAAATTCCGTTTGCAGGAATAACACCAGAAGCTACTGCCGCAAGAGCCTGCAGACTGTAAGGTGAATAACTGTATC
Source organism: Treponema sp. (assembly GCA_024402475.1). Lineage (GTDB taxonomy): Bacteria > Spirochaetota > Spirochaetia > Treponematales > Treponemataceae > Treponema_D. The sequence goes on along the minus strand of JAKSTQ010000006.1, from coordinate 40,705 downwards.
CGAACAGGACACATTCTGCATCAGTCAAACCATAAGAAGTAATTGGCGCCATAATCGAAAATACTACGACCCTTACTCCCCGCTTCTGCAAAGAAAGAATATTTTTTGCAACCTTTGCACTGTTGGCATCTGCAACACAGATAAAAATTGTCTTATAAGAATTTCCTGCCGCAAGAATATTATTTGTAATGGCCGCAGCTTCGTTAGGACCAAGATAATAGTTGTGGCGAATTTCATTTGTGTTCTTGTAATAGATTTTCATTTCTTTAAAGAAGTCAGGTTCAGAGCCTACAAGAAGAACTTTTCCTGAATCTTCAGGCTTAAACGGCAATGCACCTTTTTTGTAAACTGTAATTGATTTACATGCCTGATCAAAAAAGAATTTCTGGCCTTCTTTGTCTGGAATTGCTTCGTCAATCTTAGACGGATCAGGATACAATGGCGCAACATTCGGGCCTTTAAAATAATTCAGTTTGACTTCGATAACACGGCGGGCTGCTCTTTTTACTTTTGCGCGGAATTCAGGATTGGTTTTCATGCGTTCAAGGTTTACAGTCCAGAGATTTTCATCAAGGTGTGCAGTCTGGGAACTGATGATGATATCATTGCCGGCTTCGACTGCAAGTTTATAGGCATTAGTTAAAGAACCTGCATACAAAGTATCACCGTTCATCATCATATCATCTGTAATGATAAGGCCTGTGTAACCAAGTTCCTTGCGGAGAACTTCTTGCAGAAAATATGGCGACAAAGATGCCGGTTCACCATTTGTTCTGATTTTAGGAAAACTTAAATGTCCTGACATGATTGCAGGAACTTTTGCATCGATTAAAGTTTTAAAAGGAACAAGTTCACGCTCGTGAAAAGTTTTAAGGTCAATGTCAATTGTAGGAAGATAAATATGAGAATCGTTTTCTGTAGCACCGTGTCCAGGAAAATGTTTTGCTGTAGGAATAACTCCAGCTGCCATTGATCCTGCACTGAAAGCAGTTCCAAGAATTCCCGCCTTAACAGGATCTTCTCCAAAGGATCTTGTACTGATGATGGCAGATTTCTGGTCAGTATAAAGGTCAACAGTCGGTGCAAAGTTCATATTGATTCCAAGCACCGCAATTTCTTTATTGATATAATAACCGGAATACCAGGCGTCAATCGGATAACCGCCGGCACCAATACTCAGGTTTCCAGGCGTAATGCTGGTATTGCCTTTTACATGTCGGATCCAGCCGCCTTCCTGGTCTGTTGCAACAAACAGCGGAATCTTGAATTTTCTTTCCTGAGATTTTTTCTGCAAAGATGAGATAGATTTTGCAACCAGAGTCGTATTGTCTGTATTCCATCCAAAAACTTTTACGCTTCCAAGACCACGGCGGCTTACCCATGAGTTCAAAAGTTCACTTGGTTCTGCACCTGCCCATCCAAACATAAGAATCTGTGCATAAAGTTCTTCGTCAGTCATTCTTTCTGAAAGAACATATGCAAGCTGGTCGTTAGGATAGTCACTCCAGAAATCTATATCGGCGGGAAAATCTTTTTCGCTGATACCAAGATTTTTATCTGCGGAATTTCTGGTAATGTCTGTCATATAATTTTTTGACATGGCAGCTTTAGGAGCATCAGCACTTACAAATGCACAAAACATTACAGAAACCGCCGCACATACCAGCAGTCTTTTGAATTGATTAAACTTTCTTACCGGATATTTTTTCATTCTATTAATTCTTTTGTTCTTTTATTTTTGTCACAAAATCGTGTGCATGATGAGCCGCTATTGCACCATCACTTACTGCTGTTACAACCTGACGGAAAGTTTTTGCACGGACATCGCCTGCTGCATACATTCCTGGGAACAAAGTCTCCATCTTTTCGTTTGTCTTAATATAGCCGGCTTCATCTTTTGGAAGCATTTCAACAAGTTCAGTATTTGGAGTCATTCCTGCAAAAATGAAAACAGCATCGCAATCAAGTTCCTGAATATCACCGCTTTTTACATTTCTGAGAACAATATTCTGAACACGTCCTTCGCCTTTGATTTCTTCTACAATGCTGTCAAAGATTACGTTAACTTTAGGATTTGCAAGAAGACGGTCTGCAACTGCTTTCTGGGCTCGCAATGTATCACGACGGTGAACAAGAGTGATCTTATCGCTCAAAGTACTAAGATACATGGCTTCATCACAGGCAGAATCTCCTCCGCCGATAACAAAGATTTTTTTATTTTTAAAAAAAGGACCGTCGCAGGTTGCACAATAAGAAACACCACGGCCTTCAAGTTCTTTTTCACCTTTAACGCCAAGTCCGCGGTGACCGGCACCTGTTGCAACACAGACAGCGTAACTGCTGAATTCCTTATCCGAAGTTTCTATCCTGTATGTATCACTGACTCTGTCGATTGCCTTTACAGCAGACTGAATAATTTTTGCACCAAAACTTTCTGCCTGAAGTTTCATGTTATTGCAGAAATCAATTCCGTTTACGCTTGGATAAAGTCCCGGATAATTTTCGAGCACTGGAATTGTAAGAGCCTGTCCGCCAGGCATTGATGTATCAATTACTAAAGTTTTAAGTCCGCTGCGGGCAGCATACTGAGCACTTGCAAGCCCCGCACATCCCGCACCTAAAATGATATAGTCATAAAAATTATTCTGGTCAGTCATAAAATCTAGTATAACAAAAAAAAGAGGTGCCGTCCATAAAGGAGACACCTCGTAATATTCAGCGGCGAACAAGAAAACTTATCCGCCAAAATATATTTAAACGGCCGCGGCTTTGCCAGACCGACCGGGAAAAAGAAAGACTTGCCGTTAAGCAAGTCTCTCAAAGAGGCGTGGATTGGAGTTGAACCAACCAATGACGGTTTTGCAGACCGGTCCCTTACCGCTTGGGTACCACGCCGTAGTAGAAGTTATAATAACAAAAAAAGTTTTCTTTGTCTATAACTTCTCTAATGAATTTAATATTTATTTACAGGCATCTACTCCGGCTTTAATCATTGTCGGGAAGAACCATGTCATTGTTCTTCTGTTCAACTGACCAAAGGATTCGTTAGGTGTTGCTGTATTGAATTCGATTGCATTATCCCAGAGAACCGCAGCCATTGTGCGTGAATGAGCACCTTTCATAAAGTAAGACATCCATTTTTCACGGTCTTCAAGATTGTGCTTGTTTGTTGCACCCATTTCGCCGATTACTACAGGCACGCCGTTCTTAACGAATTTTTCATCCAGCTTATTAAAATAGAAGTCAATTTCATCCATAGTTTTCTGCTGGAAATTATCGTAACTGCCTTCACGGACATTCATTGCAAAATCATAAGGTGTGTACATGTGAACGCTTAAGATAAGGTTTCCTGCAGGATCCTTAGGAAGCTTGAATGTCGGAGCAAGGGCTGCTTCATAATTAGCAGCAATCGAAGGAACCATAATAAAACGGCTGGCATTGTTTCCGCCTGTAGCACGGATTGTATCAACTGCAAGCTGATTGTATTCGTTGATGTAAGCCATTACTTTTTTACAGCTTTTGCAAAGCCATTTTTCATTACAGTTCCATTCATGTGCTTCTGCGCGGGCACGAGGTTCGTTGAGGGTTTCAAAAATCAAATGATGATCATATTCATTGAATGCCTGAGCAACCTGCTGCCAGACACGACTGATGAATTTTACTGACTGGTCATGAACGCGTTCATCAGGGAAATAACCGAAAGCACCCAGAAGGTTAGGCGAAGTATCATGGTGAATATTGATGATTACATAAAGATCTTCTTCCATACACCAGTCAACGATTTCCTTGACGCGTGCAATCCAGGTCGGATCAACTGTGATATTTTCTCTGTCAATAATATGACTGTGCCATGAAACCGGAAGTCTGATTGAAGAAAATCCCATTGACTTAACAGACTTAATCATTTCCTGTGTAGTTTTTGGCATTCCCCATGAAGTTTCTGTACTGAATCCGCCGTTGTAATCTCTGCCGTGTTCAGTCTGACAGGCATCAAGTGTATTACCGAGATTCCAGCCAAGTCCCATTTCGCTGACAGCCTGAGTCACAGTTACACCATTGAATTCTGTACTTTTCTGAACGGTATTACCGCAGGATACAGAACCAAGAATCATTACAAGAGCAAGTCCTGTTAACAGAAATTTTTTAATTCCAAGTTTCATAACAACAAATCCTCCAAACTGAATTCACAATATCAAAATCAGTCAATTTTTTCTACACGAACTTTTCTGAAATCGATTGTTGCTTTAGATCCTGCATGTCCCATGTTGAATTCAAGGCGAGCTGTAGGATCATCTTCATGATTCATTGTATATTCGAATGTGTATGTTTTCCAGTCTTTTGTAAGTTCAACCGGAGTATCATTAAGGTAACGGATGTAGTTGCGGTCAGGAGCTGTTACAGCAATCTTCATCTTTCTGTCTTCTGCAGCTTTTGCATCAAAAGTAATTTTGTATGTCTTGCCTCTTGCTGCTCCGATGAATGCGTAATAAACCTGAACTGCATAATCTTCAGAACCAGGAAGTTTTGTTTCTACACTCATTACATTGTCCTTAATAGTAACAGATCCGTCACCACCCTGAGCACTGTAGAATTTCCATCCTGTAGGTTCATCATAAGAAATGTCTTTATCAAAATTACCGTTCATTACAAGGTTTCCTGTTCCGTCTGGAGAAGGAAGTTTTACACCCGGTTTATCAATGTTTTCATCATAAGCTGCTTTCTGATAAACGCGAACATAGTCAATCTTGAAGTCAGCCTTATTAAAGTTTGTTGTTTTATCAGGATTGCCCGGCCAGTCACCGCCAACTGCAAGGTTCAGCTGAACATAAAATCTCTGGTTGAATGGAGCAGGATATGGTTTTACAACATTTCCGCTTGCACTGTACCAGTCATTTGTTTCAAAGAACAGTACATCATCAATGTAATAACGGATTGAATCTGGTTCCCAGTCAACTGTAAATTCATGGTAGTCATCAGCAAAAGATCCGTTTTCAAGTTTATAAATTCCCTGGCGCTGCATGTGAGGGTTTCCAAAGTGAATTGTACCGTATGCAGTTTTAGGATCGTTTCCAAGAATTTCGAGAATATCGATTTCACCACATCTTGGCCACTGTCCGTAAATACCAACATTTGTAGGCATCATCCAGATTGCAGGCCACAATCCCTGTCCAGCAGGAATTTTTGCGCGGGTTACTACTTTACCGTATTTAAAGTCCTGTTTGTTACATGTCTGAACTTTTCCGGAAGTATAATGGTCACGACTGCCCTTCTTGGTTTTGAGAGCCTTGATTGTCAAGAATCCGTCTTTTACAAAAATATTTTCAGGACTGTTTGTATATTCCTGAAGTTCACTGTTTACCCAACCTGGTGCACGGCGTTCGATATTCCAGATTGATTCATTGAGCTGTTCCCCATCAAATTCGTCATTCCACAAAAGTGTATAACCTTCATACTGTTTGATTTCTGTTACAGGAACATCCTTTTTTCCACATGAAGTAAAACCAAAAAAAACTACTGCAGCTGCTGCCAGTGCCAATGTCTTTTTCATTACACATGCCTCCTTTAAAATTTTTCCACTAATATACTAAAAGTATAACCTTTAAATTTGAGAAAGACTAAAAAAAAACAATTTTTTATACAAGAATTTTTACAATACGAATTCGGTTAAGAAATCACCGATTCCATCTTCATTATTACTTTTTCGGGTTACAAATTTTGAAATCTGCTGAATATATTCAAGACCATTACACATTGCAACACTGTAATTTGCCATGCGCATCATGGATTCATCGTTCATGCTGTCGCCAAAAGACATTGTGTACTTCTGATCGATTCCAAGTTTTTCTGCAAGAATTAAAAGTGCTTCACCTTTCCCGCAGTCAGGCGGCATGACTTCAAGGAAATAGGGTTTTGAAATAAAAATAACTGCTTTTGAACCAAGTTCTTCCTTAAGCTTTGCCTGAAGAATCTGAAGCTTTTCAGGATCCCCGGGAATAACCATTTTTGGATGACCTTTCATCAGGAAATTTTCAAAATCAGGAACGACTTCAAGTTTAAGATTGCAGAGTTTTGCGTCCAGCTGAGTGTAATCATTATCAACGCTGGCATAAATTGTAGACGGGTCGTAAACCTGGCAGGGAAATCCTGCCTGAGCTGCAGCCTTTGCACAGTAAACCAGAATCTCTCCGTCTACCTTTGCGCTGAAAACAGGCTGCCTTGTATGCAGGTCAAAAATGCTTGTTCCGTTGGATGCAATGATATAACGGCCCTCAGGAGTTCCGGCAATATCAAGGCATCGCACAAACGGAAGAATCGCATTTTCAGTTCTTCCGGAACATGGCACGATGAAGATTCCCTTTTGAGCGGCAGCCTTCAAAGCCTTTACTGTTCCGTCAGAAATTTTAAGCTCGCTGTCCAGAAGAGTATCATCCAGATCAAGAGCTATGATTTTTGGATCAAGTTTTCCGTCAGGAAGCTTAGTCACTTACTTTTTTTCCTCTTGCAAGAGCATCACGAACAACAAATTCAAGGTCGTGTTTCATCATGATGTGAACAAGTTCTTCAAAAGAAGTTTTGCGTGGGTTCCAGCCAAGAACTGTTTTTGCTTTGGTTGGATCACCAAGAAGAGTTTCTACTTCTGCAGGACGGAAATATTTAGGGTCAACTTCGATAAGAACATCACCAGTTGCCTTATTGATGCCTTTTTCGTTTACGCCTTCACCCTGGAATTCAAGTTCAATTCCTGCTTCCTTGAATGCAAGACGACAGAAATCTCTTACAGAATACTGTTCACCGGTAGCAACTACGAAGTCGTCCGGTTTATCCTGCTGAAGCATGAGCCACATACATTCAACATAGTCTTTAGCGTAACCCCAGTCACGAAGGGAATTAAGGTTACCAAGATAAAGTTTTTTCTGAAGACCTTTTGCAATGCGGCTTGCAGCGAGTGTAATTTTACGGGTTACGAATGTTTCACCACGGCGTTCTGATTCATGATTAAAAAGAATACCGTTACAGCAGAACATATTGTAAGATTCGCGGTAGTTTTTCATAATCCAGAAACCATAAAGTTTTGCAACTGCATATGGTGAGCGTGGGTAGAATGGAGTTGTTTCTTTCTGTGGAATTTCCTGAACAAGACCAAAAAGTTCAGAAGTAGAAGCCTGATAAATGCGGCATGTCTTTTCCATTCCAAGGAAGTGAACTGCTTCAAGAATACGAAGAACGCCTGTTGCATCTGTATCTGCAGTGTATTCAGGAACTTCAAATGAAACCTGAACATGGCTCTGTGCACCAAGGTTGTAAATTTCTGTAGGTTTAATTTCACGGATAAGGCGAATCAAACTTTCTGAGTCTGTAAGGTCTCCATAATGAAGGCGAACCTTACGGTCTTTGTGCATATCTTCAATCAAATCTTCTATATAAAGATGTTCAATACGGCCTGTATTAAAAGATGAAGAACGACGGATAATTCCGTGAACTTCGTAACCTTTGTCTAAAAGAAATTCAGCAAGGAACGAACCGTCCTGTCCTGTAATACCTGTAATCAATGCAACTTTATCTGCCATTGAATTTCTCCTCATAAATTAGGTGTATATCTTGTAAATTATACCAATTTATCCTGTTTATGCCTACTGCACCACATCAATTGAATATTATTTTCAATATATGGTAAACTGATTCTATGGCTATAGTAACAACAATTTTACAGCTTGTAGGCAGTCTTGGATTCCTGCTATATGGAATGAAGCTTATGAGCGATGGTGTACAAAAGAGTGCCGGTGAAAAACTTCAGCGTACTCTTGCAATGATGACGGGAAACCGCTTTGTAGGGCTTTTAACCGGTCTTGTAATCACCATGATCATTCAGTCATCAGGCGCTACTACTGCTATGGTTGTTACTTTTGTTAATGCAGGCCTTTTGACACTCACTCAGTCAGTCGGTGTAATCTTTGGTGCCAATATCGGTACTACAATCACAGCCTGGATCGTTTCGATTTTCGGGTTCAACTTCAAAATCAGTGCATTTGCCATTCCGATTTTCGGACTTGGATATTTCCTTTCACTTGCAAAAAAAGGCCGTTACAGAAACATTGCAGAAGCAATCATGGGATTCGGGCTTCTGTTCATCGGATTAAGCTGGCTTTCTGACATTTTCTCTTTTGATCCTGAAAAACTTACATGGCTTGCTGACATTCAGAATTTCGGGATCTGGTCAATCATTATCGGTTTTGCAATCGGAACAGGGATCACAGCACTTTTACATTCATCTTCTGCATTCAGTGCCATTGTAATTACTCTTGCATACAACAAGCTCATTACCTGGGAATTTGCCTGTGCACTTACACTGGGCTCAAACATCGGTTCTACAATCGACGCAATCATGGCAAGCTTTGGAACTTCTACAGATGCAAGACGCTCAGCACTGGTTCATGTTCTGTTCAACGTATTCGGAACAGTTCTTGCGCTGATTTTCTTTACACCATTCCTTAAACTGGTAACTTTCTGTACTCCTGGACAGGAAAATGCGAACATTGCAATCCGTATTTCAATGCTCCATACAGTATTTAAAACAATTTCTACAATTATATTCATTCCTTTTGTAAACCAGATCGTTAAACTTACACAGATAATGATCAAGAACAAAAAGACAGACAAGCCTGCAGCCTACTCATTTGAATTCAAAGAAACAGCTGCAAAAGAAAACGTTACTGCTTACATCATCAGTGCAGAAAAAGAAATCAGCAACATGACAGATGCAGTTACCCAGATGTTCGACAAAATTCAGGAAGGCTGTATGAAGCGTGACAAGACCTTTGTCGAAATCCACGCACCTCAGCTTGTCATTGACGAAGATTATGTTGACCAGATGCACGAACAGATTATCCGCTATCTGGTAAACGTTACACGCCTTCCTGTAACAGAACGCCAGGCAACAAACCTTTCAATCATGATGCAGGTTGTTGATGACCTGGAAAACATGTCAGACAACTGTTACACACTTTCAATGCTTATTTCCAAGAGCATCACAAAGAATATGAAATTTGAACAGCAGGACATGGAACAGCTGGTTCCTTATGTTGAACTTGCACGCCAGTTCCTCCAGTTCATTTACATAAACATCAACAAGCACCTCAATGCCGACAAACTTGCCATGGCGCAGGAACTTGAAGACTCAATCAACTACTGGCGCAAAACCCTCAAAAAAGTTGCACGCAAACGCCTCGAAAGCGGCGCCGATGTAAAAGCAGAACTTTTGTACATTGATATCGTCCGCCAGATTGAAAAAATCGGAGACAACTGTTTCTCAATCTCAAGTTTGCTGGCACAGACACAATAACAGGAATAAAAATGTCATTATTACAAATAGTAAAATCAATTTTTTCAAGCAACAAAAAAGATCTCGAAAGTCAGCGTACTGCACAGGAATCCATGGAACAGATTCGTTCCCGAATGGATATCCTGAATCAGAAAGCCTTTAACCTTAAGGACAACTATCCTGAAGAAAAAAATCAGATTGCAGAACTTTTTGAACTTGTAAACACAATTGAACCAAGTCCAAGCGTTCGTGCCGGAAAATTTGAATGGGCTCTCGGTCAGGCAATCACCCGCGTCAGTTCTGCCTGCGACAAAGTTTTCACTTCCCTTAACAAAGATGAACTTGATGCAGAAATCGCACTCTTGTCCAAAGCCGTACGCGAACGTCAGAATGCAGACATGGAAGAAGACGACGAATAGAGTCACTTATGGCCTTTGACAGAAAAAAAACTTTTTTAAGAACACAATATACTTTTGGACCAGATTCACTTGAGCAGCTTTCTAAATGCCGTGTTGCAGTTTTTGGTCTTGGCGGAGTTGGATCTTACACTGTCGAAGCCTTAGCAAGAACCGGAATCGGTGCACTCGATCTGATTGACAGCGACACAGTAAGTGTAAGCAACATCAACCGCCAGCTGTATGCACTGCAGAGTACTGTCGGTCTTCCAAAAGTTCAGATAGCACAGCAAAGAATCGCAGACATCAATCCTGAATGCATCGTTAAAACTTATCAGACATTCTTTCTGCCGGAAAATACAGACAGCTTTGATTTTTCTTCTTACGACTATGTTGTCGACTGCATTGATACAGTTACTGCAAAAGTTGAATTGATTCGTGTCGCAAAACAGAACAACATTCCTGTTATAAGCTGCATGGGTGCCGGGAATAAAATTGATCCCCAGCAGTTTGAAATTACAGACATCAGCAAAACTTCTGTCTGCCCTTTAGCCCGCGTTATCCGACAGAAACTCAAGCAGCTTAAAATAACAAAAGTCAAAGTCTGCTATTCTAAAGAAGAACCTTTGACTCCATTTTATCCAGAAGAAGAATCATCAGAACTTAAAGGCGGACGACCCGCACCGGCAAGCAACGCCTTTACACCTTCTGTTGCAGGACTTTTAATTGCTGGTGAAGTTATAAAAGATTTGATCTCAATAAAAACTGCCTCATCAAGTTCAACTGACGGATCTGCCTTAAGGAGATAAATAAATGTCAAACGATTTTTCTTTCTGCCCAAAATGCGGCAAACCCGCAGTTAATTATACAGACAACAAAAAATGGGTATGTTCATCATGCGGATTTACTCTTTACAACAATGTAGCCGCAAGCGCAACCTTAATAATTACGGATACTGACGGTTCCATCATTTTTGAAAAACGTGCAAAAGAACCAAAACGCGGCTTTCTTACAATGCCAGGCGGCTTTATTGACCTTGATGAATCCGCAGAAGAAGCTTGCCGCCGCGAGTGTCTTGAAGAAACAGGCATTGAACCTGATTCAATTGAATATGTAGCATCCTTTCCGAACACATACATCTACAAAGACATTACTTACAAAACCTGCGACACATTTTTTGCAGCCCGATTTGACTCACTAAAAAAGGAAGGCAAAAAACTGACTGACCTTATGAAAAAACAGGAAACAGAAGTTCAGGAATTTGTTAACATAAAAATCGAAACTCCACAGGATCTGGACAATCTCGACATTGCGTTTGAATCTCATGCAAAAGCAATTAAAGTCTGGTTAAAAAACAGAGGTAAATAAAAATGAAAAACATTCTTCTTTTGACACAATCATCACAGGGAATTATTCAGCTTGCAGCCGTAATTATCAGCGTAATTTTTCTGCTGATTGAAATCGCTTCCATCGGTTCAAAGAAAGTTAAAGCAAAGGCACAGGCTGGAGAACTTATCTTCAAGACAACAAGTCCAAGTCCATTAAAAGGAATTGTGGTCTGCATCCTTTGCCCTCTTCTGATTTTGTTCTGTCTTATGTCCCGTGTAAATTTTTATGTCGTATTAATGGCATGTGGAATCAGCTGTCTTTCTTCTTACATGATAAGCCGTGAACAGGCATTCAACAGCCTCAATGGAATTTACAAAAATGCTATCATCGGAGGCGGACAGGTTACCTTATACGAAGACATAAAATCCTTTGCCGGTGTCGACTGGAAAAATCCGGAAAGCAAACAGACAAATATTCTTACAATTGAACTAAAAGGAACTGAAAAAAGAACTCCTGCACCAGTCCTGATTGCATTTACAGGAATCACAGAATACTGCGATGCAGTCGAAGCCCTGAAAAAAGCAGGCGCAAACAAGGGAAGATAACAATACATAAAAAAACGGTCCGGATTTTCCCGGACCGTTTTTACAGCTTAATTACAGATAAAAAACTTTGGAACAATTTCACCTTTTGTAATCAGCTTATTGTAAATTGAAAGCACTTTATTCTGTGCAGCTTCAACTTCTGTCTTTTTTAATTTTGAATTAGCGGTAACCTTTTCTTTGAGACCTGCAGCAGCCTTCTTTGACATATTCTGATAAAACTTTTTCTGAACCTTATCAGATACTTTTACCAGAGCTTTTGCAATGTCTGCTTCATCAGTTTCACGCAATCCTTTCTGCATATCCCTGTCTGATATATTAAGCAGTTCTTCCATACAATACACAAGTTTTCCGCCGCAATCTTTTGTAAGGGAATATGTAAGAAAATAATCTCTGTCTTTCTTTTTTAAGCCTGAAAAAATTTCTTTGGAAAGCGCAGCAAAGAAATCCTGGCAGAGACCAAGCTTCAAGATTAATGAAGTTCCATCTGCTGCCTTGACTTCGAGGCTGTCCTTTTTAATTACTGAATTTAGAATTTTGATAACTTCAACTCTTGCGGAGCAGACATCATCCAGCAGGACAGGACCCATAAATTCAATGTCTTCACGGAATATAGCAGCCGCACGACCAGACATAGAATTACAGAACGCATCAATAACTTTTGCATCACAGCCACAGCAAGCTTTTACAAGCATAGCTGAATCTGTTTTAGCAAGGACTTTTTTAATCGTTGCTGTTGGCAAATAAACAAAACTGTTGAATGTAAAAATCTGTTCACTCATAAGCATCTTCCTCCGTCAAAAAGTATAATACAAAAATTCTATTCGTCAATTAAAATTTATGCTTTCTTTAATTTCTTCATCATAAGCAGAACGCCGGTCAAAAGAATAAGACCAACGGCCCAGCATACGAATACATTCTTTACAAAACCTGCAACAAGGTATGTTACAAAAGAAACAGCAGCAACAGTCATTGCATAAGGCAGCTGAGAAGAAACATGATTTACGTGATTGCACTGAGCGCCTGCACTTGCCATAATTGTTGTGTCACTGATTGGAGAACAGTGATCACCACATACAGCACCAGCCATACATGAACTGATACAGATTACACGCAATGGATCACCGGTTTCAGGGAATACTGCAATACAGATTGGAATAAGAATTCCGAATGTTCCCCATGATGTTCCGGTTGCAAATGCAAGGAAACAGGCAATAACAAATACAATTGCAGGAAGGAAGCTCTTAAGAGAAGCAGCACCGCCTGATACAATCGAAGCAACATAGTCTTTAGCTTCAAGGCTGTCTGTCATTCCTTTAAGGGTCCATGCAAGAGTCAAAATCAAAATTGCAGGAACCATTGCCTTAAATCCATCAGGAACGCATTCCATACAGTCCTTAAACGACAACGTTCTTTTTGCAACATAAAGGATCAGTGTAAAAATCAGAGTTGCAAAAGAACCGATTACAAGACCAACAGATGCATCAGAAGCAGCAAAGCTTTCAATAAAGTTCCACTGAGTATCTCCTTCTTCAAAGAAACCGCCGGAATAAATCATTCCGATTGTACAGAAAATTATCAGTACAATTACAGGCAATACCAGGTCAAGAACAGAACCTTTTCCTTTAACAGAAACTTCTTCTTCAGTAGAAGCAGTACTTTCTGCCTTTTCTGCAAGCTGTTCAAACTTTGCCATTGAACCGTAATCAAATTTGTTGAACACAAGCACGAACATCATTACGATTGTGAACAAAGCATAAAAGTTATATGGAATAGCCTTGATAAAAAGTGCAAGACCGTTTTCACCTTCTGTAACAAATCCAGAAACAGCAGCCGCCCATGAACTGATTGGTGCAATAATACAAACCGGTGCAGCAGTTGAATCGATAAGGTAAGCAAGTTTTTCGCGGCTTACTTTATATTTTTCTGTAATAGGTTTCATTACAGAACCAACAGTAAGACAGTTAAAATAGTCATCAATGAAAATAAGCACACCAAGACAGATTGCAGCAACCTGAGCGCCAACCTTTGTCTTAATATGTTTTTTTGCCCAGCGACCAAACGCAGCAGAACCGCCGGCTTTATTCATCAATGCAACCATAATTCCAAGAACCACCAGGAATACAAGAATACCTGCATTATATGAATCCGACAGCTGCTTTAAAAGGCCGTCATTAAAAATGTGGTTTGTAAAACCTGAAACTGTAAACCCGGCAGGTGCAGAACATGCAAAAAATACAGCACCGATTACAATTCCGACAAAAAGAGAAGAATAAACTTCTTTAGTTAAAAGAGCCAGACAGATCGCAATGATCGCAGGCACGAGTGACCAGAAATTTCCAATAAAAGTCATTTTAATTTTTCCTTATTTTATTCGCAGTTTTTAAGTTTAGTGAAATCAGTGTCCAAAGGTTTATCGACACCTTCTTTTTTCAACTTTTCAAAAACATCAATTACATATTCAATTGCTTCAAGATGTTCTTTACCGCAGAATGCTTTAATTTCAGTAAGCTCTTCCAATACATCTTCGTTAGTCATACTTTTCTCCTGACAAGTTTTTATAATCGAGACTTTAAATAAGCCATCAAATCATTATAAACCCGCTTTTTATCTGCTGTCCACATTGGAGCAATAAGAATTTTTTTGGGTCCGTCACCAGTCAGCCTATGAACAACCATATCAGTCGGTAAAAGTTCCAGCGCTTTTTTCAGAACATAAAAATATTCTTCTTTTTCCATACAGGAGAATTTTCCCTCACCATAATCCCTTGCCAGATCCGTACCAGAAAGCACATGCAGGACCGTAAATTTTACACCATGACTGCCTGCATTTACTACAGCTTTTACACTGGCAAGCATATCCTCTTCTTTTTCGCCGGGAATCCCAAAAATCAAATGAGTTACAATGTGAACATCAGGAGCAAGCGCTTTAATCCGTTTTACTGCATCGAAATATACTTCATCAGTAAAACCACGCCTTATATATCTGGCAGATTCTTCTGACGCAGTCTGAAATCCAAGTTCAATGGAAACATAACCGGGAAGCTTTGCAATTTCTTTTAATATTGAATCTGAAATACAATCCGGACGGGTCGCAATAGAAATACCAGCTACGTCAGGACAAGCCAGCGCTTCTTTGTATTTTTCTGTAAGAATTTTTTCATCACCATAAGTATTGGTGAAGTTCTGAAAATAAGCAATGTATTTAGGAGAAGATTTTTTCTGTTCAGGAGGGAACCGGTCACCACGACCATCATCAAGTGCAAGTCCGGTTTTTAATTTTTTGCTGACCAGAATTTTTGCCGCCTCAATCTGTTCGCTGACAGAAAGGCGCCGGTCGCTGCAAAAATCGCCAGAGCCGGATGGGCTGCAGAATATGCAGCCACGGGTCCCTAAGGACCCGTCACGTGTGGGACACGTGCATCCGGCGTCAATGGCAAGCTTATAAACTTTGGTACCGAAAAGGTCTTTGTAATAATCCGACGCCGAATACCATTTCATACAAGCAGTACTGGTTAGATAATCTGAGCATCGCTGACAAAGCAGGCGATACCTTCTACAGGATAGCGTTCACGCAATTTTGCAACAACTCCTGCAATACCTGCAGCAGCCTGTTCATCGCAATACATAATAAGCATTTCGTTTACCTGAGGCCAGATTGCATCTCCGAGTTTTGGATTAGAAAAACCTGAACCAAAAACATTTGAAAGCTTTGTAAAATGTTTTGCAAAACCTTCTTTTCTCAAAGCTTCAAAAACATCTTCTTCTACTGCCTGAGAATAAATTATTTCAATTCTTTTACAACTTTTGAATTCTGCCATATTATTCTCCTGCCTTAACTACAAGTGCATTGAACTTTGCAGTTTCTTTTTCGAGCTTTGCACGTTTTTTTGCAAGGCGTTTTTCAAGTTTTGCAGTCTTTGCTTCTGACTTTGACTTGCTGATTTTTCTTTCAAGTTTTGCAATTTTTCTTTCTGTTGTACTGTTAAAGATATAGTACAAAACAGGCATCAATACGAGTGTCATGATAGAACCAAAACTCAAACCGCCAAGTACTGTCATACTGATTGGCTGAATCATTTCTGTACCTTCACCTGGTGCAAATGCCATTGGAATCAAAGAAATAATTGTTGTCAAAGTTGACATGATAATCGGGCGCAAACGGCTTCTTGCAGCTTCAACACATGCTTCAAACAATGGATAACCACGCTTTCTCAAAAGGTTTGTGTAGTCTACAAGTACAATACCGTTGTTTACGATCATACCGATCAGCATCAAAAATCCCATTACAGATACTACAGAGAACAACTGTCCGCTCAAAAGATAAATTGCTGCAACACCGATGAATGAAAGCGGAATTGTAAAGATAACGATAAACGGATCCTTAAATGATTCAAACTGGCTGGCCATAATTGCAAATACAAGTGCTGCTGCCATGATCATTACAACCCCAAAGTTCAGAACAGCTTCGAGCATATCTGCATTATCACCTGTGAATGAGAATGTTACTGCATCATCCTGAGGAATATTTTCAGCAATAATTTTTTCAATTTTATCCTGAACATCCTTAACAGAAATTCCATTTTTCTGTTTAACTGTTACCATTGTCATACGCGCCTGATCCTGACGAAGAATTGTTACAGGAGCAAGTCCTTCTTCATAGTGAGCAAAACTTGACAGTGGAATACGCATACCGTTTGAGTTTGTTACAAAGATTGAATCAAGGTCTGTAAGACGGGCCTTATCATCATCAGCCAAAGCAACTGTCATATCAATTTCTTTACCATTATCTTCAAAACGGCTTGCTTTGACGCCATCAATATTTGCCTTAATTTCCGCACCAACGTTATAAACATTAAGTCCAAGATTGTACATTCGTTCACGGTCAAATACGATTTCAACTTCAGGAAGACCTTCATCAAGGTTAGTTGTTACTTCGTTTGCAAAATCTTTTCCCTGTTCACGAAGAACTGTTACAAGTTCATTTGTTACCTTTCCAAGCTTTGTAAGATCATCACACTGAACTTTTACAATTACACCGCTTGAACCAACAGCCATCATACCTGTCGAGAATGTAATTGTCGCTCCAGGGAATTTTGTAAAGTAAGGACGAAGTTTTTCTTTACATGTTTCTGCAGTATCCATTCCGCGTTTACGGTCTCTTGCCGGATAAAGAGAAATATCAACTTCTGCTTTATTGGTATCAGAACTTGAACTCATAAGTCCAACACCACCAACAATTGTTTCTACATGCTTTACGCCCTTAATTTCCTGATTGATAATCGATTCAAGTTCTTTTGCAACTGCTTCTGTAACTTCAAGTTTTGTACCGCGTGGCATCTGAATACTTACAGAAACGTTAGGGCTTGCAGTTTCAGGCATGAATACAAATCCAGTTTTCCATACTGCAACAAAACTCAAAAGGAACAATCCAAAAATAATTCCAAGAGTTGCCTTTTTATGGTGAAGAACTTTTTCTACAAATGCAGAATATTTTGAATCAATCTTATCAAAGAAAAGTCCCGCTGCTTTATTGATTTTAGAAAAACGTGAATCATCCTGCTTGTCACCTACATTATCAACAACAAGATAAGAAGAAGACAATACAGGAACAAGTGTAATTGCTACAACAAGAGAACAAAGCAATGAGAAAATAATTGTCATTGAAAGGTCATCAAGGAACTGACCAACCATTCCCATCTTTGAACGGAGCATGAGCATTGGAACAAAGATACATACTGTTGTCATTGTACTTGATGTAATGGCAGCAATCATTTCCTGTGCACCAAGAACGGCTGCAACTTTTGGTTTTGCATCTCGCTGACGGTAACTGTAAATATTTTCCAGTACTACGATTGAGTTATCTACGAGCATACCGACACCAATCAAAAGACCTGCCAGTGACATCATGTTAAGAGTCATTCCTCTAAGCCACATCAAAACAAGAGTAATCATAATTGATACTGGAATAGAAATACCAATAATAAGTGTACTCTTGAAAGAACGGAGGAAGATAATAAGAACGAAAATTGCAAGCAACGCACCTTCGATTACGCTCTTAATAACTGCCTTGATTGTTGCCTGAATTGAGTCAGTTGTATTCCATGCTTCTGTAATTACAACATCGTCAGGAAGTGATTTCTTCAGTTTTTTAAGCTGCTTGCGAACTGCCTTTGCTGCTTCTACTGAGTTTTTACCGCTCTGACGCTGAAGAGAAAGTGTTACACAAGGCTCACCGTTCATAAAGGCAAGTGTTGATTCATCTTTATAACCTTCATAAACATCTGCAATATCTTTAAGCTGAATTGTTCTTACCTGAGGAATCTGTCCCGGATCTGTTGTAGTCGGCTTCCATGAAATTACTGTATTTCTGATATCATCAATCGAACGATATTTTCCGGCACTCTGAATTGTATAGTTGATATCACCACTTGTAATCTTACCGCCGGCACTCTGAATATTCTGAGCGGCAAGCATCTGTGCAATCTGAGTAATTGTAAGTGAATATGCTTCAAGACGGTCTCGTGGAATATCAATACGGATACATTTTTCGCGACCACCGGAAATGTTTGCACTTGCAACACCATCAATCTGTTCAAGTTTTTTCTGAACGATATCTTCTGCATAACGGCGCAATTCTTCCGGAGTACGGTTACCACTGATAGACAGCATCATGATTGGCATCATGGAAGGGTCCATCTTGAACATAACAGGACTTTCTGCATCATCCGGCAGATAATTTCGGACAAGGTCAATCTTATCACGAATTTCTCCGGACGCTTCATCAAGATTTGTACCGTAATTCATTTCCAGCATTACAAGGCTTGTACCTGTAGATGACTGGGACTGCATTCTCTTTAAACCTGAAACACCTGACAAAGAACTTTCAAGAGTTCGTGTAACACTCTGTTCAACTTCTTCCGGACCTGCATTTTTATAAGTTGTATAAACCGCAATATACGGCAGTTCCATATCAGGGAACATATCAATTGCCAGATCGAGTGCGGCATAAACGCCAAACGCAACCAGCAGGATAAATATCATTACAACCGTTGTAGGTTTTTTAACTGATCTTTCTGAAAGATTCATTTTTCACCTCTGACGTAAAATCAAACCGTCAAACTAATCATTATTTACTACTGAAACAACCTTAATCTTTGAATTATCATTCAACAGACTCTGACCCTTGATGATAATTTCATCGCCGGCTTTAACACCTTCAAGAATTTCCTGAACATCATCAACACGAACTCCAAGAACAACAGGTGTAATAACTGCGCGTGTATCTTCTCCATCTGTCTTTGTCTTGAATACAAAATTTTCTCCGTTGCGTTTTACAATTGCTCCATGCGGAATAACACATACGTTTTCTTTATGTTCTGTTACAAGGTGAATTTTTGCAAACATACCGATTTTAATTCTTGGGTCATTATCATCAACACTGAGTTTAATGTTCATTGTTCTTGTTGAAGTATCAAGAACCGGGCTGACTTCTATTACTGTTGCAGAAAATTTTTCGCCTGGATATGCACTCAATGTAAGCTGTGCTTTCTGCTGAAGGCTGATCTTAGAAACAAATCGTTCTGGAACAGCTGTTGTAATTTCAAGTTTTGTTGTATTTGCAATTTTTGCAATAACTGATGTCTGCGCAACACTTGTTCCAATTACGCCAGGGAAATATGTTACTGTTCCTGCAATTGGCGAGCGAACCGGGCTTGCAACAAAGATCATACCAGGACGGCTTGCATCTACATAACACAAAATCTGGCCCTTTGTAACTCTATCGCCGACATTAACCATAACCCGCGAAATTTTTCCGGCAGTATCCGGCATTACTGCAACTGAACTGGCTGCATCAACATCACCGCCGAATTCAAGGTAATCATCAAGATTTGATTCTTTTACCTTATATGAGTTAACAGCAAATACTGCTTCAACTTCCTGTTCATTTTTTTCACCACATCCAGCCAGTCCAAAAACTGTAACTGCTGCAGCTAAAATCATCAATGCTTTAGTTGCTCTTTTCATTATTTTCACCTGCCTTATTATTTCCTGTAAGTTTTCTGTTTATCTGATTTTCAAGATCCCACAATTTGGTCATGTAGTTGAACTGCTCACTAAGAAGTCCAAGCTTTGCCTGGTTCAACTGACTTTCCGCATCACGAAGATCAAGAAGTTCTTTTGTACCGCTTCTGTATGCCTGCCAGGTCATGTTATATGAACGCTGGGCAAGTGCAATGCTTTTCTGGCTTGATTCAATTGAAGAACGCGAAAGGTTAAGTGAATCCACTGCCTTTCTTACTTCAAGTTCAAGATTCTGCACAAGTGTATCCCTGTTGATTTCCATCTTTGCAATATTTGTTTTAAGTTCCTTTGCTGTTACTCGTGAACTTGACCACGGAAGCATATTTGTAATGTTCCATGCCAATGTAAAACTCAGATTTCCGTTATCCGACCAGTTGTCTTTATCTGTCCAGGATTTATCAAGGGCATCAGTTATCATCGGCTGCCATCCCCAGTTAACAGAAATAGAAGGAGTATAATCCTTAAGATCAAGCGCAGTTTTCTGAATCTTGATTGACTTGATTGTACTGTCAAGCTGACGCAGGCTCAGACTTTCTCTAAGACATTCCTGAACCAATTCATCTGCGTTAAGGTCAACAAATTCCGGTTCAATTTTTCCATCAAGAACAATCTGAGTTCCAACCGGAAGTCCAAGTAAAAATACAAAAGTATCAAGCTGCTGTTTGAATTCCTGTTCAGCTTTTGTTACCTGTGGCAAAAGGTTTGAATAAGCAACCTGTGCCTGCAGCAACGAAAGTTCAGGAACATAACCGTTTCTATAGTTTACTGCTGCCTGGTTCTGACGCTGACGTGCATTTTCAAGTGAAGAACGGGAAATCTTCAGAGATTCCTGCTGAAGCAAAAGCGCATAAAATAATTTGCGTACATTTGATTCTGTTTCCTGAAGTGTCTGCTGCCAGGTAATTTTTCCGGTTTCATAATTTTCTACAGCTGAAATAATATTTGCAATCATCGCCGCATTAAAATTGAACTGAACCGCAATATTTTCAACAGCTGTCCAGTGCTTGCTTTCTGTTGGTTCCGGAGCCTTATACATAGGATTAATCATTTTTATGATCTGTTCCATCTGAGTCGAAACTTCATTTGAACGGCTAATAGTTTCATTCACATTTACAGACGGAATCAGTGAATTCCATGATGTATTTTTCTTAAACTTTGAAAGTTCAAGATCAAGTTTTGCCGTCTTGATTGCAGAACCATGTTCAAGTGCATACTCAACAGCCTTATCACAGGAAAGAACTATCGGATTTTCTGCAGAACCGGCAGGCGCATCTTTCTTTGCTTCTGCCGGAGTGTCAGTCTGAGCAAAAATAAAACCGCCCAGAATGATCATCATCACTGCAATCAAATCTTTTCTTACAAATTTAGAATCGAATATCTTCATACCTTATCCTCACGAAAAAAAATTCGCCTTTTACTTTTCTATTACAAAGTCCTTTTTCATGCCGCATTCAATCAATGCAAACATTTCAGGGACATAATCATAATCCTTGTTAAATCTGTTAGTTGAATAGAACATTGCCGTAAACGCGGTCAACATCCCGATCCAGTGAACCAGTGAAATTTTCTGAACATCATCAAGTTCACCAAGTTCGTTAAAAAATGCAAGCACAGGATTCTCCTTAATCTTATGCTCATCCTTCATATCCTGATGATTTGGATTTCTGAAACTTATTCCGCGCTGCACTGCCCACGAATAAACACTTGCCGCATAAGGTCGTGCAAGCTGAAAATTCTTCTGACCACGCAGCAAAAGATAAATGACTTCATCAAGATTCTTTGCGTCCCTGGTTTTCTCTCCAATAAAATTCTGGCGGACCTTGAATTCTTCCTTAAGCATTCCCTTAACAAAATCATCTATATTATCAAAGTAAGAATACAAACTGCTCTTACTGAGATTCATCTTTTCACTCAGTCGTTCAACTGTAACGCCTGTCACTCCGCATTCTTCACAAATCTTTGCAAATGCCGCAAACATTTTACTGCCCTGTTCGGACATTTCATCCACAGCACACATTCCATCAAGTTCTGCAATCCTGTTATTTTCAATACAGTTCAATTCACGGTTAAGTCCGTTCATCAGGATTCCCCGGAGAACTTCAATAAATTCCTGTCTTGAAAGTTTTGCCGCATATCCGTTTGGGCAATACAAGCGTTCAGACAAAAAGTAGAATGTTGTTCCCAGAAAGAAAATTATCTTCATCACTTTGCGGCAGTCTTCAGCACTGCTTTGAATGTTAAGAGCCCCGGAACGGCTTATCAGATTCTTTTCTATCACAAGAGAAGCAAGCTTAAATGCAAGCTCATAATTCTGCAGGTTTCTGATCAGAAAATAACCTGTGTAATAAGGATTATCCAGAAAAAACACTATAAACCGGAAAATAAAAATTTCCATGTCTTCTTTTTTTCTGATTTCAAAAACTTTATTATCAGCGCTGCCTTTTCCGTAATCCTGGTAACATGCACAAAGGTCTTCAAGAAACTTTTCTTCCATAGCAGAAGTCAATTCATCCTTGCTTTTAAAATGCTTATAGATAGCTGCCTTTGAAATTCCAACGCCGGCGGCTACCTGAGAAAGAGAAATGTCCTTGTTTCTTGGTTTTTCATACAGACAGAATGCCTGATATAGAATTCTGTCCCTTGTATTACCCTTCATTGCCATTCTTTACCGTTTTAGTTACCGAACATTCGGTAACCTACTTAATATACTAACTTAATGGCCGGTAGTCAATAAATTCTTGCTAAATTCTCCATTACTATCTATAATATTATGATTATGGTGAATATTATTCCTGTTGCCAGCGGGAAAGGTGGCGTCGGTAAAAGTGCCGTTTCTGTAAACCTTTCTGTTCTGCTTGCACAAAAAGGCAAAAAAGTAGTTCTCATTGACTTTGATCTTGGCGGCGCAAACCTCCATACCCTGCTGGGGCTCAAGAACAATCATGCGGGCCTGGGAAACTTTATTTATAAGCAGGAAACTTCTCTCCAGCCTTTACTTCAGGAAACCGGTGTTCCAAACCTTCAGTTCATTGCAGGCGACTGTCTTTTCCCGGGAACCGCAAACATGAGCTTTTTCATCAAGCGCAAAATCATCAAAGAAATCCAGAAACTCGATGCTGACTATGCGATTCTCGACCTTGGCGGCGGAACAACCTACAACACACTCGATATTTTCCTTTTGACATACAATTCGCTTCTGGTTACAAGCCCCGAACTGACTTCAATCCTCAATGCTTATTCCTTCCTTAAGGCCGCAGCATACAGATTCCTTTCATGCCAGTTCAAGGCAAAATCAGAAGAACGCGCTTACATCGACTCATACATTTCAAACAGTTCCGCAGGCGCAGAAAGTTCCTTTGTTGAACTGACAGAACAGTTATGCGAAAAATTCCCCGAAACCGGGGAAAAAGCCAAAGCTGAACTTGCAAAATACAGACCTCAGGTAATCCTCAACATGGGAAAATCTACCCAGGACCTGGAAATGGCCCGACGCCTGCGTTCACTTGTATTCAATAAGCTTAACATCAACCTTGATTATGTCGGTTTTACACCACGGGATATGGGCATTGAACTTGCAGTTGCAAAACGCCAGCCACTTGCCGTTACAACCCCTGGCAGCCCTTTTGTAATGCAATTGAATTCTGCAGCAGACAGAATCCTTTTACACACTTATCAGTACAACGAAAACCTGCAGGATTATGAAGATTCCGAATCTGAAGACTTTACACAGACAAACTCAGATCTCGAAGAACTTCACCAGGAATTTGACAATATTACAGACACCTCTTTATAGGAGAGAAAATTTATGATAGTAGAAGACATCCAGTCCAGAATCAACGACTACAGCTCAAGGACAGAAACCCTTTTTCTTACCCTTGCAGAAAAATTTCCTCTCCTGCTCAACAAACAGGAAAACTCATCAATGGACAGTCTTCTTCAGATGTTCAAATCCCTTGATGAATTAAACAGAGCCAATACTACAGAAGAAAACCAGTTCTTTGCAAATTACGGCGACAAATACAACAATCTTTTTGATTCCCTCAATGCAAAAATCGAAGACCTTTCAAAAGTAAACGATCAGGTAAAAAAGATTAAAGACAATTCCGAAGAAATGGAACTTATCGCCCTCAACGCAATGGTTATCTCCATCAAATCCGGCGAAAAAGGCCGCGCATTCTCAAGCGTTACAGAAAGCCTTAAACAGCTTTCTTCTGATATGAATGTTTACTCAAACAAGCTTCTTGAAGAAGAACAGGAACTGCTTGACTACATCAAATCCCTCAAAACTATCTTTGACCAGATTCTTGACGCGCAGCATCAGCTTTCTCAGGCAGGAACTTCATCTTCTTCTACAGTTACTGACCTCATTACAAAGGCAAGCGATCCGCTTAACGAAATCAAAGAAGTTATCGGCGCTGTTTACCATCCGATTCAAAAGGCAATGGAAGGACTTCAGCTCCAGGACATCATCCGCCAGGCAATGGATCACGTTAAACTTTGCCTCAACGAATGTTCTACAATTGACCCTTCACAACCTCAGGATCATACAATGCTGGACACAATCACATTCAACATTACACTGCTCCAGCTTTCAAAATCAGTTCTTGCTGACATCAACGAAAACATTGCCAAAAGTATCGAAATCTTCAGCGACAACTGGACAAATGTTTCTGTTACTCTTGATAAAGTTGAACCAAAACGCCAGGAATACATCAGACGCTTCTTAGACAAAAAAAGTCACAGCCCTGAAAACATCCATGACAACATGGACAAAATCATCAACCACTTTACACAGATCAGCAATCTCTTTAATACCTACCAGTCCCAGCAGAAAACCCTGGAACGCAACTGTAACGGCATTACAAATAAAGCACACACAATGTATGCTGTCTTTGAAGGTCTCAAACCAATCATCGACAGACTTCACCATGTACGAATCCTTCAGCAGATCGAAGTTGCAAAAAACCCTGCAATCATCGCCGTAAAAGATTCTGTTACTGACATGGACATTCTTATCCAGCAGGCAAATGAATCTCTGGACGAAATGCAGGATCTTCTGTCCGCATTTATTTCTCAGATCGGCGAACTTTTGAACCAGTTCCAGCAGGCAATCATCAGCGATAACGGCAGCATGAACAAAATCCGTCTTGCAAAAAATGCATTCTTCAATGAATTCAAAAATGTTCAGGAAGGCGTTTCTTCAATTCTCAGTTCATTCACAGTATTCCCTGCAGGCTTTGAACAGCACTGTATCACTGTAGACAATAAACTTAATGACATTAACTCAATTCACTACGAACTTGACGAAATCATTAAGTCTATCGAAGAAGAATGTGAAAAACTGAACCGCAAAAAAGATTCCCTCATGCAGCATCTTGGCATTGATGACTGGGAAATCAAAGATTCACGCCTCAAGGAACTTGTTACTCACTTTACAATTGCTGCCCACAAGGAATCTGCAGGCGCCATCGGAAATTTTGAAATTGAAAAAGGTACTCCAGCCGGAGAAATCACTTTCTTTTAACAGAATTTAATCCATGAACACCTTTTTCGATAATCACTTCAACAACCACGTTATCACCATCTATCCCGGAGAATTTTTTGTTTCTTCCGGGCCGGAATATATTTCAACAATTCTGGGATCGTGTGTTGCAGTTGTTCTTTATGATCCGGGGAATCAGATCAGCGGCATGAATCATTATATGCTTGCTAAAGACAATTCAAAAGTTAAAGGCGAAAATAAATCCGCAGACAAAAATTCTTCTGCATCAAGTCCCATTACCCGCTTTGGCGAATACGCAATGGAATACCTTGTGAACGAAATGCAGAAAAAAGGAGCCGTTAAAGCAAACCTTCAGGCAAAAATTTTTGGTGGAGCTAATGTTTTTAACTTCCCGGATGATTCACCACATCAGGTTGGAAACGAAAACATTAATTTTGCACTGGACTGGCTTTTAAAAGAAGGAATTCCTGTGGTTGCCAAAGATGTAGGCGGCGTGGATTCCCGTAAAATAGTTTTAGACCCTGTAACAAGCAAAGTCTGGCTTAAAAGAATCAATCAATAGTTTTTCTCAAAAGAATTCTTCCTGACGGGAATTAATTTTCAGCCGCCAATTTCTTCTTCAATTGATTCCATGATTTTTTCAAGATCAAGCAGCAATACAAATGAATCGCCTTTTTTTGCAACACCGCTTATAAAGTCCTTTCGGCCTGGTAAAGTCCCAAAATCATAGTTTTCAGACTTAACCATTTCAAGTTTTGTAACAACATCAACGCTGTCAGCAATCATTCCAAGGATTAAGTCCGGTTCATTCGGCTGTGGAATTTCAAGAACAATAATTGAACATCTTTCAACAGGTTTTGTCGATTCAAAACCAAAAAGTTCCCTGAAATCCGCTACAGTCACAACAGATCCGCGCATGTTCATTACGCCTTTAAGGTAAGGCAGCGATTTTGGCACTTTTGTAATGGAATCATAATTCAATACTTCACGAACATAGTTAACAGGAACCGCAAATGCCCCCTGGCCCAGCATAAAAGAGAAATAAACCTGTTCTGATACCTTTTTTTCTTCCATAACTTTAACTCCAAAATCTAAAGTAAAATTTGACTACTACCCAATCTGACTGTAAAATATATTTGTAAATAAAAGTATGTATTCATTATCGGCAACTAATTGCTGTTTCTAAATAATTAAATTATCTCCATATAATATATCAAGAAACAAGGGAATTCATCCGATATTAAATAAGTAAACTTCTATATACACGGAGATTGTATGGCCAGAAAAAAATCTGCATCGTCAGTCATTGTTCTCAAAGAAAATGTCGGAATTGAACAAGCCGCACAGATAAAGGAACAGTTACTTACTGCCATCAAAAAAAATCAAGTTACTCAACTCGACCTTTCACAGGTTACTGATATTGATACTTCGATATTACAGCTGATTATTGCTGCATCAAAAGAAGCCGCCAGTCAGGAAAAAGAATTCTATGTACTTGATTCACTCCCTGAAGATGTTAAAAGTTTTGTAAACCTTCTGTCACTTAAGCTTCCTGTACAGAATCAAGGAGGCAATTAATAAATGTTTGACCAGATTTCCAGCGTCTTCTTTGATGAAGCGAACGAACTTCTTGATAACCTCGAAGACCAGCTTTTAACTCTCGAAAATGAACCTCAGAACCAGGATGTAATTTCAGCCGTTTTCCGTGCAATGCATACAATCAAAGGCTCTTCTGCCATGTTCGGAATGGACGAAATAAGTCACTTTACTCATAAAATGGAAAACGCCTTTGACCTTGTTCGCGGCGGAAAAATTCCAGTCACACCGGCGCTCATTCAGCTTACACTCCAGGCCCGCGATCATATCCGTTCAATGCTGGGCGCAGAAATTACTCCGGAAATTATAAATACCTCACAATCAATCGAAAGCAAAATCAACGATTATATTAATTCCTATACAGACGATTCCACAGAACCTGTAACTGCACAGAAAGCAATTGTAACTTCGGCTGCACAGGAAAAATCCGGCGAAAGCCGCACCTGGAGAATTTCTTTCACACCATCAGAATCCATTCTCCTTAACGGAACCCGACCAGGACTTCTTGTAAAAGAACTTGTTGAAATGGGAACCGCAACTGTCGTTACATTTACAGAAAATGTTCCGACGCTATCTCAGATTGATTCTGACAAATGTTATCTTTCATGGGACATAATTCTTACAACTTCTAAATCAGAAAATGACATCAACGACGTATTTATTTTCGTCGACGATACATCAAAAATTAAAATAGAAGAAATTCCTGACACAAACCTTCACCACAAACTGGGAGAAATTCTTGTTTCCCGTAAACTTGTTTCAGAAGATGAACTTACAAAGCTCATCGAAGAACAGAAAAAAGTCGGTGAACTTCTTGTCAACAAAAATATCGTTACCACAGAACAGGTAAAATCTGCGCTGGCAGAACAGGAACATCTCAAAAAACTTTCTGCTCCTGCTCAAGACCAGAATTCAGGCAGCGCACCTGCATCAACTGCAAACACTCAGACAATCCGCGTCAACTCACAGAAGCTTGACCGCCTTATTGACCTTGTAGGCGAACTTGTTACTTTCAACGCGCGTCTTGGTTCAATTGCAACAGATATCAAAAATCCAACTCTGCAGTCACTTTCAGAGTTTGGAGAACAGATAATTTTTTCATTGCGCGACAATGCAATGGATATGCGCATGCTTCCAATCGGAACAATTTTCAGCCGATTCAGACGACTGGTTCACGACCTTTCAAGTCAGCTGGGCAAAAATATGGTTCTTGTTACGGAAGGTGCAGAAACAGAACTTGATAAAACCGTAATCGAAAAACTCAACGATCCGCTTGTTCACCTTATCCGTAATTCAGCCGACCACGGAATTGAAAATCCAGAAGTCCGCGACCTTATGAGTAAACCAGCCCAGGGAACAATTACCCTTTCTGCAAAACATGCAGGCGCATTCGTTCTTATTACAGTTTCAGATGACGGCGCTGGTTTAAACAAAAAAGCTATCCGCGAAAAAGGCATTGAACGTGGACTCATCAAAGAATCAGACAACCTTACTGACAGCCAGATTTATGATCTTATTTTCCAGTCAGGTTTTTCTACAAACAAAACTGTAACTTCACTTTCTGGCCGTGGCGTTGGAATGGATGTTGTAAAACGCGATATCGATTCACTTGGCGGAACTGTCAGTGTCGAAACAATTCCAGGCGAAGGAACTTCTTTCATCCTCAAGATTCCTCTTACACTTGCAATCATCGAAGGCATGATGGTAGAACTTGCAGGCTGCAAATATGTAATTCCACTTTCCAGCATCGAAGAATGTATTGAATACGAACCTCAGGAAGAAGATGACTTCCTTTGTTCACATATCATTGCCCGCGGAGAATATCTGCCTTGTATCAACATGCGCAAATATTTTGAAATTCCAGGCGCACCACCTGCAGAACAGCAGGTAATTGTTGTTAACGATCAGTCAAGCAAAGTCGGTATCATCGTTGACCGCATTATCGGCAACCACCAGACAGTTATCAAACCGCTTGGCAAACTTTATAAGAGAATTGAAGGCCTTTCAGGTTCTACAATTCTTGGTGACGGTACTGTTGCCCTTATTCTTGATATATTCAAACTTTCTGATGTTATCAGAAAACTGGATAAAGCCGCAAAATGATGCAAACCGCCGCAACTGCAACAGCTAAAGTTTCTCAAAGTGCTTTTCTCTATCCGACAGCAGAAATTTTATCTAAAGCGCAGTTTTACCGCATTGCATCATACATGGAACAGGTTACAGGCATAAAACTTCCTGAATCAAAACTTACAATGGTTCAGTCAAGATTAAATAACAGGCTTAAGGTTCTGCGCCTTAAAAATTTTGAAGAATATACAGATTTTGTTTTTTCAGGATCAGCAAAGGCAGAAGAAGAAGTAATAAACATGATTGATCTTTTAACGACCAATCTTACACACTTCTTTCGAGAAAGCCAGCATTTTGATTTTATGACACAGCAGGTTCTTCCTCAGCTTGTCAAAGAAGGTGTTCAGCGTCCCGAAATCTGGTCTGCAGGCTGTTCTTCAGGAGAAGAACCATATACATTGTCCATTGTGATGAAAGAATTCATAGAAAAGAATCCCGGCAGTTTTTTTGACTACTCGATTCTTGCCACAGACATTTCCACACGAATTCTTGACAAAGCAATTAAAGCTGTCTATCCCATGGACACTGTTGAAAAACTTCCTCTTTCCATAAAGAAGAAGTATTTCCTTAAAGGTAAAGATTCTCTTGCCGGACAGGTAAGAGTTAAAAGTGATGTAAGGTCACATATACATTTTGACCGGTTGAATTTTATGAATCCATCATTTTCAGTCGGCTCAAAAAAAAACATAATTTTTTGTAGAAATGTGTTGATTTACTTTGATAAACCCACACAGGCTGCAGTAATCAGAAAACTCGTTGACTGTCTTTTACCTGACGGTTACCTGTTTCTCGGACATTCCGAAACAATCTTTGGAATGGATCTGCCGCTTAAAACGGTTTCGTCAACAGTATTTCGTAAGATAAAGGGGTAATAATATGCCTATAAAAGTTTTAATCATCGATGATTCCGCATTGGTTCGTGAAACACTTTCTCAAGTCCTTAACTCTGATCCAGATATCAAGGTTATTGCAACCGCATCTGATCCGATTTTTGGCGTTAAGAAAATTAAAATTGAACGACCTGATATTATTATCCTTGATATTGAAATGGCCAGAATGGATGGTCTTACCTTCCTTAAAAAGATGAACGAAACCGTTGATCCGATTCCATGCGTTGTATGTTCAAGCATGGTAACAGAAGGTTCGGAAAACGCCATGAAGGCACTTGAATACGGAGCCGTAGAACTTATCCAGAAACCGGCTTTAGGCACACGCAAATTCCTGGAGGAATCAAAACTGCGAATCTGCGATGCAGTAAAATCTGCATACCAGTCAACAGGAAATATCAAAAAACTGATTCCTTCTCCAATTGCGCAAAAGCGTGAAGCTCCTCAGCCAAAACTTACAGCAGACGTAATTCTCGAAAAACCAGGTCCACTTACTACTCCTCTTGAAACAACAGAAAAAATCGTTGTAGTTGGTGCAAGTACCGGAGGAACAGAAGCACTTAAAGACTTTTTGACAATGCTCCCAGAAGACGCACCTGGAATCGTAATTGTTCAGCACATGCCTGAACATTTTACACAGGCATTTGCCCAGCGTCTTGACGGTCTTTGTAAAATCCATGTTAAGGAAGCAGAAGACGGAGACACAGTCGTTCAGGGTCAGGCGTTAATCGCTCCTGGAAACTATCATACACTTTTAAAACGATCAGGAGCCCGCTACTATGTTGAAGTAAAAGACGGTCCTCTTGTTTCAAGACACCGTCCTTCAGTTGACGTACTGTTCCGTTCAACAGCCAGATATGCCGGGAAAAATGCAATCGGCATCATCATGACAGGTATGGGTGATGACGGTGCAAAAGGAATGCGCGAAATGCACGATGCAGGCGCATTCACAATCGCACAGGATCAGGCAACCTGTATCGTTTACGGTATGCCTGGCGAAGCAGTCAAGAACGGCGGCGTAGATAAAATTGTTCCGCTGCAGAATATTGCACAGACAATGCTCTCTGCAGCAATGATCAGAAGATAAACAGTAAAATAAATCAGGAGATATATTATGGCAGACAAAAAAATCCTTGCAGTTGATGACTCAGCAACAATCAGAACAAGCATTTCCTTTGTATTAAACCAGGAAAACTATGAAGTAACAGAAGCAGTTGATGGTGTAGATGCACTTGCAAAAGCAAAAACAGAAAAATACAACCTCGTAATTACAGATATCAACATGCCAAACATGGACGGTATCGAACTTATCAAACAGCTGCGTCAGGTTGAAGGATATAAGTTCACACCAATCATCGCACTCACAACAGAATCTCAGGATTCAAAAATGCAGGAAGGCAAAGCAGCAGGAGCAACAGGCTGGATCGTAAAACCTTTTACTTCTGAAAAACTTCTTGCAATCGTTAAGAAAATTATTGGTTAAACATAATTACTTTTTATTAAACAGATAGGAGCATATCATATGAAAAGTATTAAACAGGCAATCATGATACTCGCAGCAGCTCTTGTTGCAGTCACAGTATTATCGGTTTCAACTTTCTCAATTCTTACTTCAGAACAATCTGTACTTAAGAGAGAACAGCACACCATTTCACAGTTATACTCTGACGCCGCCCGTTATGCAGCTGCAACTGTTTCAACCGACCTTGTCGCACTTGAAACAATTGCTGACCGCACAGATATCAAGGATGAATCAATTCCAATTCTTGACAGGGCTTTAAAACTTCACAATGGAGTCCACGAAGAACTTGGAATGCGTTATTTCGTCTTAGCTGATACAAACGGAAACGGATTCACATCAAAAGGTGTTCCAGTAGAAATCAGTAAGCGTGAATATTTTACAAACGCTATGAATGGTAAAGAAACCGTAACAGATCCTCTTATCAACAAAGCCCTCAATGCCCGTGCTTTACTTTATGCAGCACCTATTTTTGGACCAGACGGAAAAGTTACAGGCTGTCTTGCAATTGATAAAACAGATGAAGCACTTGCAAATCTTGCCAACAGTTTTAACATTACAGAAAACTCTGTTACAACAATTATTTCCTGCAGAACAGGTGATATCCTTGCATCTTCTAATTTAGAAGCATTCACTGTTGGAACAAACCTTCAGGATATGGCAGCAGCAGATGCTTCACTTTCTGTAATTGCAGATCAGTTTGCAAAAGCACGCAACAAA
Source organism: Treponema sp. (assembly GCA_024402475.1). GTDB lineage: Bacteria > Spirochaetota > Spirochaetia > Treponematales > Treponemataceae > Treponema_D. The sequence goes on along the minus strand of JAKSTQ010000006.1, from coordinate 8,624 downwards.
GAATCAGACACTGTTATTATTAAATCACAGGGTGTAAAAATGTTTGCAACCTACACACCAATTCCTCAGACAGAATGGGCAATCGTAGGATTTACTCCACACGCAGACTGTTTAAAAGAAATCCGTACTCTCGCATGGAAAAATACAATCATCGGATTTATCATCCTCTTCATTATTCAGGGCGTATGTTTTGCCTTTGCAGGAAAAGTTTCTCACGACCTTGGAACAGTTTCAAAAATGCTCAACAAGATTTCACAGGGTGACCTTGTACTTGCTGACATTAACGAAAAAGACAAGCAGATGATGGCTAAGAGTAAAAACGAAATCGGAGTTATGTACAATTCCCTTTCAGATATGGTATTCAACCTCAGTAATATCATTACATCAGTCCGCGAATCTGCACTCCATGTTCAGACAGGCGGAAACCAGCTTTCATCTTCAAGCCAGAGCGTATCTTCAGGTGCTTCAGAACAGGCAGCTTCTACACAGGAAATGTCTGCAACTATGGAAGAAATTACTTCTAACATCCGCCAGAATGCAGACAACGCTGCAAAAACTTCTTCTATTGCCAACAAAACAAGTGCAGACGGAGAAGCCGGCGGAATGGCAGTTTCTGAATCTCTTGAAGCAGTTAAAGAAATCGCAAGCAAAATCAGCATCATCGAAGAAATCTCAACACAGACAAACCTTCTTGCAATCAATGCCGCAATCGAAGCAGCACGTGCAGGAGAAGCCGGTAAGGGATTTGCAGTCGTTGCATCAGAAGTTCGTAAACTTGCAGAACGCAGTAAAATTGCGGCAGGCGAAATCTCTGAACTTTCTGCAAAAACACTTCTTGCCTCAGAAAACGCAGGATCTAAAATTAACGAAGTTGTTCCAGGCATTGAACAGACATCACAGCTCATCGACGAAATTGCAACAGCCTGCCGCGAACAGGATAACGGCGCAGAACAGGTTTCTACTGCAATCATTCAGCTGGATACAGTCGTTCAGCAGAATGCATCAGCCGCAGAACAGATGGCAGCAATGGCAGAAGAACTTTCTTCAGAAGCAGAAAAACTCGTTAAGGTAATCAACTTCTTCAAGCTTGATTCAAATACAGCAGCACAGGTTTCTACAACAACAGACGAAGAAGACTACAACGATTTCGAAGAACAGCCAAAACCAAAAGCAAAACCAAGAAAAGCAGCACCAAAACGCATCGAAGACATGGGCGAAACAGACGACGAAATCTTAAGTTCGTTCAAAGAAGAATCACCAAAACCAGCTGCTAAAAAACCAGAAGCCACCGGTTACACACCTAAAACAACAAGTGAAATGATCAGTGACTCTGATTTTGAAGAATTCTAATAAAAGGAAAAGCTGATGACCTGTCAATATTTGACTTTTAAATTGAATGAAACTCTCTACGCAATAAGTGTTTTCCAGATTCAGGAAGTTCTTGAATATGAAAAACCCCAGAGCATTCCATGTTCAAGTCCTTTATTGATGGGCGTCATCCGTTCCAGAAACAGCAACATTGCCGTAATCGATATCCGACAGAAATTTGATCTTGAAACAGTCGCTCCTACTGACCAGTCAAGAATCATAGTTCTCGAAATACTTGATAAAGAAGAAGGCGTTATCAACCTCTTTGGAATTATCGCAGACAATGTTGTTGAAGTTCTGGAATTAGAAAGCGAACAGCTTGAGCCACTGCCAAAATCAGAAGTTGTTGCAGGCTCAAAATTCGTGACATCCCTTTATTCCCATGATGACACATACACTTTGATTCTTGACGTGAACAAAATCTTTTCAGACAAAGAAATTGCAGCATTTAACAAATCAAAATCAAAGATTAAAAACAAGGACAAATAATTTATGACAAACCAGCTTTTGACATTTACATTGAATGACAGCCTCTATGCAATAGAAGTTTTCAAGGTTCAGGAAGTCCTTGTTTATACAGAACCAACTAAAATTCCATGTGCGGCTTCGTATATCAAAGGACTTATCAATTCTCGTGACCAGGGAATTTCAGTTGTTGATTTACGCAAACGCTTTGACCTTCCAGACTGTGAGCCCTCAAAAGATTCACGAATTATCGTTCTTGAAATTCCACGCCCTACAGCTGAAAATCCGGAACACACATGTCTTTTCGGAGCAATCACAGATTCTGTTCAGGAAGTTCTTGAAGTTGAAGAAGAAGACATCGCCCCACCACCAAAATTTGGAAATTCCATCTCTGCAAATTTCATCAGCGGCTTAACAAAAAAAGATGATCAGTTCATCATCATTCTTGATGTACAGAAAATTTTTGAAAAAACAGAAAGCCTGACAGCCGCTTCTTCTTCAGAAGAATAAACTGCTTAAAGCACTTTTACTGACGAGCGGCTTATAAATTCTGCAGGAACACGGACTACATCCGGGCATGGAACGCCGGACATAATCTGCAAAAGCATTTCCGCACTTAACTCAGCAATTTTTTCCCTGTTCTGCCTGAATGTCGAAAGGAACGGCTTAAAATCAGAAACAATTGCGTCATCATCAAATCCGATAATCGAAATATCATCAGGAATTTTCTTTCCAACTTCTGCAAGATACTGCATTGCGCCATAAGCAATAGTATCGCAGACTGCAAAAATTGCTGTAATATCAGAACGTCTGTTAAAAAGTTTTTTCATTCCTTCAAAACCAGCAGTTTCATGCCAGAATTCGCATTCTTCATAACAGTCATCATCAAATTCAATTCCAAGATCGCAAAGACCTTTCTTAAAACCTTCAAAGCGTTCAATGCTTGCAGGGCTGGTTTGTCTGGATGGAGCGCCCAAAAAACCGATTTTCTTATGTCCGGCTTTTACAAATTCACGGGCAGCATATTCACCGCTTTCAAAGTTTTCAGAAACAATAGTACATACCCCGGGAATTAATTCATTTGTACTGACGCATGGAATTCCTGACTGCGCGAGAGAAAAAATTTCAGGATCATCATCAACAGGGTTTACGACAATAATTCCATCTACATCACGGTATTTGCAGTGATTGATGTAAGACATACCGCCGTTAAAATTTTTAGACAGGAACAAAAGATCATAGCCGGCAGATTCAATTTCCTTACGAAAGCGATTCATAAGACCGCCAAAAAGCGGATGTTCAAAACCGCGCATCATAGTCTGGTCTTCAAGAATAACGCCAATAAGCTTAGACTGTTTTGTCGAAAGAGATTTTGCAGCCATATTCGGCTGATAACCTGCTTTTCGTGCAGCTTCGAGAATTTTTTCGCGTGTTTTTGAATTGAGCTTTCCGTTTCCATTTAATGCTTTAGAAATTGTTGGAGCAGAAAAACCAGTTAATTTGGCTAAATCGTAGATTGTAACCATAAGCTATTTGTCTTTTGTATAAGTAAAATATTCAAAATCAGCATATTTGCTGTAATCGGCCATATCAATTGCAAACATTCCGACAAACGCACCTGTAAAACCAAGACCGCCATGTTCATCGCTGACAAAAGATGCATCCATTTTAGCAAAAAGCTTTTTCCAGCTTTTACCGTCTTCTGAATAAGAAAAATATGCATCACGATAGTTAACAGTCAGCTTAAGCCAGACAGGTTGATTTTCCTGAAGTTTGATTTTAAGCCCTTCAAAGTATTCACCGCAAACAGCAGGTTTTGGAGTAACGGCTTCGCTGGCCATAAACGCCTGGAACTGCAGAACTTTTCCCAGTTCTTCGTCATAAGTTACACAAAGATTATACTGAGTATCTTCATCGTATCTGTAAGTTAATCCGGCAAGATGCTGAAAACTTGAAGGCTCATAATAAATTTTTGTTTCCGCTTCAAAAACAAAATCAGTCTGACGACGTGCAATAAGAGCTTTATCAAAATTTGAAACAAAACTCTGCCCGCCATAAATTCTTAAAAAGCCAGGTCTCGCATCCAGACTAAAACGCTGTCTGTGCTTTTTGCTGAACAGAGAATATCGTAAAGCCTTAAAATCGGCAAGGAAGTCTTTTTTAATAAAATCATATCTGGTTACACGGCAGTAATCATCAGATTTTCCGCCAACCAGATTACGGTCTTTTTCACCTGCAAGCAGTTCAACATCAGCAGGAATTTCTACATACTCAGGCGGAGTATTCTGCAAAGAACCATCCGGCTGTATTACATATGGCCAGTCATCTTTCCAGATCATTTTTGCAATGGAAGTTTCACGGCCTAAAGTACATTTTTTTGTACCAGGCAAAGGACGACCACAAAGATATACAAGATAAGTGTTACCGTCGGCAGCTTCTACCCAGTTTCCATGACCAGCTTTTTGAATTGCAAGTTCAGGATGACGATAACTTGAAATTAAAGGGTTTTGAGGATGAGTTTCATATGGTCCAAAAAGATTTCTTGAACGGGCAACAGAAATGGCATGTTCATAACCTGTACCGCCTTCAGCAGCCATAAGGTAATACCAGCCGTTACGCTTATATAAATGAGGACCTTCGATACAACCGATATCAGTGCCGGTATATATCTTTCTAGGTTTTCCGATTAAATGCTTTTTGGATGGACTGTATTCCTGAATAAGAATACCAGAAAATTGTCGGGGACCAGTTTTTCTGTAATCCCATTCCATGTTAACAAGCCAGTGGCGGCCGTCATCATCATGGAACATCGACGGATCGAATCCGGATGCGTTCAAAAAAACAGGATCCGACCATGGTCCTTCAATAGAATCAGCAGTGACCAGATAATTTGGTGTATCTTTCCAGGGACCTTTGTTCCAGTTCTTTACATCAGTAAAAATTAACCAGAACCTGTTATCAGAAAAAGAAAGGCATGGTGCCCAGATACCTCCGGATTCAACCACGCCTGTCATATTTAAGTGCCTGTCCTCACTAAGAGGGCTAGGCACGCAGGTCCAGTGAACCAGATCTTTTGACCTGTGTAATTCAACACCCGGATACCATTCAAAAGTGGAGTTCGCGATGAAAAACTCACCATTCACTGCCAGAATTGAAGGATCCGCGTGAAACCCGGTCAGAATCGGATTATAGACCTTTGTCATTACTATTCCTTTACAGAACCCATTGTCAAACCAGAAATGATGTATTTTGACATGAATGTGTAGAAGATAATAATAGGAATAAGTGATACTGCAATACCCATGTAGATAGCACCGAATTCTGTACGGTAGATATCACCACGGAGGAGCTGTACCATGATTGGGAGTGTCTTCTTATTATCAGACTGCAACAAAATCATTGGTGTTACGAAGTTGTTCCAAGAACCTACGAAACCGAAGATTGCCTGTGTAGCCAAAGCTGGCTGCAAGATAGGAAGAATAATCTGGTTGAAGATTCTGAATTCACCAGCACCGTCGATACGACCAGCATCAACCAATTCCAAAGAAAGAACTGATGCCATGTACTGTCGCATGAACAATACTGTTGTAGCACTTGCGATTGCAGGGATTGTCAAAGGAATGAAGCTGTCAACCAAGTGGAGTCTAGCCATGAACTGGTAGAAACCGATGAATGAGATAGAACCTGGGAGCATCATGATGAACAGGATGAATGCCCAGATGAACTTACGTCCTTTGAAAGAATATACGTGCAATGAGTAAGCAGTCAAAGCAGAGAAGTAACAACCGAGAGCTGTAGAGATGAACGCGATGATAGCCGAGTTCATGAAACCTCTAAGAACCTGGAATTTACCATCTTTGAAGTAAAGGATCAATTCACCGATGTGAACGAATTTACCAGCAAATTTTGGATCATCCAAAAGTGTTCTGAATCCCTGGTTTGCACCAAGTTTGATACCAGAACCAGTTGTAATCAAGATATCCCAGTTTTTGATGAAGTCTCTACCAGGAATCAATGAAAGACCTGCGTTGATCTGTTCTGTAGAACGAGTTGCGTTGATAAGCATCAAGTAGATAGGAACAAGTGCAACAAGTACAAAGAAAATCATCAAAATATAAATAATTGCCTTTTTAACGGCCATAGAAGCTTTGTATTCCATTTCCGTCCTCCTATTTACGACCCAAGTCGCTTCTGTCCTGCATGAACAAGTAAATGATCATTGAGAAGAACATTGTAATAATAAATACACCCATAGCAATTGCTGCACCATAAGCATACTGGCTGCGTCCCTGGAATGCAATGTTGTACATGTACAATACCATAGTACGCATTACGTTTCCTGGACCACCGTTCATGTCGGTTGGCAAAAGGAATGGAATTTCGAACAACTGCATACCACCAATCAATGATGTGATAAGGATGTAAATCATCATTGGGCGAAGCAATGGAAGTGTGATATATCTGGTCTGCTGACTCTGATTAGCACCGTCTACTACAGCTGATTCGTACAATGAAGGGCTGATTGATGTAATACCAGCCATAAGCATGATCAATGTCTGACCACACCACAACCACCACTGGATGAATGCAACAATAGCGCGTGCTGTCATTGGACTACGGAAGAACTGGATACCTTCTTTTACGATTGTACCATCATCACGTACGACAGTAGCCTGAATACCTAAACTATATAAGAACTGGTTGATTGGACCATTAGGATATGCAAACAAACTTTTGAACAAAACGGCTACAGATGCAGCCATCAAAAGGTTAGGCAAGTAGAACAAAGCGCGGAATGCACTTTTTCCTCTAAGATGCATGCGAGGATCTGTAAACCAGATCGCAAAAAGCAACGCAATACCAAGCTGTGGAGCAAAGTTCATTCCCCACATGATAAACGTATTTCCTACAGATTTCCAGAAATATGTATCTTTAACAAGACGAGCATAATTTTCTAAACCTGTAAAGTGAAGATGTGTTTCAAATCCCTTTAAATCTGTAAAAGACAAGAGAATTGTATAAATAACAGGCCACAACTGAAAGAAACAGTAAATTGCAAGAAATGGGATTACAAAGAAAACACCATACTTCTGAAGTTTTGCTTCAGAACCAGAAACTTTCTTTGCTGTATAACTATTCCCTGCGGCCTTAACGTTAGTATTAGCCATATGTACTCCCAAGTAATTGAAAAGTTGAAAAAAAAAGTGCAACATGACGGTAAGTCACTGTCACGCTGCACTTTTACTCAGTAAGAACTAATTAGAAACCAAGTGTTGTTTCAACCTGAGCTTTGAAATCAGCGATAGCCTGTTCTTTAGACTTTTCACCGTTCATGTATGCAGCAACTGCATCGCCCCAGATTCCTTCAATAGCCTGGTCTGTTCCCTGTGTAAGTTTTCCGTCTACGTTGTTAGCCATAGCAGCGAATTCAGCGTAGTGGTTCTGTCCACCGAGGAATGGTTCTTCATATGTATCTTTGATCTTGTTTACAACGTTGTTGTTAGAAACGAGGTCACCTGTGTCTTTAGCCCATCTTTCGAGGAAGCTGTCGTCTGTAGCAACATATTTGATGAATGCTTTAGCGAGTCCAGGTACTTTTGTTCCTTTGTAAGCTGCAACCCATGTACCACCCCAGCGGTAAGCTGCAGGTCCAGGAATCATAGCCCAGTCACCAGCTGTTGCAGGTGCGTTTGGTTTAAGTACGTAGTGGAGCCCCCATGTAGGAAGGAAGTAAGAGAAAGCTTCGATTGGTTTACCAGCTTCGTCTTTGAGTTCGCCTTTCATTCCTGCGAACCAACCTTCTGCCCACTGTCCCTGGCGTCCTTCGTAACCTTTGTCTTTAAGTGTCTTACACATTTCCATGTATGTTTCCATAGCTGGGTCAACAACGAGTTTTCCGTTTACAACCCAAGGATCTTTACGAGCACCCTGGAAAGGTTTGAAGAGGTCACCTGTTGTAGATACTACAACACATTTTCCAGCTGATTTGTTCTTGAGGAGTTCAGCTGTTTCAAGGAATTTGTTCCAGTCTGTGAAGAATTTCTGTACTTCAGCTGGTTCTTCTGTTCCGAGGTATTTTTTAGCAAGTGAGCGGCGGTAGAACATAGCACCAGGAGCTGCCTGCCAAGAGAGACCGTATACTTTTCCGTTGTAAGAACCAACTTCAGCTGGGTATGCGATCATCTTTGATTTAACTTCATTGTATGTGTCTGTCAAATCGAGAAGGAGTTTGTCACCCTGTTCGATGTACTTACGTACGAAAGCATCTTCGAGAGCGAAAACGTCTGGAGCACCATTGCCAGAAGCAAGAACTGGGTCCAATTTGTTAGGGAACTGATCTGTAGGTGTAAGAGAGTATTCAATCTTTACATCTGGATTGTCCTTTGAGTAATAGTTGTCAATCATTGACTGAAGTTCGTCTGTGAAAGACCATACAACCAATTTGTCTTCTTTTGCACCACAGCTTGTAGCAGCCATGATCATAGCTGCAGCAGCAAGTGTTGAAAGAATAATTCTACTTTTCTTCATATTTCCTCCAGGATACATGAATAATTTAATTATTAGAGTCCGACTGCAAAGCAACCGGTTTCCCTCTTTGCACTTATTATCTATCCAAATTATTTAGTTGTCAACAAAAAAAAGGTGAAATTCAGGCTAAATTCAGTGAAATTTGCTGAATTTGCCAAAATTTTGCTAAAAATTCCAGATTTTTTCACTTTGTATTAAAATTCTATTCTGGAAGATTGTAAAATGAAGTTGAAATAAAGAAAGGAAAAATACCCATACAATAC
>JAKSTQ010000005.1 GCA_024402475.1 Treponema sp. | reverse complement strand
CACGTCATTCGCGAGTGAGTTGAATATATCACAAATAATTATTTTTAGTCAATAACAAAAATAATTTTTTTTGATTTTTTTTATTTTTTTTCTGCTGTTTTTTTAGCAGCAGGTTTCTTTGCAGGAGCCTTCTTTTCTGCAGCAGCAGGCTTCTTTGCAGGAGCTTTAGCAGCAGTTGTCTTTTTTGCAGTTGCATCAGATTTTTTTACAGCAGTTTTCTTAACTGTAACTTTTGTTTCTGTAACTACAGATTCTCTTGCTGGAACTGATTCACCTGCAGCAATAAGTTCTTTTTCTTTTGCGGCAATTTCTTTGTCAATTTCTTTAAGTTCTTTAAGGATAGCAGCCACCTTTTCATCTTTTGCTGTAACCTTTGCATCTTTTTTAGAAAGAGCTGCTTCAACTACCATACCAAGAGCCTTGTAGCTTTTTTTCTTATTTGAGTCGAGCTGCTGGATTTCAATTTTAAGCATACTCTTGTCACTGAATTCTTTTACAGATTTTCCGGCTGATTCTGCAGCTTCTTTAGTTACCTTCCAGCCTGATTCCATTTTAGACTTGATGGTATCCCACAAAGTGCCTTTCTTTTCTTCTGCCATAGTAATTCCTCCTGACCGATGTCTTTTATTTATAACTATAATTTAATCAATAATCTTAAGAAAATCAATTATTTTATACATACATATTGAAGAATAATGCATAAAAGGATAAAATATTCAAATATTTTTCACATATTAGAGGTAAAAATTTATGGTTCCACAGTTAATCAAAGACATCCTGGCAAGCGAACCGGATGGAAGAAAAATCACAGTTTGTGGTTGGGTACGTACAGTTAGAGACTCAAAAAATCTTGTTTTCATTCAGGTAAATGACGGAAGCTGCTTTGCAAATATTCAGCTTACTTTTGATCGTAATAATCCCTCTAATAATGCTAACGTAGCACACATCGAAGAAGAACTTAAAAAACTTAATACAGGTGCATCTGTTCGTGCAGAAGGTGTCATCGTTGAATCCCCTGCTTCTGGTCAGAAAGTTGAAGTAACTCTTGAAGACCTTAAGTGCATCGGAACATGTAATCCGGAAGAATATCCATTACAGAAAAATAAAATGTCTATGGAATATTTAAGGGAACATGCAAACTTAAGAGCACGTACAAATACTTTTGGTGCTGTATACCGCATGCGTAACCAGATGGCATTTGCAGTTCATTCGTTTTTCCAGGAAAGAGGTTTCCAGTACATCAATGCTCCGGAAATTACATGTTCTGACTGTGAAGGCGCTGGAGAAATGTTCCAGGTTACAACTTTGTCTCTTGAAAAAATTGCAGAGCTTGGTGTAAAAGCCGGAGCCGGCGGAATGAAAGTTGAAGACGCACATAAAATCGTTGACTACTCAAAAGACTTCTTTGGTAAAAAAGCAAGCCTTACAGTTTCTGGTCAGCTTGAAGCAGAAACTCTTGCAACTGCATTAAGCCGTGTTTATACATTCGGACCTACATTCCGTGCTGAAAATTCAAACACTCCGCGTCACCTTTCAGAATTCTGGATGATTGAACCTGAAATGGCATTCTTTGATCTTGATGATGACATGGACCTTCAGGAAGATTTTGTTAAATACCTTTTGAACTGGGCTTTGACAAAATGCCGTGAAGACCTCGAATTCTTTGACAAGAGAATTCAGCCGGGCCTTATTGCACAGCTTGAATCTGTTGTCAATTCAAAATTCGTACGCATCTCTTATACTGATGCAATTGCAGAACTTGAAAAACATGCTGACAAATTCGAATTCAAACCTTACTGGGGTTGTGATATTGCTACAGAACATGAACGCTACCTTACAGAACAGATTTTCAAATGCCCTGTAATGGTTTACAACTATCCGAAAGAAATCAAATCTTTCTACATGAAATTAAATGATGACGGAAAAACTGTAAAAGCTGTTGACGTTCTTGTTCCTGGAATCGGTGAATTGAACGGCGGTTCTGAACGCGAAGAAGATTACGACAAACTCATGAAAGCAATCCGTGACCGCGGAATGGATGAAAGTGTTTACGACTGGTATATGGATCTTCGTAAATTTGGTACTGTTCCTCACTCAGGATTCGGTATGGGATTTGAACGCCTTATCCGTTACGTAACCGGTATGGAAAACATCCGTGATGTAATTCCTTACCCACGCGCACCTAAACTTGCAGACTTCTAATTTTTACGGATAATCAAAAGAGGCCTTATGCAGAATAACGAAAATCCTGTTTTTGGAAGAAAAGTATTTTTCTTAAACCCGTCACTTTCTGTACAGAATATTGCTGTTGAACGATTACGCGCGATGGAATATGAAGTATACGTTATTCCAGATTACAGAAATGCAAAATCGATTCTGCGGGCCTACCCTGATTCCATTTGTTTCATTGATGTAGACAGTCAGTTGACTCCTAAAGAATGGTTCAACTACATCAGTTCCTTTTCTAGTGATGAATCTTTAAAATCAATCTTTATTGGGATTCTTACTTCATCTTTGAAGAAATCTCAGAAAGATCAGTTTCTTCTTAAGATAAATATTCCGGCAGGGCTTGTTCCCCTCAACACTTCAATTGAATATTTTGTTGACGTGATTAAAGAAATTCTTGACCTTAACGGAGCTAAAGGACGAAGACAGTATGTTCGCTTTAAGTGCGCCGGAAATCCGAACATCAACCTTTACCTTAACAGAGGCAATAAGCTTTTAAATTACCCTATGGTAGACATCAGTTCCGTGGGACTTGCCTGCACTATTCCTGCTCAAGAAGAATCTTTATATCCCAAGAATGAAATCATTACATCATGCTCTGTAAAAATGGGATTAAAAACAATCAATTTTGGTTCTGTAATATTCGGTACAAAAAATGACGGAGCAAACTGTACGCTGATTCTGATTTTTCTGCAGAGTACTCCGGCTGAAGTAAGAAATGAAATCAGGAAATTTATTTTTACAACTCTTCAGGAAAATATAAATGTGACTGCACAGAATCTTCCAAGTGATCTGACGGATTATTCTGTTGAACAGATTTCTGATAATGGAAAAACAACCAACCACACATTTATTGATGACCAGGAAATTGAAGATATCGGCGATATCGTTGAACTTGAAGAAGTATTTAATTAACAGATAATTTTTAATGAGGATAATATGTCACGAAAGAAAATTGTAGTACTTGATTTTGGAAGCCAGTATGCACACCTTATTGCTAAACGCTTCCGCATGTTAGGTTATTATTCTGAAATTGCGTTGCCAAGTGCAGACCTTGATACATTTAAAGATACAATGGGTATTGTTTTCTCAGGCGGACCAAGTTCTGTTTATGATGAAAAAGTACCTGAATTCAATGATAAAATTCTTGGCCTTGATATTCCTGTTCTGGGATTGTGTTACGGCCATTACATTGTTCAGATGGGATATAACGGTAAAGTTGGAAAAGCTGATGTTGGTGAATTTGGTTTTGCACAGCTTGAATTTAATCCAGAAGTAAAATGTCCGCTTTTTGAAGGCGTTGATGGAACTCAGCAGGTCTGGATGAGCCATCAGGATGGTGTATTTGAAATCGGTGAAGGTTTTGAAACTGTCGGTTCAACTAAAGACTGTAAATATGCTGCAACTCAGAATCTTGCAAAGAAGAGATTTTCACTTCAGTTCCATTGTGAAGTAAAAGATACTCCTTGCGGAAACATGATTTTTGAAAACTTTGCTAAATACTGCGGCATGGAAAAGAACTGGGATCAGGATACTGTAATGCAGGTTATTCTTGAACAGATTAAAACCCAGGCTGCTGACAAAAATGTTCTTCTGTTCTTAAGCGGCGGTGTAGATTCCACAATTACTTTTGCACTTTTAAATAAAGCTTTAGGTCAGGACAGAGTTCTTGGACTTCATATTGACAATGGTTTTATGAGAAAGAATGAAAGTAAAAATGTTGAAATCGCATACAAAAAATTCGGTTTTAACAATTTTATTGTTGAAGATGCTTCTCAGAGTTTTCTTGATGCAATTAAAGGTCTTACAGATCCTCAGAAAAAACGTATGGCTGTAGGTGAAAACTTTATTACAGTTAGAAATGAAGTTGTAGCAAAACAGCATCTTGATGATGACAAATGGCTTTTGGCACAGGGAACATTGTATCCGGATATCATTGAATCTGGCGGAACAAAAAATTCCAACGTTATCAAGACACATCATAACCGTGTTGCCGGCATTCAGGATTTGATTGCACGCGGACTTATTATTGAACCGATCAGAGATTTATATAAAGACGAAGTTCGCGCTATCGGTAAAAAGCTTGGACTCAGTGATGAACTTGTAATGCGTCATCCGTTCCCGGGTCCTGGTTTAAGCATCAACGTTCTTTGTTCACAGGGTAAATTAAACGACAGCGACAAAGAAGAAATTGCAAATGCAAACAAAGAACTCAATGAAATTCAAATTACTGATTTCTGTGAACACTGTACTCAGTCACTTGAAAAATATGTTCTTCCTGTAAAATCTGTTGGTGTTCAGGGAGATTTCAGAACATACAGATTCCCTGCAGTTCTTTCTTTTGCAGAAGAAGAAAACGGTTTTCATCATCTTCCTAAATACTGGGAAAAACTTGAATCTGCTTCAAGCACAATTACTAATGCCGCAAGCCTTATCAACAGAACTATTGTAAAGCTCTGGCAGAGACCTGGCGTAAAAAATGATGACCTTAAACTTATTGAAGGTTATTGTGATAAATCACGCCTTGACCAGTTAAGAGAAGTTGACAACATTGTACTTACTGCCCTTCACAAAGAAGGCTGGTACAATAAAATTTTCCAGCATCTTACAATTGATCTTCCTTTTGCAACATCTAAGGATCACGCAACATTTGTATTAAGACCTGTTGTTTCAGAAGACGTTATGACTGCCCGTTTTGCTCCTCTTCCTCAGGATCTTTTACATTCTATTGTTGAAGAAATTTCAAAACTTGAATTTGTGGACGCTGTTTATTACGATATTACAAATAAACCACCTGCAACTTTTGGATGGGAATAATCAGACAGGAACAATTTTATGGCTAACGACAAAAAGAGAATCGGTTTATTAATTCATAACATTCATGACTCATATAGTATTCAGATTACTGAAGGATTAAAAAAATACTGCAGGGAAAATAATTATCATCTGACAACTTTTCCTGTAAGTGCAATGAATGCCGGTAAATTTGGATTTGAATACAGACATAATCCTCTTTTACAATTAGTCACTAAAAATAACGTTGACGGACTTGTAGTAAGTACCGGATCAATTACATCATTCATGACTTTAACTGAAATTGAAGACTTCTTTGCTAAATTTAAGAATCTTCCTGTTGTAAGCCTTGGTATTGATGTTCCTTCTGTTCCTATTATCCAGGTAAAGACAGAAGAACCATTTAAGGAAATGGTCCGTCATCTTATTACAGTTCACAAGAGAAAAAAGTTCCTTCTTTTAAAATCAAACTCAGAAACTTTTGACTCAAACATCCGTACAAAATGGTTTATGGATGTTCTTGATGAATTTAACATTGATATTGATAAATCACATATTGTTAACGGTGAATTCAACGAAACCTTTTCATATCAGGTTATGAAGGAATACATCGAAAATAATGGAATCAATTTTGACTGCGCTGTATGTCTTAATGATGAAATGGCATTTGGTCTTATTCAGATTCTTGAAGAAAATAATATCGAAGTTCCCAAACAGGTCATTGTTACTGGTTATGACAATGGACCATTGGGCCGTTTTTCTTCTCCTGCACTGACAACAATTGATCCTCAGATTACATTGCAGGGTTATAAGGCAGGCGTTGTATTAAGCCAGCTTTTTAACAAAGAAAAGGTTGCACATAATACAATTATTCATGGTAAAGAAAAATTCAGATGCAGCTGCGGATGTGTTAAGTTAAATGACTATAAAATTGAATCAATAAATTCAAAAGGAAAAGTCTATAATTACTCTGAAAAAGAAATTCTTAATTTTATTCATCAGAATCCTAAAAGTGCAAACGCCCAGTTCCATATTCTGCATTACATGATGTCTTATACACTTACATCATTCAGTCAGAGGGAATTCAGATCGAAGCTTCCAAAATTTCTTGAAAAGACAGCAATCCCAGCTTTTGCAATCTGCGTTTATGATGAACCGATTATGTTCACACCAACTGATACTTTTGAAATGCCTGATAAAGTTAAATGTATTTTTTCTTATGAACGAGGCATTAAATCCAATTTGACAAACAAAGGAATTTCATTCAATCCAAAGAAAAATCTTTTGTCGTCAAAAATTTTCAAAAAGGATTACCCTTCTCTTGCACTGTTCTCACTTTTTGAAAATTCATATCAGTACGGATTTTTCATTACAACTTTAACTACAGAAGATTACATGTTCTATGAAGTTCTGTTTGAAACAATTTCAAAACAGATAACAAGTGAAATTGATCTTAGTGCTGAACAGGAATTAAGTAAGGAACTTGTAAAGAAAACTACAAACCTTGAAAAATATAATTCCCTTCTTAATGATCTTTCTAATACTGATGAACTTACAAAGATCAATAACAGACGCGGATTTATGTATTACTCTAAGAAACTTATTTCTGAAAGTCTTGAAGCAAAGAAAACCGGTATGATTATTTACGGTGATATGGACGGACTTAAAAAAATCAATGACACATGGGGTCACGAATCAGGAGACCGCGCAATCAAAGCATGTGCAGAAATTTTAAGCCGCATTTCAAGAACAACAGATGTTATCGGACGCTTAAGCGGTGATGAATTTGCAGTAGCTGCTAAAGGTATGACTCCAGAAACATTCAGACTTTTCAAGAAACGCGTCGAAGAAGAATGTGACAAATACAACAATACAAGCAATGAACCATTCAGAGTTTCTATAAGTCTTGGCTGTACACAATTTACAAAAGAAAAATCTGATCTTGCAAAACTCCTTTCCCTTGCAGATAAAGATCTTTACAAGGAAAAGGTTTCAAAGAAAAATTCTAAGCAGCGTTAATTTGAAATTTTTGCAATCTGTTCACTGACAAGAGGAACAAGCTGCTTTTTGCGGGAAACGATGTCTTTAAGATAAAAGATATTTTCTTCCATTTTTGGAAAGTTAATATAACTCTGAAAATCTTTATCGCTGGCAACAAAAAGCATACTTGAAAGTTTTGTGATATCAGTAACGAGAAGACATGCAAACAAACCTTTGCGGCTGCGGCGTTCAATTTCAAGTTCAGAAAGGAATTCTTCTTTGCGGGAAAGAATTTCCTGAGGGTTATCAACTTCTATCTGGCTGATTGTATATACGATCTTGCCTTCTGTGTATTCCTTCATATCCTGCTTGATAACTTCTGAAGCTTTGCGACCGCCAATCTTGCTGCCGGCTGAAATAATATCCTGTCCAAGCTGTTCAATATCAAGATCTGTAATTGCACTTAAGTATTCTGCAGTTTCTTTATCAAGTTCTGTAGTTGTTGTTGATTTTAAAATCAAAGTATCACTGATAATTCCACACAAAAGTAAAGAAGCGATATCTTTTGGAATTGAGATTTTATATTCACGGTAAAGATTTGCAATTAAAGTTGCTGTAGCACCAACCGGCTTATTGATGAACATGATCGGATATTTTGTAGAAAGTGTTCCAAGTCTGTGATGGTCAATAACTTCCTGAATACGGTAATTTTCAAAACCTTCTACGCACTGAGACATTTCGTTATGATCAACAAGAATCAGTTCAACATTTGCCTCATGAAGAAAATCGCTTTCTGCAATAATTCCCTTTACTTTATTATTCTGATCTACAACAGGAATACGACGGCTTGCAACACTCTTAAGTTTTGGCAGAACTTTTGAAACAAGATCTTTTGGATGGAATGGTTCAATAGAAGAATCTGCAAGTGCAATTACTGGTGTTGAATATGCAGCAAGCATTGTTGTATTTGATGTAGGGAACGGACTGATAATTACACTTACTCCGTTTTGTTTTGCTTTTTCCTTAAGGTCTTTATCAAGAACATATCCGTTTGTAATTACAAGGAGCTTAATTTTTGAATTAATGCAGGCTTCGTGAATTTCTCTGCGATTACCGGTAATTACGATAATATTTTCTGATTTGTGTTCATCAAGAATCTTATTGAATTCTTCTAAGGTTGCTGAACCGATCAAAACAGTTGCTTTAAAAATATCTTCCTGATTATGAAGAACTATAGGCTGAGCATTCATTGTATCAAGCATAAGTTTTACGCTTGTAGAAATAGAAGCTGCTTTTTCCGGATTCATAAGAACGAGCATATTCTGAGCAAAAGCACTGTAATGAAGGAAAGATTTATAGCAGCCGTTTTTATCTACAACTGGAAGCACACGACCTGGAGCTTTTTCCATTTTTGAAAGGCTTGCCCACAAAGAATCATTTTCATTTACAGTCTGAACATTTGTTTCCATGTAAAAAGAAACTTTCGGATTAAGTTCTGAAATATATTCAGGTGATTTGATTTTAAATCTGTTGTAAATATATTCTGTCTGAGGTGATAAATGACCTGCTCTTGCTGCAACATAGTTATTAAAACCTAAAAGCTGCTTTAATCTTGCATAAGCGGTAGCACTAACTGCAGAATCTGTATCTGGATTTTTATGACCAAAAATATATACGGTTTTATTCATGTTCTAATAATGCAATAAAGAAAAATCTTTGTCAAACGATTTTATAAACACCGTCGCCGGTCTGACATGCAAAAAATCCTGCATCATGTCCGATTACGGCTGTATATTTTTCCTGTACAGTCTGGATAAATGAGTCAACTTTATCTTTATGAACGATTGCTATTGCACATCCTCCAAAACCTGCTCCGGTCATTCTGGCACCGATACATCCTGGTGTTGAATTGGCAACATCTGCAAGTGTATCAAGTTCAATTCCTGTAACTTCGTAATCTTCTTTAAGTGATTTATGACTGGCGCGAAGAAGGTCGCCAAGAAGATTAAGGTCACCGTTTTTAAGCGCTTCCACAGCTTTTAGTACACGGTCATTTTCTGTTACACAGTGGCGTACACGGCGCATGATAAGTTCATCGGTAAAAGCGCTTTGCACTGCATTAAAAGCAGTCAGGGTCAGGGAACAAAGGTCGCTCAAGTCCTTTGTATTGGAAACAGGGCCTTGGGGTAAATCAAGGGCAAGGGTCTTGAGGAATGCAAGTCCCTGCTCGCATTGAGCACGGCGTTCATTATATTTTGAATCAGCCAGCTGCCTTTTCTTCTTTGTGTTCATTACAACAAAACGGTAATCCCCAAGTTCGCATGGAATATATTCATGTTCAACTTTTGCGCAGTCTAGAATTTCTGCAGTATTCTTTTTTGCTGTTGCAATTATGTACTGGTCCATAATTCCGCAGTTAACATTCATGAACTCATGTTCACTTTGCTGACCGATAAGTGCAATATCTTTTCTTGAAATATCAAAATTAAAGACTTGCGAAACTGCATACGCAAAACCACATTCAAGAGCACTTGATGAAGAAATTCCACCTGCCGGCGGTACATTGCTCATAATAAGAACATCAAAACCTGATGTAAAAGAAAAGCCACGACGCTTTATAATAGAAAGAATCCCGTTTAAGTAATTTGCATAATCATTTTCTTTTGAAAACACAAAATTATCATTTATATCAAAAGAATATGTGCCTGGGAATTTAAGGTCATTGTATGTAATTTTTGTATCGCTTCGTTTGCGGATTGCAACATAAGTACATTTATCTATTGCTGCAGGAAAAACTTTTCCGCCGTTATAGTCAATATGTTCGCCAATAATATTAATGCGTGCAGGACCGGCATAAACATGAACATCCTGGATACTGCCGCCATATATCTTTACAAATTCTGCAGGTAAATCTGCAGGATTAAATTCATCGTCAAAATTATTACTCATAACTACATGATAGTATTACTATCACAAAATTGCAAGAGAAAAATAAAAAAGGACAGTGATTTAAAACCACTATCCTTTTTTAACAGTTCGAACCTTGTAATTATTTTACAAATGTTTCAAGAACTTCTTTATAAATTTTAAGGCCTTCATCAATTTCTTTATAAGAAATATTTAAAGGAGGAAGGAATCTTACAACATCAGCTCCTGCAGTTGTTGTACAAAGACCTTTTTTAAGACATTCAACTTCGATATCAAAAGGTTTAATCGAAGAATCAATCTGTGAACCAATCATCATACCTTTTCCTCTTACATCTTTGATAAAAGGAATATTCCAGCTTTTGATTGCATTTCTGATGTATTCACCTTTTGCTTTAACTTCATCAAAGAATCCAGGTTTCTGCATTGTTTCAAGTACACAAAGAGCAGCACTGCAGACAAGAGGATTTCCTGCAAAAGTTGACTGATGATCACCTGCAGTTAATACGTCAGCTGCTTTTCCTCTGAAAAGACATGCACCCATTGGAAGTCCGCCAGCGATTCCCTTTGCAAGAGTTACAACTTCTGGATTAAAACCAAGTTCATCACTTGCAAGGAATATTCCTGTTCTTCCAATACCTGTCTGAACTTCGTCAGCCATAACGATTGCACCAGCATCTCTTGCAGCTTTTGCGGCTGCCTGTGCCCATGCCGGATCAATAAGATTTACGCCGCCTTCTCCCTGAACACATTCAATAAGAAGAGCTGCTGTTGTATCATCGAAAGCAGTCTTAATTGCTTCAAAATCGTTTGCTTTGATTGTTTTGAAAAATGGAACATATGGTGCAAAACAATCAGGATGGAATTTATCCTGTCCTGTTGCTGTCAATGTTGCAAGAGTTCTTCCGTGGAACGACTTTTCAAGAGTATAAATTACTCTTCTTTTTTCTCCCCCATTAAGATAACCGTATTTTCTTGCAAGTTTAATTGCAGCTTCGTTTGCTTCTGCACCAGAGTTACCAAAGTAACCTTTGTCAAAACCTGTATAGCTCAAAAGTTTTTTAGCATATTCAAGTCCAACATCGCTGAAATAATAGTTGGAAATATGAATCTGCTTGCAAGCCTGTTTTGAAATTGCCTTAACAAGAGGTTTGTAATTATGTCCAAGACAGTTTACGCCAATACCCGCAATAAAGTCGATGTATTTTTTTCCGTCAACATCATACATTGTTGACCCTTTAGCTTTTTTGAAAGTTATATCAAAACTTCCATAGTTATTAAGAATAAGTTTTTCCATTGTCAATTTCCTTAGTTAGAATGAATCATTGTTCCGATACCTGAATCACGGAACATTTCAATAAGTAATGAATGTGGAATGCGGCCGTCAATAATATGAGAACGTGGTACGCCGCCTTCGTTTGCGATCATACAGCATTCAACTTTTGGAATCATTCCACCTGCAATTGTTCCGTCATTCATAAGAGCCGGAACATCCTTTACGCTCATGTGTGTAATAAGAGAATCAGGATCATTGATATCTTTTAATACACCAGGAACATTTGTAATCTGAACGAATTTTTCAGCTTTAAGTGCAACTGCAATTTTTGCCGCAGCTGTATCTGCATTGATGTTATACCGGTTCATATCTCCGTTTGTTCCAAGTGCTACAGTTGAAATTACAGGAATGAAATCTTCTTCAAGAAGAGTCTCTACAAGTTCAGGATGTACTTCTACAACTTCTCCAACAAGTCCAAGATCAGCTCCATCTTTACAGATTTTTTTTGCAAGAAGAAGTCCTGAGTCAACACCGGAAAGACCAACAGCTTTACCGCCAGCTTGAAGCAGAAGTCCTACGATATCTTTATTCAACTTACCGGTAAGAACCATCTGAACGATTTCCATTGTCTGTTCATCAGTATAACGAAGACCGTTGATAAACTTGCTTTCGATTCCGACACGGTCAAGCATTTTATTAATTTCTGGACCACCACCGTGAACAAGTACAACCTTGATACCGATTGTGTTAAGAAGAACAATATCCTGCATTACTGCAAGTTTAAGTTCTTCATTAACCATTGCATTTCCGCCGTATTTTACGACAACAGTTTTACCACACCACTGTTTAAAGTATGGCATTGCTTCTGAAAGTACGTGTGCCCAGTCTTCGTTATTAAGCTGTTTATAATTGATATCGCTCATTTTCTATTCCTTGTAATTTATATTGCTTATGATCTGTAATCGCCGTTAATTTTTACATAATCGTAGGTAAGGTCACAGCCCCATGCTTTTGCTGTAGCATTTCCTTCTTCAAGAAGAACTTCTATCTGAACTGCTTCTTCTGTAAGAATTTTTGTTGCTTTTTCTTCATCAAATGCAAGTCCTACACCATCATGTACAACTTCAATTTTATTATCTGCATCTGCTTCAAGATTTACAATTCCATCTGCAGGTACTTCGAAATATCTTTTACCGCCTGGGATTCCAGAAAACCATACTGAAACTTTATCCGGATTAAAATCATATCCTGAGTAGCCCATTGCACAAAGAATACGTCCGCAGTTTGCATCCTGTCCAAACATAGCTGCCTTTACAAGATTTGATCCGATAACTTCTCTTGCAAGACCACGGGCAGTCTGAACATCTTTTGCGCCTTTTACAACACATTCAACAAGACGACTTGCACCTTCTCCATCTGCTGCAATTTTCATTGCCATAATTGTATTCATTGCATTCAATGCTTTACAGAATGCATCAAAGTCTTCGCCTTCTCCTGTAATTTCATTGTTTCCTGCAAGACCGTTTGCAAGAACTACAAGAGTATCATTTGTTGAAGTATCACCGTCAACAGTTACGCAGTTATATGTTCCCTGGATTGATTCCTTAAGGGCCTTTGAAAGCATCTGACTTGAAATTGCACAGTCAGTTGTAACGAAACCAAGCATTGTTCCCATATTGATGTGAATCATTCCTGACCCTTTGCACATGGTTCCAAACTTAACTGTCTTACCGCCGATAACTGTTTCTAATGCGCATTCCTTGTTTGCTGTATCAGTTGTCATGATGGCTTTACTTGCTTTTGTATTATTGTCTTTAGAAAGTCCTGCTTTAAGCTCATCAATTTTTGCTTCGATTTTTTCTACAGGAACTGGCTGACCAATAATTCCTGTTGAACAGACGATTACATCTTTATTTGAAATTCCAAGAGAAGCAGCTGTGCAATCTGCCATTTTCTGAGCAACGGCAGCTCCTTGTGAACCAGTACATGCATTTGCATAACATGTATTGATAATTGCTGCCTGTGCAAAACCGTCAGAAATTGCTTTCTGGGTAAACTTTACTGCTTCTGCCTTAACTTTGTTGCTTGTAAAAACACCTGCACAGTTACACTTCTTTTCTGAATAAATTAAAGCTACATCA
This sequence comes from Treponema sp., assembly GCA_024402475.1. Classification (GTDB taxonomy): domain Bacteria; phylum Spirochaetota; class Spirochaetia; order Treponematales; family Treponemataceae; genus Treponema_D. The sequence goes on along the minus strand of JAKSTQ010000005.1, from coordinate 123,311 downwards.
TCTTTTGTACGAGATGCCTTAAGACCACACAAAATTCCGTTTGCTGTAAATCCCTGTGGCGCTGTAATTCCGCCGTCGATAAAATGAATGTTCTGCATATTTCACCTCGTATGAATATTTATGCATAAAATTATATAAATTTATGAATATTTATTCAAGTATTTTGCATTAAATACAACCAGCTTTTTTTGGATTATTGAATTAAACAACACTTTTTTCTATAATATTTAATTATGACAAACGAAAAATCAATTGAAGCTAAAGAAAACTGGGATCTTATTCTTCAACCCAAAGTAAAAGCATTCGATACCGGAAAAATCCGTGAACTTATTCGTTACAGAGACCTTATTCTTCTATTTATTAAGCGAGACTTTACAACACAGTATAAACAGACAATTCTTGGTCCGCTGTGGTACATTGTTCAGCCACTTGTAACAACTATAATGTACACTTTTGTTTTTGGTAATCTTGCAAAAATCGGTGTAGATGGAATTCCTCATGCACTGTTCTACTTTGCAGGTACAATGCTGTGGACTTATTTTACAGGCGTATTAAATTCAGCTTCTGGAATTTTTTCTGCAAACTCAGGAATTTTTGGAAAGGTTTATTTCCCTCGTTTGACTGTTCCGATTTCTACAACTATAGGACAGATGATTAAACTTGGTTTGCAGTTTGCCTGTCTTTTGGTCATATACATTTATTACATCGTTACCGGCGCTCCAGTAAAACCATCCTGGTGGATTGCAGCATTCCCTCTTATGATTTTATGGATCGGATTTCTGGGCTGCGGAATTGGAATGATAATTTCTTCGTTAACAACAAAATACCGCGACTTGAACCAGCTTTTAGGTTTTGGTCTTCAGCTTGCAATGTATGCAACACCAATCGTTTACCCTTTAAGTCAGGCTCCTGAAAAATATATGTGGTTCTTCTACATCAACCCGATGAGCGCACCTATTGAACTTTTCAGAATATGGTTCTACGGCGCAGGAAATGTTCCGCCTGTAATGATAATCATAAGCCTTGCAGAAACTGTAGTATTCTTCTTCTGCGGAATGCTTTTGTTCAACAAAAACGAACGCACCTTTGTCGACGTAATTTAATCTGGCAACTTAATTTATTTCAATTCACAAAAAAAGGCTTTCAGCGGTTAAACTGAAAGCCTTTCTTATTTTAATACGGATTTTTTTAATCCTTATTTAATTTCAACAACCCAGCCTTCTGGTCCCTTAATGCGTCCCATCTGGATTCCTGTAAGTGTATCATAAAGTTTGCGCATTACAGGTCCAACATTTCCGTCCTGGAACTTGATTACTTTTCCGCCGTTATCAATTGCACCGATTGGTGAAATTACAGCTGCTGTTCCACAAAGACCAACTTCTACCATGTCTGCGATTTCATCTACACTGATGCGGCGTTCTTCTACTTTCATTCCAAGGATTTCAGATGCTACTGTTACAAGTGAGCGTCTTGTGATTGAAGGAAGAATTGAAGAAGATTTTGGTGTTGCGAGGTTTCCGTCTTTTGTTACAAACAGAATATTTGCTCCACCTGTTTCTTCGATGTATTTGTGTTCTGCAGGATCAAGATAAATGTTTTCTGCATAACCTTTATTGTGTGCATCAACGATGTTGTGCAAAGACATTGCATAGTTAAGACCAGCCTTGATGTGTCCTGTTCCATGAGGTGCTGCACGGTCAAGGTCACTGATACGTACTGTGATTGGTTTCATTCCGCCTTTGAAGTAAGGTCCAACAGGAGTTACAAGAATACGGAATTCAAATTCATCTGCAGGTTTAACACCGATAACTGCATTTTTACCGAACATGTATGGACGAACATAAAGTGTTGCGCCACTTCCAAATGGTGGAACATATGCTTCGTTTGCTTTTACAACTTTTTTTACAGCTTCTACGAAATCTGCTTCTGGATAAACAGGCATTTCGAGGTAACGGCATGAATCAGCCATACGAGCTGCATTGAGATCTGGACGGAAAGTAACAATACGGCCGTCTTCTGTTGTATATGCTTTAAGTCCTTCAAAACATGTCTGAGCATACTGAAGAACACATGCACATTCACTCATTGTAATTTCGTGATTGTCTGTAAGTTTTCCTTCTGACCATTTACCGTCTTTGTATTCGGCAGTAAAACTGTACGCTGTCTGCATGTAACCGAATGAAAGGTTAGCCCAGTCAATATTCTGTTTTTCCATATATTCCTCCATATGCAGGAAACGATTTGTTTATTTATTTTGAATAATTTTCTGCATTATTATTAAAGTTCTACAGTAATTATACACCTATTCTCTTAATTTGACAACAGATAAAATTGCAAAATATCCTTTCACGGACAGAAATTAATTCTTAACATAAAAAATACTACCGGTCAGAAAAAGTTTTTCAGCATCGCTAGGTACCGTCGCTAGACACTGAGCACGGCTAGGAAACTATCTTTTCCGTGCTCAGAGCCTTGCTGAAATTCTTTTTCTTCCCTCCCGTATTTTTTATAATTATTTCCATTGATGTCCATGACTGGATTTTCCTGGACATATTCAGTAGCGTCCGTGAAAGAATATTTTGCGATTATTTATCAAGGATTTTGACATTTTTAAATTCATATTATATAATTTTATTTATGGAGAATGAGTTTACAAAAATCGGAATATTGATTAACGATGTATATTCTGATTACACAAGAGAACTGATTGCAGGTGTTTCTGATACCTGTAAGAAAAATAACGCGGCCTGCTATATTTATCCTGTAGGTGAATTAGGCAGCAATTATACTCCATTTGAATACCAGCGACGTGCCGCAGCATATTTTGCAACAAGCAATAATATTGATGGACTGATTTTAGCAAGTTCAACTCAAGGAAATCATGTCTCACAGGAAACCCTTTCTGAATACATGAAAACTTTCAATACAATTCCGACTGTAAGTATCGGTATTCCTATTGAAGGCATTCCAAGCATTAAAATTAACTCAACAACAGGTTTTAATTCAATTCTTGATGATCTTGTTATGGAACATCACTGCAAAAAATTTCTTGTGCTTGGTGTTTACAATAATAATACTGAAGGTCTTGAACGAAAAAACTGTATTCTCAATTACTTTAAAACTCATAACATTGAATTTAATGAATCTGATTATCTTAACGGCTGGTTTACATACGATTCTGCATACACAGCATTAAAAGAATACACTCAGAACAATGACTTAAAAAAAATTGATGCAATCATCTGTCTTAATGATGACATGGCCTTTGCAGCAATTGACTTTTTAACCGAACAGAAAATTAGAGTTCCTGACGACATTATTGTTACAGGTTTTGATGATATTCCAGGTGCTAAATACTGCAAGCCTTCTTTAACAAGTGTGAATCAGATGATTTACAAACAGGGTGAATCTGCAGTCAACACACTGTTCAAAATTTTCAATAATGAAGAAGTTCCTGCTGTAACAGAAATTGAAACAGAAGCTTACTTCAGACAGTCATGCGGATGTGTCAGCAAAGAAGATTCTAAAACTGATTACATTACAAAAAATTCTGTTGCACATCTTCCAGTTTTTCATAAAGATTCCAACATCTCTTTGTGGATTTCAAAAAAATCTGAATTAAACCGTTTGGTGTACTTTTTTTACAGTTCGCAGCTTCATACCAGTTATCAAAACATTCGCGATATTTTTAAAGACACAATGGAATATTTCACAATCCATAAAGCTGCAATATGTATCTACCCTATTCCTGTAAAAAAGGAAGACATTTTCTACAATTTTGAAATGCCTAACAAAGTTTCTTTACTTGCATATTACGATAAGACAGCAGATAAAATTCATTCAAACAATGATGAATTGATTACTTTCAACCCCCGCGTTTCCATGCTTCCTAAGAATCTTTTTACGAACTCTACTGGAAAATATTATATTCATATTCTGTCCCACAAAGAAAATCATTACGGTTACTTTGTATACGAATCAGGAACTTACGATGAACTTTGCTATTCTTTGATGGCAACAATGATTTCTAAACTTGTTGCTGCCGCTTACAATTATAGTCTTGAACAGAAAGAAAAAGAACAGATTCGTGAAGACAATAAAAAGCTTGCTGAACTTTCAACAAAAGATGAATTGACAGGTTTATTCAATAGACGCGGTTTTATTGAATTTGGCAGACAGTCAATTGATATTGCTTGCAAGATGAATCACAAAGGTCTTGTACTTTACGCAGATATGGATGGATTAAAGCATATCAATGATACATATGGTCATGATGCCGGTGACAGAGCAATTAAGGCAGAAGCAGAAATTCTTAAAAATGCATTCCGCGAAACAGATATCGTAAGCCGTCTTGGCGGCGATGAATTTGCAATCATTGCAAGCGGATTAAATGAAGAACGTTTCATGAGAATTAAAACAAGAATTGACACCTGTTGTAAAGAATGGAGTGCTCAAAATCCGGATGGATTTGAATTATCTGTAAGTATCGGCTGTACTGCTTTTTCAAATGAACACAACGATTTGAATGAACTTTTACAGACTGCAGACTATTATCTTTACGAAGCTAAAAAGAAGAAAAAAAACGCTAAACTGCGCTGATAAAAATCACTTCACAATTTTCTGATGATTCAAAGGTGACTTCCTGACAAGCCTTAAAAGCAAAAATATTCTCTTTAGTAAAGCAAAAACTTTTTCCGTCGCTTGATTTTATAGTTCCGTTACCGGCACAGATAAAAACAAGAACTGTATCGTTTAAGTCACCATTATTTTTATATGAATAATTTCCGCCAAAAACTTTTCTTTCAAGATTAAAATACGGGCAGGAGAATTTTTCAAGGCTTGAAATTTCATTCAATCCGTCATTCTTAGTAACTTCAACAGCTTTCTGAACATGGATTTCTCTTGGCCTGCCCCAGTCATACATGCGGTAAGTAATATCGCAGGATTGCTGAACTTCCATCAGACGAAGACCGCCGCCTATTGCATGAACAGTTCCGGCAGGAATAAAAATAAAATCACCTTTTTTCACTTCTACAAAGTTAAGAAACTGTTCAAGGCGGTTTTCTTTTATTGCACAGATCAACTGTTCTTTGGAAGGCATTACGCCGGTATGAGATTTTAAGCCATAAACAAGGCGGGCACCTGGCTGAGCTTCAAGTACATACCAGCATTCTGTTTTACCCCGATTCCCTTCTCCTTCAAGTTCAACTGCTTTTTCATCATCAGGATGTACCTGAACAGAAAGACTTTCATCGGCTTGAATTACTTTAACAAGCAGAGGATAATTAGTTCCTGCAAAATCTGCAAAATCCTTTTGGAAACCATTTGGATGAACAGAAGCAATCCACTGTTCATATCCCCAGACTTTGTCGGATTGAATCGGAGTAAGTTTCAGCATTATTAGTCCTGAATTGCAGTTTCGAGAGCAATCTTCATCATGTCTTTAAATGTAGTTTCTCTTTCTTCTGCTGTAGTATTTTCGTGAAGAATAATATGATCACTGACAGTAAGGATTGCAAGAGCCTTTCGTTTGAACTTTGCTGCAAGTGTAAAAAGTTCTGCGGCTTCCATTTCTACGCCTTTTACGCCGTATTCCTTCCAGATACGCCAGTTTTCATTATCATCATAAAAAAGGTCAGATGAAATACATGGTGCTACAACAGCTTTAATTCCAAGTTTTTTTGCATTTTCGTATGCTTTATACAAAAGATCAAAATCGGCACTTGGCGCAAAATGAAGGGAACCGAATCGCTGTGTAATAAGACTGGAATCTGAACATGCTGCATTTACAATAAGTGTATCGCGGCAACGAAGATTTTCGTCAATTGAACCACAGGTCCCGATACGAATGGCTTTCTGAACATCATATTCATTAAAAAGTTCGTTTACATAAATTGAAATAGACGGCTGTCCCATACCTGTTCCCTGAACTGATACTCTTTTACCTTTGTAAGTTCCTGTATACCCGAACATATTGCGGACAGTGTTATAGCATTCAGCGTTTTCAAGAAAATTTTCAGCAATAAATTTTGCTCTGAGAGGATCTCCCGGCAAAAGAACTGCATCGGCAATTGCACCTTTTGGTGCGTTAATATGTGTACTCATAATTTAAATTATACCACCCTTTTATAAAAAAATCACTCCAAAAACTGCACCGGCAATTATCAAAATAACCGGATGAAGTTTAAAGATAAAAAGTGAAGCAACACAAAGTGCATAGAAAATGCAGTTTGCGGTATTTATTGCGTAAATATTTATAAGACCTTCTGCGGAACCTGCAATTGTAATATTCTTATTTAAAAGCACAAGAGTAATTACATTCACTGCGGCTACAAGAATTAATCCGGTGGAAGCAGGTCTTAAAGTTGTAAAAGCTGCTTTAACCAGAGCACTCTCCTTAAACTTAAGGATGATCCTGGCAATGATTAAGATACAGATTAACGAAGGAAGAACTTCTGCAAATGTTGCAATTACTCCGCCAGGAATTCCATAAAAATGATTTCCGACATAAGTTGCCATATTGATACCAATTGGACCTGGTGTACTTTCAGAAATTGCAACCATATTATAAAACTGATCTGGTGTAATCCAGCCTCGTTCAACTATCTGCTGCTGCATGAGTGTAATTGCAACAAGTCCTCCGCCGATAGTAAAAAATCCGATATAAAAGAAAATTAAAAACAGTTGAAGTAAAGAAGGAAGATCATTCATTGAATATCCTCCTTATTATCTGAAGCAGCTGATTTTTTCTGTTTATGTTTTGTGATGAAATACTGTGCAATTCCAATTAAAGCTGCACAGGGAATTATAATTCCTGCCGGTGCATGAAAAAAATAAATCAATGAAAAGCAGACAATTAAAATTATAACACCTGCAATATTTTTTACTGACTTTTTTGCAAAATTAATAAACGCATAAGTTAAGTTTGCAGCTACAGCAACATTAATTCCCTGCAAAGCTTTTTTAGCCCAGGTTATCTGTTCTATGCTGTCTACAAGTGCAGCAAGGAGTGTAATAATTATCAACGAAGGAGAAATTACTCCAAGTGTTGCTATAATTCCGCCTAAATCTTTTGCATGTTTATAACCAACAAAAGTTGCTGTATTTACGGCGATAATTCCTGGAGTTGTCTGACCGATTGCAAAATAATCAAGAATTTCTTCGCTTGTAATCCATTTCTTTTTATTAACAAGTTCCCGTTCAAGAATCGGAAGCATCGCAATTCCGCCGCCAAAAGTTACAAGTCCAATCTTAAAGAAAGTTACATATAACTCAAGATACATTTTCCACTTTTTCATAATTTTATTTTTCTGCACTAAAATCAAAAATTAAAAATTTCTTCCATACATTTCAGAAAGGAATGCAAGTTCTTCTGCTTTTTCATCTGACAGCTGATTAAGGTCAAAACGCCATTTCCAGTTTTTTCCTGTTGTACTTGGTTCATTCATGCGGCCTTCACTTCCTACAGCAAAAACATCCTGCAATGGGAACACAGTCATATTAGCACTGGAAGCCATTGCGGTTTTTATAAGAAGCGGACACAAAGCTTTATCATTACACAATGCGCGGGCTTCTTTTGAAGAAATTTCACGACCAAGAATATATTTTGCAACAAGAGTTACTGATTCATCAGTTGCTTTATCAAGCCAGCCCTGCATTGTATCATTATCATGAGTACCTGTGTATGCGATACAATTCTGTGGATACATATGAGGCAGGAATGCATTTATCATTCCGTCATGACCAGCTTCGTTAGGATCAAAAGCAAACTGCAGAACCTTCATTCCAGGGAAGTTAAAATCATCACGCAGCTGTTTTACTTCATCTGTAATAAGTCCAAGATCTTCTGCAATAATAGGAATAGTTCCAAGTTCATTTTTAATTGCAGTAAAAAGATCATGATCAGGGCCGTTTATCCATTCACCTTCGATTGCAGTTTTGTTACCAAACGGAACAGACCAGTATGCCTGGAAACCTCTGAAGTGATCGATGCGGACATAATCTACAAGTTTAAGGCAGTTCTTGATACGACAGATCCACCAGTAATAATCAGTCTTTTTAATTGCATCCCAGTCATACAATGGATTTCCCCAGAGCTGTCCGGTAGCGCTGAAATAATCAGGTGGAACTCCAGCTACAGCTTTTGGAACGCCGCCTTTTTCAAGCTGGAACATATTCTGATTTGCCCATACATCAGCAGAATCAGCAGCAACAAAAATCGGAATATCACCAATAATCGAAATTCCATTTTCATTGGCATAAGCTTTAAGATTTTTCCACTGATCAAAAAAGAAAAACTGAATTACTTTAATAACTTCTATATCTTTGCTGTTATCTTTATTCCACTTTGAAACAGCAGCAGGATCGCAAGAAGCAAGTTCTTTTGGCCAGTAATTAAACCAGACCTGTTTAATGCCGTCAATGCCTTCTTCTTTAGCTTTGCTATCATAGAAGTTTTTAATGCTCATAAAATTAGCATAATTATCAAGCCATGCAGCATTATCATTTTTAAAAGCTTCATAAGCATCGCGGTCTTGTTTTGTACAGTTTTCAAGAAAGTATAAAGCACATTTATTAAGAACAGGAACCTTCCACCATACAACGCTTCCAAAATCAACCGGTCCTTCATTTTTTATATAATCAGGAGGAACGATATCATTTGCATCTGCCTTTTTTGTTTCTACAAGAAGATCAAGGTCAATAAGCAGAGGATTTCCTGCAAAAGTTGAAAAGCTCTGATATGGAGAATCCCCATAACCAGTTGGTCCCAATGGAAGAATCTGCCACAAAGACTGTTTTGATTTTTTTAACCAGTCAACAAAAGTGTATGCGTTTTTTCCGATGGTACCAATTCCTGGTGTACCGGAAATTGAAGTCGGGTGAAATAAAATTCCGCTTTTTCTGTCAGTATTCATAAATAAACTCCAGCTATCAGGTTATTGATGCAAAAAGTTCGTGGGCATCAATACCGTTTACGATTTTTCCTTCAGGGTAGATTGAAAGAGTATTGGTTCTTCCGCCTTCAAGATGTGTACTTGTAACACCGTGCTTGATTGAAATATCTGCTTCAAGAAGCGCTGATGCATGATCTGCAAGGCGAATCAACTTACCGTCAACAGGATTATATTTTTTATTATTGTATTTTGAATTTAATTCTTCATATTCAACGACCTGCATTTTGCCGTTAACTGATATTCGGTTTTCAAATTCGTCGTTGGTAAAATATTCAAGTTCTTCTTTATAAAAATCCTCCATAAGAGGAACAAGTTCTTTATTTACGATTTCGTCTTCGATATGCTTTACAATTACAGGAAGTTCCTGAGTAGCCTGTTTTACAGGACTGATAATATCACGAGTTACAGCTTCCGGAAGATCATGGAAAAGTCCGCAGAAAAAATTATTGTAAATTCGTTTATCACAATATTTTTCGTTAACAGTTCTTGAAAGAAGATATGTAAGAACAGCAACAAAATAACTGTGACCAAGAACACTTGTATTTGGAAGACGCGGAGTCTGATTCCATCTGCGCTGAAAACGAAGCTGTTCAACTTTCAAAAGAAATTCATATGGACGCTGTTTAGTCATTAAAAGCTGCAATCCTTTAAGATCCATATATGGCTGAATTTCTTTATTAAGTTCACTTTCGATTTTTGAATAACGTAAAGGTTCATTGACAGGCTTAATCATTTCAAGTTCGCGATAAGTTGAATATTTATGAGCAGCCTGATAAACATGATGAGTATGACGGTCTTTTTCAGAAATTGGAATTGAGCCTGCTTTCTGCCCGATATAAATTGTAAATGCAGAAAAAAGTTCATCATCTTTAATGAGATTTCGGTACTGATTTAATACCCATTCATTAAGACGCATAAATTCTGCAGGATATTCCTGTTTGATCAAATCCTGTACCGGAGCCTTTATGTCGCACAAAGCAATCTTTTTTAAAAGATCAAAAAATGAGGCATTAATTATATAATTCCAGTTAATGGTCTTGCCTTCGTTCTCTTCAAATTTTCCAAGAATAAAAGCAAGAACCATTTTCTCTGCAGCCTTATCCATTTCCTGAAGATCGAATGGTCTTATAAGATCGTTCCAGCGTTCAATGGAAAAGGCTTCGAAAATTTTCAGGATAAGTTTTGAATCAATCATCAGGAAGCACCCTTAACATATGGTTTACCGTCTGCAGCTGGTGCATAGTTCTTTCCTGAGAAAATAACAAGAGCCAGAAGTGTAATTACATAAGGCAAAATGTTGAAAAATTCAGATGGAAGAATTTTATTGATTCCAGGGAAAATATCTTTAGCAATTACAGAAAGCGCAAGAGAAACACCAAAAAGGCTTGAAGATAAAGTAACGCCTTTTGGCTTCCAGCGACCGAATGCAACCGCAGCAAGAGCAATAAATCCTGCACCGTTTACAGTGTTTGCTGTATATTGAATTGTATTAGTAAGAACAAGACAACCGCCTGCAAGACCAGCTAAAAATCCTGAAAGCAAAGTTGCAAAATAACGGATACCGATTACATTGATACCTACAGAAGCACAGGCATCAGGATGTTCACCACAGGCACGCAGTCTTAAACCAAGTCTTGTTTTATACATCATAAACCAGCTTGCAAAAACAACCGCAATTGCAATATAGAAAGTCGGATAAAATCCGCTTGGTAAAGTAAGCATACCAATCTGGAAAGGCTGAGTTCTGTCAGCATGAAAAATAATCTGGCTTGCAAAAAGTGTCACACCAGTTGCAAGAAGGTTAAGACCAGTTCCAGAAATTGTCTGGTCCGCATTCAAAGTGATTGCAGAATAAGCATGAATCACAGTAAAAATACAGGAAATTACAGCAGCACCTAAAAGCGCAATAATGATATCCCACGAACCAAAACCAGCACTTTCCATAAGCACATGAATTGTAGCAGCAGTAAATGCACCAATACTCATCAAACCTTCAAGTGCAATATTTACAACACCTGAACGCTCACAAATCATTCCACCGACTGCAGTTATCAAAATCGGTGCGATAATCATAAAAATTGAAGATAAAGAAGAAATCAGCTGTGACATTATTTACCTTCCTTTTGATTCATAGAATTAAGAAGTTTTTCTTCTCTTCGTTTTTTGATATTTGAGAAGAACAGTTTATAACCTGTTTTAAGTGCAATGAATACAACAACAAGACCCTGAATAAGATATACAATTTCTTTTGGGATTCCGTATGACTGCATCAAAGTCTGACCTGCTGACAAAAGCCCAAAGAACATTCCGGCAAGAGTTGTTCCAATTGCAGAACAGTTTCCTACAAGTGCAACAGCCATTCCAGTAAAACCGTAGTTATCCATTCCAGAAAGAACACGACCATAACTGAATGCACCTAATGCAACGATTGCACCCGCAAGACCTGCAAATGCTCCGGCCACAGACATGCCGCCTACAATGGTATTAACAACCGGAATTCCAGAACAGCGGGCAGCATCTTTATTAAAACCAGTAGCTCTAAGTGCATAACCGAATTTTGTTTTATCCATCAAAATCCAGTAAACAAAAATTGCAATTATTGTAAGAAAGATTCCGGACCCTAGCATTGACTTGTTTGTAATTGAATACAGAAAATCCGAATGAAGATTACATGTTGCAGGAAAGTTCACAGTCTTATATGTATTTGTTCCAGGAATAGCCATAGTAACAATTCTTGAAAGATACAATGCAATGTAGTTCATCATAATTGTAGAAACAACTTCTGAAACTTCAAACTTTGCTTTAAGGAATCCGACTACTCCACCCCAGATACTTGCAGCAATAACAGCAAGCAAAACTGCAACAGCAGTATGAACAACAGGAATCTGCGGAAATGTACATGCAACAAGCTGTGCTACAGTTAGGCCTACAATGTACTGACCTTCACCACCGACATTAAAAAGTCCAGCTTTATATGCAAATGCCATTGAAAATCCGCAGAGAATCATTGGCATAGAATATGCAAACCAGTCACCGACGTAACGGATATTAAAATTTCCTTTCTTGAAATTATAACCTGTCATAATCTGAATGATGGTCTTATAAATACCTACAGGATTTTTCCCGATCAATGCAACAAGAATGGTAGCAACTAAAAATCCAAGTAAAATAACAAGAACAGAAAGCGCAACCTCGTTATGAATCATAATATCAAGAAATGATTTCTTTTTATTTAATGCTTTATTTTCAGTTGTCATACAGATTCCTCTTTTGAACCTAAAGTTTCACCGGCCATCATAAGACCGATTTCTTTTTCTGTAACTTCACCTGCATTGGAAATACCGACAATTCGTCCGCCTGAAATAGTTGCAATTCTGTCACAGAGATTCATGATTTCATCAAGTTCGTAGGAAACAAGAAGAACTGCAACACCCTTATCACGTTCTTCAACAATTCTCTTACGGATATATTCGATTGCACCGACATCAAGTCCGCGGGTTGGCTGACAGAAAATAATAAGTTTTGAACCAAGCCCGATTTCTCTTGCAATGATGAGTTTCTGCTGATTACCGCCAGACATACTTCCTGCAGTTGTAAGAGCCCCCTCTCCTGCACGAATATCAAAATTCTGGATATAATTTTCACCCATGTTGTGCATTGTAATTTTATCAATCAGCAAATTAAGTGGACTGATTTTTAAATTATGATAGGTTTTAAGGCCAGAGTTTTCTGCAACGTTAAAATCATTAACAAGGCCATGAAGATGTCTGTCTTCCGGAACATGTGCAAGGCCTTCATGAATTCTCTGACGGATTGTCATATTTTCAACATGTCTGCCGTTAATCTGAATTGTACCGCTTTCGATTTCACAAAGCCCTGTAATTGCATAAATCAGTTCTTTCTGTCCGTTTCCGTCAACACCTGCAATACCAAGAATTTCTCCGCTTCGAACTTCAAGGCTAAGATTATCAACAGCCTTTAATCCGCGGGTATTGTTTACAGTAAGATTTTCAACTTTGAGAATCACTTCTCCCGGATTGCATGGTTTTTTATTTATATTCAAATTTACAGAACGACCAACCATCAGCTGTGCAAGTTCGTCTTCTGTTACTTTATCTACATCAACAGTATCAATATATTTACCACGGCGCAAAATTGTACAGCGCTGGGCAACTGCTTTGATTTCTTTTAATTTATGTGTAATAAGAATTATTGTCTTACCTTCAGCCTTAAGCTTACGGATAATTTCCATAAGTTCATCGATTTCCTGAGGTGTAAGAACGGCAGTAGGTTCATCAAGAATAATAATGTCAGCATTGCGGTACAAAACTTTAAGGATTTCAACACGCTGCTGCATACCTACTGTAATGTCTTCGATTTTTTCGTCTGGATTAACGTTAAGATGATATTTTTCAGAAAGTTCTTTTACTTTCTGTCGTGAAGTCTTTAAATCAAGAAGACCAAAACGGCTGGTACTTTCCATACCAAGAACGATATTTTCTGTTACTGTATAATTTCTTACAAGTTTAAAATGCTGGTGTACCATTCCGATACCCAAAGCTGTAGCATCGTTAGGATTTTTAATTTTAACCTGTCTGCCATTAATCTTAATATATCCCGCATCAGGATCATAAGAACCAAAAAGAACAGACATAAGAGTTGACTTACCTGCTCCGTTTTCACCTAAAAGGGCAAGTACTTCATTCTTTTTAACTTTAAGAGTTACGTTATCGTTAGCAACTACTCCGGGGAATTTTTTTGTAATTCCTACCATTTCGATTGCATATTCATTTTCTTCACCAGCCATGAAAAATTCCTGAATTTATAAAATGGGTTTAAAAATAAAATACAGGGGTCCCTTATAAAGGAATCCCTGTATTGAACAACCTTAATTAGTTGTCTTTAGCACCAAGGCCTTCTGGAGCGATTCCAGCTTCGAGAGCTTCTTTGTAAGTTCCCATTACTTTTACTTTACCAGAAATGATGTCAGCCTGAACTTTTTTGAGTTCTTCTTTAACAGATGCAGCAAGTTCATCATTTGCAGCAGAGTAAGAAACACCATTGTCTTTAAGAGCAAGTGTTACAACTTTACCTTCGAATTTTCCGCCGTCAACTGCTTCAAGAGCAAGTTTTGTAGCTGTTTCTACACTCTTAATCATAGATGTAAGAACTGCAGATTTTCCGTCTGTATAGATACCGTCAGCGTACTGGTCAGAGTCTACACCGATAGCCCAAACTTTCTTTCCTTTGAGCTGCATTTCTTTAGCCTGTGCGATTGTACCGTTTCCTGTACCACCAGCAGCAGAGAAGATTGCATATACACCCTGGTCAAACCAGCTTTTTGCCTGTGTTTTAGCAAGTTCTGGTTTACCCCAGTCGTTAGCGTAGTAATCTACAACTTCTGCATTAGGGAATACTGATTTGATACCCTGAATATAACCGATTTCGAATTTTGTGATTGTTGCACCTGGAACACCACCGATAAATCCGAATTTAGGATTAGAAACACCTTCTTCTTTTGCCTGAAGAGCTGCAGCAACACCTACGAGGTAAGAACCTTCTTCTTCGTGGAACATGAACTGCATTACGTTTGGAGCTGCTACCCAGTCAACATCGATAATAGCGAATTTCTGGTTAGGATATTCAGCTGCAACTTCACCCATTGCATCAGCAAATGTAAATCCTGTTGCAATAATGAGGTCTGGTTCTTCATCAGCAAGCTGTTTGAGTGTAGGAATATACATATCCTGTGTAGCACATGTAACTACATCGTAAAGTGTACCACGGCTTTTAGCATCTGCTTCACCATAGAAGTCAAGAATACCGCGCCATGCAGCTGCATTGAATGATTTGTCATCGATACCTGTAGCATCAGTAACAAGTTTTACTGTTGTTTTTGAAGCTTTAGCTGCTTTGTTTCCACCACAAGATGTGATCATGAGAGCAGCAAGAATCAATAAACCGAGTTTTTTCATTGGAATTGCCTCCATAAAAATTAAAATACAATCGTAATAAATGTATTCTAATTATACTCATTTGGAGGATATTAGACAATATTATTGAAAAATTAGTTACTTTTACCTGATTTACGGTCAGCTTCCATTTTATCTTTCCAGACAACTGCCTTTTTCTTGATTTCTTCTGCTTCATCAGAAGAACCCATGGAAATTGCAATGCGTCTTAATGCAAGAAGATAGTTGATGGCTGCCGTCATATCATCAAATCGGCGGGAAGAAAGTTCGTATTTATCGCGATATGCATTTGCTGAATCTTCAAGAAGTTTTTTAATTACTCTGATGTACATAACAGTAGTATCATAACTTGAAGCATTCGGATCAAAATAATCGCGGACTGCAGTTTTCATATCAATAAGGTTTTTGGCAACAGTAGCAAAACGGCCCTGTAATTCTACAAACGACCATTTCCATTTACTGTTGTCACCAAAACCGTCAATAACCATTTGAATTGTAAGACCAAGCTTTTTTACAAGATTATAGCGTTTTTCAATTGGAGTATTTACAATCAATTCCTGTCTGTCTGTTAAATCAGCATAAGCACAGTTAGTAACATTTGTAACTACTTCTTCAAGATAAATGATGGATTTATAAAGCATTTTACGGGCATCATTCAAAGCATCATTATTCTTGATATCCATGATTTTAAGTGAACATGAATTGATGGCAATATAATAAGAAGCAACAGTAACCATGTCTTCTGCAAGAATAAGTTTCTGGTATTCAACTCCAGCAGATCCTGACTTCATGACAGAAAGCATGTTCTTCTCCTGTTCAAGGGCTGCTGCGATTTTGTCTCTGTATTTACCAGATTCTTTGTTAAATGCCTGTCTGTCTTCTTCTGTAATTTTTGCCATGCTTTACTCCAGTTAATTACGCTAACAATTTTTAAGCATTGATCGGGCATGTTCCAGAGAAGCTTCACTTGTTGTGTCACCTGAAAGCATACGGGCAATTTCTTTAACCCTTTCTTCGCCTTCAATTGGACTAACCTGTGTACTTGTTACCTGGTTATTCACGCCCTTCTGTATCTTAATCTGATTATCGGCATAAACTGCGATACTCGCTAGATGTGTAATACATAAAACCTGACGTTTTTTAGCAATATTCTTGATGTGTTCACCAACGCTGACAGCAACTTCACCACCGATACCTGTATCAATTTCGTCAAAAATCATTGTTTCAACACTGTCTGATTCAGCAAAAACTGTCTTTAACGAAAGCATTACACGGCTTAATTCACCGCCTGAGGCAATTTTTGCAAGAGGCAAAAGAGGACTTCCAGGATTTACGCTTATAAGGAATTCGATATTATCCATTCCATAAGGTCCGCATTTTTGAGTAACCTGATCACCCTGTTTTTCCATAATGCTTACACTAAAGCGTGTATCTTTCATTCCAAGTTTAGACAGAATATCCTGAACAAAAGCAGACATTTTCTGGCTTACAGCAAAACGCTTTGCACTGATATCTTTTGCTTTTGTATAAACTTCTTTTTCAAGTGCACTTACTTCTTTCTTAAGTGTTTCCATATCAAGAGAAGAATTAGAAAGCTTATCCAGTTCTTTCTGTGAATTTTCAAGATATACAAAAACTTCTTTTAACGGCGCGTTTACGCTGGAAGCATATTTCTTTTTCAGGTTATAAATGAGACTCAGTCTTTCCTGTACAAAAGCAAGCCGTTCCGGATCAAAAACAAGGGAGCGTGAATAATTCTTGATTTCTTCACTTAAATCCGTTGTTTCATAAAACAGATTTTCGATACGGCTGTTGATGTCTTTAAGACTTGAATCAAGTTCAAAAGCCCTGTCAGAAGAAACCTTGAGTTTTTTCATTAAACTTGCAATGGAACCATCCTGCCCGGTAGACAGAAGTTCGCATAAAGTTTCTGTTTCTGAATACAATTTTTCAAAAGAACTCAAACGGCTTTCTTCAGCTTCAAGTTCAACATCTTCATCAGGCTTGAGTTTTGCATCAGTAATTTCTTTAATTGAAAATTCAAGCAGATCAATACGATCCTTGCGTTCTTTTCCGGAAGTATTAATTGAATCAAGTTCACGGCGTTTAGCAACAAGAGTTGTGTACAAATCAGTAAACGCTGCAACAGTTTCTGTAAGTCCGGCATAAGAATCAAGATATTTACGGTGTTCACTTACTTTCATCAGTGACTGATGTTCATGCTGACCATGAATATCAACCAGAAAAAGACAGAATGAAGCAAGATCGGCCTTAGTAACAGGCTGACCACAAATCCAGCTTGCTGTCTTTCCGTTGTCGCGGATTATTCTGCGGATTAAAACCCTGTCATCTTCACTTTCGATTCCATGAATATTAAGCCATCCGCGGGCAGTTTTTGCTTCAGCTTCTCCATCTTCCTGTTCCTGTGTAACCTTATCAAGAGGAGATTCAGGAGGAAGCAGAAAAGTTCCTGAAACACTGGCTTCTGTTGTACCTGCACGAATCTGATCAACGGTAGCTTTTCCGCCAAGCAAAAACGACAATGCACCGATAAGAATTGATTTACCGGCACCAGTTTCACCTGAAAGAACAGTAAATCCTTTATTGAATTCTATATTTACGCTTTCGATCAAAGCAAAATTTTTTATGGAAAGGTCTTCAAGCATGAGGTCCTCCCGACCAGTTTAATTTAGTCTGTAATGCATTATAAAAACCTGCCGCAGTAGAACCAATAAGTAAGGCCTTATTACGGGACATTGTTATTTTTACAGCATCATAAGGTAAAATATCGTAAGGCTTTTGTCCGTCTGCACACAAAATAATGTCATTTGACCGCGACGGAATAATCGTAGCCGTAAGTTCTGCCTTTGCATTCAGGACTAACGGACGCATAGAAAGTGAGAACGGATTTACAGGAGTCAATACCATCGCATCCAAAGCAGGATCGGCAATTGGACCGCCAGCAGAAGCAGAATAAGCTGTTGAACCGGTTGGAGTTGCAACAATAATTCCGTCTGCTTTGACCCGCCCAAGCGAACTCATATCAAGACTCAAATCCATTACCATGGTTTTATTAGGTGTATTTACACTGATCAAAATATCATTGAGACAGCTGCATCTTAAAATTTCTTTGTTCTGTCTGTATACGGTTGCTTCAAGCATTGTACGCTTTTGAACGGGAATATTCCCGGCCAGAAACTGTTCCATGGTCTGTTTCCACTGTTCTTTCGAAATACCTGCTATAAATCCAAACTCACCAAGGTTTACAGGAAAAACAGGAATCTCAAGAGGCGCACATCCACGGCACGCATACAATACAGTTCCATCACCACCTAAAGTTATGACAAAATCATAACCTTCAAAAGGATAGTCAGTCTTAAAGCCATTAAATTCAAGAATATCAGAGTCTATACCATTGCCTTTAAGAAAATCTCTTATCTTACCAGAAAGAGCCTGAGATTCCATCTTATGAGTATTAACAATAATAAGACATTTTTTCATGACTAAAAACTATTATGGTAATGTACCAAGAACTTTTGAAATTTTATCAATCTGCGACTTTGCAAGACGCGGATACAACGGGAACAACGCAGTACGAAGATACAATGCTTTTGCATTATGACATGCCGAATAATCATACATTGCAACTTCCTGCCCTTCTATAAGATTTTCCTTAGCTTTCTCAAGAACACCAATAATGCTGTTTTCAAAAGCAAGAGTAATTTCGATATCTTTTTTTGCAGTGTACTGCTTTACGTCTTTAAAACCACTGTTCAAAACAAGCGGGAACGACCATGCAGTAGAAGCATATTCTGCTTCCCTTACGAAAGTACGGTTTTTTCCGGCCATAATCATTCTTGCAAAAAGATTATAGATTTCTTTACGAACAGTTTCGTTGCGCTTGAATTCCTTTACCTGAGTCAAAGCAAGGGCACAGTTAATATCCGGAAGAATCTGAGTACCTGCAATATCTGAACATACATGTTTAAGAACAGGCCATTCTTTTCTTCCACCAGCCATCAAAAGTGCTCCGCCGCCAGAAGTAATTACATCATGTTCTTCAAGACCGCACACAGCGAACAAACCAAAGTTTCCAGCCTTTTTGCCTTTGACTTCTACAGCTGTTCCTTCAGGAGCTTTTGAAACTTCTTCAAGATTTTCAGGAATAAAACTACCTGCACTTTGAGAAATATCTTCTACTACTGGAATTCCAAGAGCAGCAATTCCTTCAAAGTCCGGAAGAATACCCATAGATTCATGAAGAACCAGAAGGCGTCCACCGTTTTTAATTCCTTCTTCTATAATAGCAGGTGTTACACAGCTTGTAGTTGAATCAACATCAAGAATTAAAGGTGTATATCCTGCCTGAACAACAGCCGCAAGATGCCATGCCGGTGCAAGAGCACTGACCATTACCTTGGAATTATCTTCAATTGAACAGGCTTTAATAGCATAAACCAAAGCTGTATCAGGACTTCGAAGTGCGATTGCACCGCTTACTCCAAAAAATTCCTTTACAGCCTGAATAAGACGCGTATTAATTTCCCCTGGACCAATTTTTTCGTCAACCATACAGGTTAATACCGCGTCCATTTCTTTTCTGCGAATAGTAGAACTGAATGTCTGTATCATTTTTTACCTTGAAATATTTTGATTATTTCATTTCAATAATTTTCTGAAGTTCTTTTCCGCTGAAGAGTCTGCGGATGTCAAGCATGATAAGGTAGCCTGAATCTTCCTGACGGATAACGCCCGAAATGTATTCAGTACCGATACCACTAAGCATCTGTGGTGGTGCTTTAACGTCTTCTCTGTTTACTGAAACTACTCTGGCAATACGGTCGATGATAATACCGATTTTATTGCCATCAATATTAAGAATAATAAAGCCGCCGTCAAATTCATTTGATTCGTCAATTTCGGCTTTCTTAAGTCTGAATCTTTTATGAAGATTTATAACAGGAATAATTTCTTTACGAAGATTGAAGATTCCTTCGACATAATAAGGAGCATTAGGAATAGGTCTGACAGCCTGAATCCTTACGATTTCCTTAACGTCCATAATATCAACGCCGTAAAGTTCATCACCAAGCTGAAAAGTAACTAACTGACACTGTGAATCTATTGCTGCCATAATTCCTCCGATAGAAAATGCAAAATCTCTCTAATTTTCATTCTATCTTTATATAATAAACCGAAAATCTTTATTTTGCAATAATATTCTTCAATCCCAGTGCATTATTCTACCCTGAATAAAGCAATCGCAGTGACCTTTTTTACTCCATTTTCTTTAAGAATCCCGGCACATTTTTCAAGAGTTGCTCCAGTTGTAACTACATCATCCAGAAGAATTACGCTTTCTGGAATCTGACTGACATTTTCCTTTAACCTATAGGCTACCTCCTGCGTTCCAAGACGCTCCTGTTTTGAAAGCTTTTTCTGTTCACCTTCACCGGTTCTTTCAAGGATTTTAAGAACTTTGTATTTTTTTGACAGAATATCAGCAAGATCATTTATCTGATCCCAGCCTTTTTTGACAAGTTTTTTAGGCCGTGGAGGAACCGGAACAAGAAAAAGTTCTTCTTTACTGCCGGATAATTGATTTTTTATAAATTGATCAATCACATCAGCAAAAACATATGAAAGATTCCTGAAATTCTCCTTTTTCCATTTGAACATCAGGTCTTTTTTCCATAAATTGTATGAATGCAGCGGATACATGCAGTCAACATATTTAAAAACCGGTGACTGCCTGCATTCGCTGCAGACTTCAACTTCACTGATAAGAATTTTTCCACAGTACTTACATCGTTTGGAGAACACGAACTGGGGATAATCGTATAAAAACTTTACACAATCATCGCATAATGGAACAACAAGTGCAAAAGAGGAACACCGCACACAATCACATCGGCAAGTCAAATAAGATAAAGCCCTTAACAGAAAGTTGAATTTCATACATCTGTTCATACAGATTAGTTGTAAAAAAATTCACAGTTTTTGGGAATTTTTTAAAAGAATTTGCAAGCCTTTTTCTGACTGGTAGTATTTTTATGTCTGGAATTAATCCCTATCCGTAACAGAATATTCTCGAAAATTATTTTGTAAGAAGTGTTTTTTTCCAGCGTGAAATTAAATTGTGTGCATTCATCGGAGTGATGTTATCAAGATCACAGCTTAGGATTTCGTCAAGAATAATTTCTTCATCGCTGAAAAGACCTGGAGTTACAAATTTTACAGGTTCTTCCTTAACTTTTTTAGCAGCAGGTTTTTCAGTTTTTTTATCTGTTTCATTACCTGCAGTTTCTGCACGGCTTTGAATTTCTTCAAGAAGAATTCTTGCCCTGTCAATTACACTGTCAGGAACACCTGCAAGGCGGGCAACATGAATACCATATGAATTTGCTTCTGATCCATAAATTACTTTTCGAAGGAATACAACAGTTCCTGCTTCTTCTTTTACGCTCATGCATAAAAACTGCAGGTTATCATTATTCATGCGGGTAAGTTCATGATAATGAGTTGCAAACAATGTACGGCATTTTACTGAATTTAAAAGATGTTCTGAAACGGCCTGTGCAATTGAAAGTCCGTCTTCTGTTGAAGTACCGCGGCCAACTTCGTCCATAATTACAAGAGAAGCCTTTGTTGCAGATTTCAGGATGCGGGCAGTTTCCGACATTTCTACAAGGAAAGTTGATTCGCCTCTGGCAAGATTATCACTGGCACCTACCCTGCAGAAAATTCTATCAATGACACCAAGACGGACTTTATCTGCCGGTACAAATGAACCGGTCTGTGCAAGCAGAGCAATCAACGCATTCTGTCTTAAATAAGTAGATTTACCTGCCATGTTAGGACCTGTAATCAATGCAAAAGATTTCTTATCTTTATCAGAAGAAGAAATATCAAGGTCATTGCTTACAAATTCACCTTTTGGAAGATATTTTTCTACAACCGGATGACGGCCGCCTTCTACAAAATAATCTCCTGAATCATCAAGCTCAGGTTTTGTCCACTGATTAAGAACTGCAGCATGAGCAAAACAGCTTATTGTATCGATGTAAGCGATTGCATGACTTAAGTTCATAAGGTAGTCAATATATTCGCAAAGCTTTGTGCGGATTTCAATAAAAAGATCTCTTTCAGTTTCGAGAATCTTTGAGGCAGCATTATTAAGTTCCTGTTCAAGAGACTGCAGGCGTTCTGTAGTATAACGGTCTGCATTCATCATTGAGCGACGGATAATAAAATGAGGTGGAACAGAAGAAAGCTTACCTTTTGTTACTTCAATAAAATATCCGGCATTGTTATTGCTTTTAATTTTAAGGTTTGAAATTCCGGTATTCTGTTTTTCTTCTTCAAGGTAGTCTTCGAGAATTTTATTAAAGTTTGCCTGAACTTCATGGTAATGATCAAGTTCACTTGACCAGCCTTTTTTAATAAGACGGCCTTCTGTCAAAGAAGTTGCAGGATCTTCATGAATGGATTTTTCGATAAGGTCTGCAATAAAAAGAGCATTTTTCAAATCAGCAAATTCAAGACAGGTACCTTTTAAATGTTTACATGCACTGATCCAGGATTCAAGACTGAACCTTAAAGCCTGAAGATCTTTTGCATGAGCCTTTTCCATTGCAATTCTTCCGGCAAGGCGTTCGATGTCAAGAATCTTAGAAAGTTCAGCTCTGACATTTTCAAGGACTTCATTATTGTTTACAAAAAATTCAACATGATCCTGACGGGATTTAATTTTATCAACCTTGCACAGCGGATTTACAAGGAATGTTCTAAGGGTACGGCTACCCATTGCTGTAAGTGTATAATTTACGCATTCAAGCAGAGAATAATGAATGCTTGAATCGCGCAAGTTTCTGGTTATTTCAAGATTTTTTTGTGTTGATTCATCAATGATTACAAAATCACTGTCATGATAAACACTTAAATTTTTTATATGGGTTAAAACTGTATTTGTAGTTTTTTCAAGGTATTCAATCAAAAAGCCTGCAGGTACAATTTCAGGATTCTGTTTATCAAGATTGAATGATTTAAGGTTTGCAGTACCAAACTGACTGGTAAGTTTTTCAAAAGATGTATCTGCATTAAAATGCCAGTCAGGATAATATGAAACACAGATATTCTGATTCTGCAAAAGAGTTTCTTTGATTACAGGATTTTCTTTAAGGGACAAAGGCAAAAGGAATTCTTTTGGCTGAGAACGCTCAAGTTCCTTTGCAAAGTACTGATCCATCTGGCTTGCAGGCCAGCTTGTAGCCTTGAATTCAGAAGTAGTTACATCAACAAATGCAAAAGCAGCCTGCCCATGTGTAACACAAAGACTTGCAAGAAAGTTATTCTGACCTGCGTCCTGATATTCAGATTCCAGGGCTGTTCCTGGTGTAATGAGTTGTGTAACTTTACGCTGAGTAAGTCCACCTGCAGGAGAAATTTCTCCAACCTGTTCACAGATTGCAATTTTTTTGCCAAGCCTTAAAAGTCGGGCAATATAAACTTTACTTGCGTGATAAGGAATACCGCACATCTGATTCTGTGCGCGGTGTGTTAAGGTAAGATTTAAAAGTCGGGAAACTTCAACAGCATCCTCATCAAACATTTCATAAAAATCGCCGAGGCGAAAAAATAGAACTTCATCAGGATGCTGTTTTTTTACTGCTACATACTGCTCCATCATAGGAGTCATGTGCATAGTTTCCGACATAGAATTATTTATCCAGTTCGCGAATTACTTTATCAGTAATATCGACTGTAACGCTGTACCATACGATAGCATCATCTGAAAGGCTTACAACCATTGAAAGTCCTTCGTTTTCTGCTACACGGCGAATTGTACGTCTGAGTTTTGAATAGAATTCATTTGAAGCTGCGAGGCTGTCTTTCATATTCTTAAGTTCAAGATTTTTTGCACTTGTATAATCGCGAAGATATTCAGCTTTAGACTTGATTTCTGCATCATAAAGTTTAACGCCTTCTTCATCGTCTACTTTTTTGCATGCATCTTTCTTTTCTTTGAGATCACGAAGTTCAGCTGTACGTTTTGTAATTTCTTTCTGTACTTCTTTTCTCTTTGCTTCGTAAGCCTTTACAGCACCAGATTTTGCGAAATAGCGTTCATAAATTTTGTCAGTATTAACAACACCAAAGTTTGTGATGTTCTGCTGAGCAAAAGCAGCTGTTCCGGTTGCAAGCACTGCTGCAATAACAAGCACTGCCTTCTTTACATTGATACTCATTTGTATTCTCCTTTATTTATTGACCAGGTTGAATGATAATACGAATTTCCATGTATCATACCATTGTACCTGATTATTTTCAATCTTAAAACAGTTTGCAAACATAAGACGCATTGGGAACTGTGGAAGCAGGATTCGGATATCCGGACCTGTACTGAAGTACCAGTTAGAAGCCTTCATATTTGTAAACATATCTTCTGGGGTGCGGGCAACATATGCTGCATCAAAGAATCCGTCAATAGCAACGATGCCAGGAACTACCGGGAATCGAAGTTCAAGATTGTTTGACCACAATGCTCTACCCTTTACTGTATTATAAATCTTTGTCCATCCGCGGGCATTGAACATACCGTCAAGATAAAGTTTGTTTGAATCACTTACACTTGAACCTGGTGACGGCCACTGGAATGAGAATGTGGAAATTCCTGCAAGAATAAGTTTAAGTGACCATTTGTCTGTAAACGGAATATTTACAAGAGGAACATATCCTTCAAGTTTTGTATCTGTACGAAGGTAGAAGTCTGTTTCCCATGGAGTAAGACCATACCATCCGATCTGCTGGCTTGCAAAATAACCGATATTAGGGTCATAACTGATATCACGACCATCAAGAGAAGCTTTTACCCAGACAGAGTTTGTCAAACCAAGCTTGTTTGTAAATTCATGAATCTGTGTATCAAGAGGTGTATAAAGCTTGTCATCATAAACATATGAACGCAAAGTATTTGTAAGACCTGCAGTTGCTGTAAAAGTAGCCCAGTCTTTTGTCCAGCGGTGACCGATTGATGTATTAAGGGAAGTTGTCCAGGCTTCATATTCAAAGTAGTAATCTTCAACGTTTGTTGTACCATCACCCAGAAGCTTCATTCTTAAAGCAGTTGCATTTGAATGTGAGAATGAAAGTCCTGTATTGAATTCAACAGGAAGTCCGAACAGCCATCTCTGTCCATAGCTGAAACCGACAGACTGTTCTCTTGAAGAAATTGTACCGTTGGCAGAAATTGAACGCCCTGAACCACCTACATTCGAGTTAGACCATTTTGCAAAAAGTGCGAATGGAATTTCTTTAGGATCCTGTACACCACTGAATGTAAGACCGAATTCAACGGAGTTTGTCATCTGTTCTTCTACATTAAAGATTACAGTTGCAAGACCATTTTCTGAACCGGCCTGTGTGTCAGGAACAACAGAAGAAAAGTACTGAAGGTTATAAAGGTTTCTAAGACCTGTAATAAGTTTTGCTTTAGAGAAAACGTCACCGGCTTCGATAGGGATTTCACGAAGGATTACATCTTCTTTTGTTTTTGTATTACCGCGGATGATAACTTTTTCGATATGGCTTCGTTCGCGTTCTGTAATTGAAAGTGTACATGAAACAGTTTTTGTATTCACATCCTTGTTCATTGCAGGATTAAAACCATTTGCTGTATAACCGTTTTCGTAATAAAGGTCAGTAATTGCTGCAAAGGATTCCTGGAACTTGGTTGCGTTAAAGACTTCACCTTTTTTAAGAGTAACTTTAGATTCAAGAGTTTTTGTATCAAAAATTTTGTTTCCGGTAAAAGTCATTGAATCAAAAGTATAGAGAACACCTTCCTGCATATAGAAAGTGATTTTAAGTTCATCACGGTCTTTTTCTTCGTTGTAGTTGATTTCACGGGTTACATCAAGAACTGCAGCATCAATATATCCGCGGTCCTGATAGTATTTTGTGATTGCCTGACGGTCACCTTCAAGAGTAAGTTCCTGGAAAGCTCCATCTGTAAAAGCATTTACTTCTTTAAGTTTAAGCTGCTTTTTAAGAGTACGGGTATTAAATACAGTATTTCCGCTGAAATCAATTTTAGAAATAACAGTTGTACGGCCTTCTGCTATAAGGAAGATTACATGAATTCCATCTTCTGTTTCTTCTGTTTTGTAAGAAATATGAACATCTGTATAACCTTTTTCAAGATATACATTACGCAGAACATGTGTTTCAAGAAGTGCTTTAGAAGGAATAAAAATATCATCAGCCTTGATTGTAACTGCATCACGAAGAGGCGGTGTTCTTACTTTTTTATTTCCTCTGAAAGAAATTTTTGAAATAACCGGTTTTTCAGTTACTTCAAATGTAAGGATAACACCATCACCTTTATCATGGCTGGCATTAGGAATGATATCTTCGAATAATTCAAGTGCAAAAAGTCTGTCTGTAAGTTCCTGAACGGAATCCTGAACTGTTGTTCCGATAAAAGATGAAGTCAATCCGGCAAGTTCAGCTTTTTTTACGTGTTTTAATCCGGAAAATTCAATTTTTGTAATTTCTTTTGTATAGAACCAGTATTCATCTTCTTCCTGTTCCTGTGCAAAAGCAAAAGAAGTAAATGCAAGGGCAAATACGACTGCTAAAGTTTTAATTAGCTTTATATATTTATTAATAGAAGATTTTGAATACATATTAACCTCATTTTAAATATGGTCGTTTTTTTTAATTAAAAATTGAACTTCCATGACAATGTCAGAGAAGGATTTATACCAAGCTGCTGCTGCATCAAACGGCTGATATCCGGCGCAAGAGAAGCACGAATATTTCCAATTGGAGATGCCATTTCAAAACCGATTTCAGGCTTAAACATCAAACCTCTGAGGGTTGTTGTATCTGCAACTCGGTTTTTGTCATAAACAAGACGAAGCATAAAGTCAGTATACAATGCACTGCCGAAGTACTTACCTATATAAACAGTTGTATTATCCAAATAGTTACCGACAGAAACTTCTTCTGCACGAGATTTTCTGAAAGTCTGTTTAAGGGCATTCTGTACAATGGCTGTACGAATTGAAAGTATATCAAAATTAAAGAAATCACGCAATGCGTTTTCAACTCTTCGAACAACCATCAGCTGGAGGGCAAAATCCCCTGTTGCAAGCATGAAAGTTCCCATATTTTCAGAGTTTCCGCTTACAAAATGGCCCAAAAGCTCGCTGATTTCTTTTTCGCTGCGGGCTGGAGTTGCGGTAAGGACTGGTGCAAGTTCAGTTATGCGCTGATGATTGATCTTAAGGCCGATTGTAACTTCTTCATTTCTGTCATCAAAGACTTTTGTCTCTGCCCTCAATGTAATATAAGGGTCAATTCCGTCAGTATTTGCCGGGAATGACAAAATTCCTTCTTTTATATAGAAAGCATTATTCAAATATACGATTTCACCGCTTTTTAAAGGAATTTCACCTACTACACCGACTTTTTCTGAATCAGAAGAGAATGTAAATACAATCGAGTTATTCGGTACAACAATTCCGCGGATAAACGAACTGAAAGAAACCTGTACACGGGTCAAAGCCGTAATATTAAGCATTACATGGGCTGCCATAGGCGGAGGAAGGTTATCAAATCCGTCAAGACTTGCCCGTTTTGCCTTTTTGTTTACAAAAGCATTGACAACTTCGTTGATTCGGGAAGTTCCAAGTTCACAGTTTGTATCTTTTGCAGTAATGTCACCGGTTACAGTTACACGATGTTCCTGAGGTTCCATTACGATTTCAAGGTCGAGTTTTGTATTTCCTTTAATGTGAACCTGATCCATATTCATGTTAAGAGGTGCCCAGGTATCACCAACGGTTTTAACAAAAATGTTAAAAGTTTCTATTGCAAGGCTGTTAAAGGTCAGCGTCATATTGATATCAATCGGAGACCTTTTGAGCATGGCATGAATCGGTTCTGTAGTCATAAGGTTGTAATTCATGTTGACAACCATTTCAGGCGCTTTTGCATGACCTTTAAAGAAATGTTCAAGAGTAATTTCTGCGGGAGTAACTTTAACCTGTCCGTAGAAACCAAGATCTTCTTTAGGACCAATAATGCTGAACGCTCCTGTCAGATGGCCGTCAAAGATTTTAATTTCCGGAATATTGAAATACGACATGATATTTCCGAGGTTACAGTCAATATCCGAAACTGAAAGGCTCACATTCTTTGATTTGATGTTTCCGTTGACATTCAGGTTCATTGGAATACCGTTATGAATTCCAAGATTTAATTCACCGTTACTGAGAATTGTTCCGGAAAGTCCTATATTGTCACTTGAAGAAATAATGGTCTGACCAGGAGCAACAAGTGCACGGATAAAAATCGGCTGAGAATTCTTAATGAACTCCCCTTCAAATTTCTGTGTAGAGAATGTTACATCCCACATCTCAGGAATTATATCCGCAGAAATATCTTCTGCTGAAACACCTTTGATTGCAAGGTTAAAAGCAGCACCAAGTGCACTTTCCGCTAAGTAAGTTTTAACATTAAAGTTCAGTTCTCCTGCCCATTCACGCAGTGAGAAAGTTCCGTGAATATCAGAAGCCTGAGTATATGCATAATCAACACTGGCATTTCTAAGCTCAACAACTTTATCTTCTACAACAGCACTTGCACTTAATGCCAGAGGCGAACCGTTAATGGTCATTGTACCGCGCGGAATTGAAACTGAAACAAACGGATTACTCAAAGTTCCTGTAACAGAAACTTCTGCGTTAATTGAGTCAGCCGGGTTTGATCCTGAAACAAAGCGGTTCATTCTGAATGAATGAACGTTAAGCTGGGCAGTAACATAATAGTCCTGCAAGAAGTTGGAAGTTGTAAGCGGTTTATTTTCCGGATTGGAAACTGTTCCTACAAACGAAAGTTCTTCTGCAACAAGAACATTCTTGATTCCAATATTAACGTCTGCATTTACAAAGTTATCATTTTCAAAAGTCCAGACAATATTTCCCTGTCCTGCAAGATTTGAATAAGTGTCAGAATAACCAAGATTGCTCAGATAGAATCCGGTCTTGTCCATAAAACCGTTTGCAGAGAATGTTGGATTAACAGTTGACAGTGCACTGATAGACTGAATTTCAAACTTTCTGATGTTGATGTTCATGCGGTTGACAAGGTCATAGGAATATGATGTATCAACATTGAATGAAAGCGTTGTAGAATCAGAAAGCTTGACCGGGAATTCCTTAAAGCCAAGAGAACCGATAAGGGAGTCAGTATCTTTATCTGTAGAGAATGAAAAGCTGAATCCATAATCGCCTGTAAACGAAATCCAGTCTTTGTTAACAAGGCCTGAGAATGTATATGGAATTGAGTTATAGTCAACTTTTCCTGTTACGATTGTCTGGTGTTCATTTGTTGAAGGATCGGAAATTGTTTCGCTGTGCGCATTTGCAGAAAGTTTCTGTCCTGCAAAGTTCATATCGAATTTTCTAAGCTGAATTGTATCTTTATTTCCGTCAAGCGCAAGAACAACCATCTGTTCATCACGCATAGTATCAGCCATGATTGCATAAGGAATACTGTACGAAAAGTTTCCTGCATAACTTTGAATGAAAACGTCTGTATTAAAAATTGTATTCTTGAAAGTTTTAGAAAGGTCAGTTACCAATCCGGCCTGGTTCTTATCAAGGAAGAAGGCTGCAAACTGCATTACTGAGTCAACGTAGAATGTATCAACTGAAGCCGAAGCCTGCAGATATTTTGTGGAACCCTGATAACTTCCGTTCAGACGGATTTTTGCAGGATTTTCATTTTCAAAATGAGAATAATCTGAAACTTCAAAGTCAAAGTTGAATTCATTTCCGTTTGGAACAAAGTTAAGCTGAGCGGCAGTAAGGGATTTTTCACCAAACATAATCTGTGGCGCAAAGCACATGAATCCGCGTTTAAGAGGTTCAAAATAAAGTTCTGTAGAAATCTGATTTCCGTTAGGCAGTGCAACTTTATAAACATTAAGTGAACCGGAAGGCTGCATTGCAGGAATGTTGTAAGATCCGTTGTATTCAAAATCGTAAAGGTCACCGCTGCCTTTTATGTAAGGAACATTCACATTCCACTTATTGCCGGAAACAGAATATTGTACGTTAAGTCCGCCTGGAACTAGACCTTTCGGAAGGTTCACATTCCCGTGGCTTTTGTAAAAAAGTGCGGATGTTTCGTAATTGAAATTAAGCGAAGCATTAACTGAAATACCGATTGACTTTATAACATCAAGAGAATTTTTTTTCTTAAACTGAATGAGATTCGTTATGTAAAAATTTCTTGTATCAAGGAAAAGGTCAACTGTGGATTTTTCAAGGTCTGCAGAAGCTTCCATGTAAACTGATTTAACAGTCGGAAGCATTTTAAATGCCAGCTGCAGGTTATGATATTCTGCATAAAAACCAACCTGAGAAATTGAAAAATCATTTGTTGCTGCATTGAACAGCTGGATTACCGCAGAAGAGTTTTCGATATGTGAGTTAAATGAGGACTGGAAAAATACAGTTGTAGAAATATTCTGACCTGCAGCTGATGCATTCACAGATCCGATAAATTCAATGTTGTATTTTCCGCTGACTGCAGTTTTTTCCACATCAACATTTCTGATTTTTGCAGCTGCAGAAATTCCCTGGCGTCTGTAAGCTGCATTAATGTTGTAAAAATAAAAATTACATGGCAGCTTAATTTCAAGTGACTTATTTTTTAAAAGGTCAGCTACTGAAATTTTTTCTTTTTTCGGCTGTACTTCTTTTCCTGAAAGGTTTTCAAGGATTTTATCAAGCCAGGCAGAATTTTCGCCTTCTACAAGTTCAGCATTAACATCACTGAATGAAATATCTTTAAGTGCACTATCAAAATTTCTTGTTAAAATATCCCAGACAGAAAAATTCAACCTCACCTTTTTTACTTCAAGTACAGATTTCTGTGACTGTGTGTCTATGACCTCTATACCTTTAAGCGTGATTCCCGATAAAATAGACGGTGACATTGAACTGTAAGATGCTTTCAATCCGAATTTATTTTCCAGAGTAGAATTAAGCATTTCAATTTCTGTGCGGACAAATTTTCCCAGCCCCTGATATACAGGTCTGATGACAGCATAAGTAGCTGTTGTCAAGGCGAGAAAGATGAGAATGCTTACAAACGCTTTTACTCTGGCAATTTTCATGATAGAATAAGTAAATTACATTATATCAAATAATCGGCATATATAGTAGGTATTTTTATGATATTAAAAAATTTTGTTGTATTTGAAGGAATTGACGGAGCCGGAACCTCCACACAGCTAAAAATTCTCTCCCACAGACCGGAAAAACTTCATATCTGTGCCGAACCTACAACCCAGGCAACAGGCCGTTTTTTACGTGAAATTTTAGGCGGAAAAATCGAAGTTGATCCCCGAACTGCAGCCTTTTTGTTTGCCGCTGACCGTGCAGAACACATCTGGGGCAAAGACGGCATCGAAAACCTCCTGAAAACCAACGATGCAGTCATCTGTGACCGCTATATTTTTTCAAGTCTTGCCTATCAGTCAGTCAGCTGCGGCGAAGAACTTCCTGCAATGCTTAACAGTGTATTCCCCCTCCCGCAGATACTGTTCTTTTTTGACATTGACCCTGCCATATCATTAAAACGAATCAGCGGCCGCGGCGTTACAGAAATATACGAAAACAAAGAATACCTGGACCAGACACGCAATCGCTATCTTGAAGTAATACAACGATTTAAGAACAATCCAGACGCAAAAGACATGGAAATCGTCATTATCGATGCGACACAGACAAAAGAAGAAATTTCAAAAATTATATGGAGTCACATAAGCAAGCTGCCGATATTCAATAAGTGAAATCTAAGGCTTTTTCATTAAAAACAGTATTCATTTTTCTCATTTTATGTCTTTTTACATCCACAACCACAACGGCTGACATTGTAAAATACAAGGAAGACTATTACGAGCTTTATCACATTCACTATGCACAGGATCCGGACGACTGCATCGAAAACATTTACTGGCTTGAACAGGCTGTCAGGGCAGATTTCAGAAATCCGCTCTTTGCAAAAGCAAAAATCACAACCCACGAACAATACGAAAAATACCGCTACCTTTTTATGATGCACCTTAACCTTAAGTTAATTGAACAGCACCTTCGTCTTGGCCGCATTTACGACAAAAAGGCACTTTATTTTTACGAAGCTCCATGGGCCGAAGCATACAAAAGCAATTTACAGAAAACAAAAGCCTGTTACGAAGCCGGCTACTATTACTGGAAAGAAGCATGCCTTTGGGCAGAAAAAGCAAATATCGGCAAATTCAAATATCTTTTCATAACAGAACTGCAGAACTGGGAAGATGAACGGGAACGTATCAAAACCGGTGAACTGGATTACAAGGTTACTCTGGACCGTGAACTTGCACGCGTTAACCGAATTCTTGATGAAATTATTGCAATAGACGCTCAAAACAAATAAAATATCTTTATGACTTGTAAAGATATTTTAAAAATCAAATTCAAACCGTTATTTTTATCAACTCCTTCAAGTTCCCTGGAATTTTTTGAAGGAAATCCTGACATTAATTTTCTTGCAGAAGATACAAAAAAGCGCATCTTTGTAACTGACTCAAACGTATATGCACTTGAAAGCCTTAAATCTTTTTTTGCCAGATTTGAACTTGCTGCAGACTGCCCGCTGAATAATGATGGACAGTGCCAGACTTATTCATACAAAAATCATGTTCTTGTTGTTATTCCTGCCGGAGAAGCAAATAAAACAATGGACAATATTCTTTACATCGAAAAAGCAGCACTTTTCTTTAACTTTACCCGTAAAGATACATTTACAGCAATTGGCGGCGGTGTAATTACAGACATGACAGCCTTTGCTTCTTCTATTTTCAAGCGCGGAGCAAAAGTTGAATTTGTTCCTACTACCCTTCTTGCAATGGTTGATGCTGCAATCGGCGGAAAATCAGGCTGTGACTTTGAAAGCTACAAAAACATGATTGGCGCTTTTTATCCGGCTGCAAAACTTTACATTTTTCCTCAGTTCATTCAAAGCCTTCCGGAAATTGAATTTATTTCCGGTTTTGCAGAGGCATTCAAAACTGCACTTCTTTTTGACAAAAAAATGTGGCAGGTTGTAAAAAATAACCGCAAAGAAATCTTAGAACGCAAAAGCGATGTAATATACACAATCATTACAGGCTGTGCAAAAGCAAAAGCACGTATTGTAGAAAAAGACCTTACAGAAAAAAATATCCGTATGTTCCTTAATCTTGGCCACACTTTCGGTCATGCACTTGAAACCTGCAGCGGTCTTGGAAAAATTACTCACGGCGAAGCTGTTGCCTGGGGAATTGGACGTGCCATTTTCACTTCTAAGGAACTGGGTCTTTGTTCTTCTGAGTATTACGACGAAGTTATTGCCTGCCTTAATGATTATGGTTACGAAAGCCGTGCACAGCATCCTGTATTCAATGACAGTGCTGCGCTGGTAAAAGCAATGAAAAACGATAAAAAGAATGCTGACTCAACAATTAAACTTATTCTGCAGAAAGGAATCGGAAAAAATCTTGTTGAAAATGTCAGTGATGATTTGATTTTAAAGGCTCTTTCATGACAACTATTGATTCACATAAATATTTTGACTGGGCTGCAACTGCACCTTTTGATACAGAACTTTTGTCCCAGTCCCTGGAAGAATCTTTTGCAGCCTGGGGAAATCCTTCAAGCATTTATAAAACAGGAACAACTGCAAAAGAAGCATTGAATAATGCACGCAGCCTCTGTGCAAAAACTTTAGGCGTAAAACCAGAAAACATTTTCTTTACTTCTGGCGGAACAGAAAGTGATCACATTCCGCTGCTTTCAATTTTAAACAGACCTGAAAAACACGGCCGCATAATCGTAAGTGCGATAGAACATCCTGCAATCCGCGAACAGTCTTTAATGCTTAAAAAAATGGGCTATG
Source organism: Treponema sp. (assembly GCA_024402475.1). Lineage (GTDB taxonomy): Bacteria > Spirochaetota > Spirochaetia > Treponematales > Treponemataceae > Treponema_D. The sequence continues at coordinate 89,392 of JAKSTQ010000005.1, read as the reverse complement.
ACGTTGTTTCAGTAAATCCTGACAAAAACGGAATTATCCAGCCTCAAAGCATTACAGACTTGATTGATGCTGACACCCTTTATGTTACAGTAATGGCTGTCAACAACGAAACAGGCGCAATTTCAAATGTAAAAGAAATTGCAAAAGCAATAACAGAAAAATCAGCTGGAAAGCGTAAACCAAAATTTCATGTTGACTTTGTTCAGGCACTCGGAAAAATTCCTGTAGAACTTGCAGGTACAGACATTGACAGCGCCGCTTTCAGTGCACATAAAATCGGTGGGCCACGAGGAATCGGTATTCTTTACCTTAAAAATCCGGTAGAACCATTTTTACGCGGCGGCGGCCAGGAACAGAACATCAGAAGCGGAACAGAAAATGTATTTGGTGCCCTTGCCTTTTCTAAAGCAATCGAAAAATACGCAATTACAAAAAACAATAACCAGGACCGCTTTGAACTTCAGCAGGAACTTACTGCATCGTTTATCGAAAAACTTTCAGGGCTTTCAAAATGCACTGTCATTCCAGAAACCAGAACCGATAAATCTTTTGCAGAAAAAAATTATTCACCATGGGTATTGCAGGCAGCCTTTGATAAAATTCCAGGACAGGTAATGGTAAGAGCACTTGATTCAAAAGGTTTTTCAATCTCTACAGGAAGTGCCTGTTCTGCAAGAAAGAACTCCAGACCAATTCTTGAAGCAATGGGAACAAATCCAAAACTTCAGGAGAATGCAGTAAGATTCAGTTTTGGTCACTGGACAACAAAAGAAGACATGGATGCACTTTTTGAAGCTGTCAAAGAAGTTTGCAGCATGTTCTAAATTTTTCAACGATTTTCATACATTGTGTATTGAATAAATTGTTTATTTGTGGTATTTACATATTATATAAATCCCACAACATAATCAGGGAAGGACTTAAAGCCGTATTGAAGATTTGTGACGGCTTACCATTTTGGAGGACACTATGGGTATTCGTGGAGAATTGTTTACAACACAGGTTGTTCTGGACAACAGATCCTATTTTTTCAATGTAAAAGAAAACCGTACAGGTGACATTTTCTTGCAGATCGTAGAAAGCAAAAGCCGCGATGGTGCTGACTTTGACCGTCATCAGATTGCAATCTTTGCAGAAGACATGCAGAAATTTGCTAAAGGTCTTGACCAGTCACTTGGGTTTATTGATAAAGAAAAAAAGGCACGCGCTAAAGCAAAAGCAGAAAAGAAAGCAGCAAAAGAAGCAAAATTCGGACACTCTGCAGATGCTTCTAAAACAAAGAAAGTTTACAGAAAACGCGGAGCAAAAGAAGAACAGGCTGAACACTTAAGTCTTCCACAGCTTAAGAAAACAGGACGCGTTCACATCGTTTCTAAGAAAACTGACAAATAGTTCAACAAAAAAAGAACTGCTTTTATAAAGCAGTTTTTTTTTTAATAGGAAAAACACATTCGCTGAATTGGCGATGGTCCGATTTTTTTACAGATTTCTTTATGAGCTTTTGTTGGATAACCCTTATGTTTTGCATAACCGTATTCTGGATAAAGCTTATCATATTCAACCATTATGCGGTCACGGGAAACTTTTGCAATTATACTTGCAGCCATAACTTCAGGGTATTTGCCGTCAGCTTTTGGTTCACATTCACAGTAACAGTTAACAGGCGGAATAAAAGTTCCGTCTGCAAGGCATTTTATATTCTGAATTTCATAATCCGCAGGATTTAAATTATTGTCTTTGCACCATTGAGGCAGCTTAAGATACATAATGTTAAAGGCTTCTTTCATTGCAGTCATACTTGCCTGAAGAATATTTATGCGGTCAATTGTCTCATGGTCAATGACACCAAGTCCCCACAATGCCTTTTCCTTAATCAGTTCAAATGCTGCTTCCCTTTTCTTTTCTGAAAGCTTTTTTGAATCATTAAGAATCTCAATGGGAAATGACGGCGGAAGTATAACTGCTCCTGCAGTAACGGGGCCTGCAAGAGGTCCACGTCCTGCTTCATCTAAACCACAGATTATCATAACTATTAAAATCCCTTTACTTTATTACCTTTCTGTGTTACAGAAGATTTTTCGTCAAGCCACAAAGCTTTTGTATTGAGATTCTTTAACAGGTTCAGTGCAGTAAAGTCACAGTTTGTAACAGATCCTTTTACGGCAAAAAATTCTGCAACGCGGCCAAATGTTCCGTTAACCTGGCAGTTTGATTCAGTCATATTGAAAGTGCCGTTTTTGCAGGAAACATTTACACCTGTTGAACAGACAGTTACAAGTCTTGCTTTTTTAATCGTAGAAGAAGTATTTCTCTGTGAAATACAGCAGGCATATTCACTTGCATTTACTGTAATTCCAGAGTCAGCTACAGAGAGCACTGAATTAGACAGATTCAAAGCTGTAGCATTTTTTCCGCCGTTATAAATGATTTCGCAGTCTTTTAAATCTACCAGCGCAGTTGTTCCGTTTATGAAAGTGTTTACCTGACATTCATCAGCAAAATCTTTTTCGAGAACAATTGTGTTAAGACAAAGGCTTGCATTTTCTACATTTAATGTTGAATCACAATCAAACTTAAGGGATGTAGAATTTGTTCCTGCAATTTCAACATTTGATTTAAATACAATGTCATCACTGATTTTATCACTGCTGTCAAGAACGATGATTCGTGTAAACTTATTGTCATTTACAATATTTTCAAGATCCTTAAGATTATTGAATGGATGCAGAACTGTTCCATCAGGCATTGCTTTTGTAACACGGCTGCCTAAGAAAAAATTAACTCTATCGATAATAAAGAATTCTGTAGCAGCATCTGAAACATTCTGCCATTTATCAACAGCATAGGCTGTTACAACATATGCCATTGCGTTTTCAGAATCATTCACAACATCTAAAGTTGTTTCTTCAAGACATTTATAAACAGCTTCTTTATCTTTTGTTACAATTGATTCAAGCTTAGCTACGTTATTTTCTATAACATCATCAATAGTCAATGAATAGCCAGGATAGATGTAATAGTAAACTGTAAGGTCATCTTCTGTAGTAATTGAAACTTTTACATTATCCCTTGAAAAAGAACTGACGCCATAATCAATTACAGGAGAAGCTGGTTTCTGTTTTGAAACAGTAATTCCTGCTATGAGAGTTCCCTGATAAACATTGTCGTAATAAACATCAAATGGGAAACTTTCGGTGTATTTTTCTCCCTTGTAGCAGTCAAAAACAATTTCTTTATAAAGTCCTTTTGCAACTGAAGAAGTTGTAAGTTTATCTTTATTTTCGCACTCTGCAATTCTAAAATCATCGCTGCCTGCAAGACTTAAAGTTACAGTGCGGTCATTGTTAATTATTGTTTTAATCGCAGGACTTGCCGGAATTACAAAAGTTTCGATTGGATTTGAAGAATTATAATCTACGTTCTGCCACTGAACTGTGTGAGGAACATTTCTGTCAATGATAACTTCTTCTTTCCAGCCTTTCCACCAGGAACCGTCTACGCTGTAAATCATTTTTCTGTCAGTAAATTCAATCTTGCTCCAGTCAACGATTCTAAATGGAACTTCACGTTTTGAATATTCACCCTGAATGACAGGAATGCTGTGAAGAATAAATCTGTAGTTCTGTCCGTTAGGCATATTCAGTGCAACAGGAGAATATCTGTCAACAGTATTCAAATCAGAAACAAAAAGGTCAGAAGCATTTTCTACATAGGTCTCACTGTCTAAAGCAAAACTGTAGCTCACACCGTCTGGCACAGGAAGGATTGTTCCGCATGGAAGATCAAATTTAGGTCTTGCTGTAACTTTTCTTACAAAAGAAATCTGGTTTTCTGTAAGGCCCTCATAATCAGGTTCTACAACAGTGTATTCAACTGAATAAGCTGTTTTCTTTTTTGAATTGTCGATAGCAGCAACTGTAATTTTTACTTCGCCTGAAAGATCAATAAAAACAGGGCCGTCATAAGCAAAACCGCTTTCTAAAGGATCTTCACCAGAAAGTGAATAAAATACTGATTCACCTTCACTAGCTTCGATCATCAGCACCTGTTTATTTGCCCATGTTCCAGGAACAGGATTCATGATTTTTACATCAGCAAAAGCAAATGCACTAAGAGATAAAAATGCGTAACAGAGTAATTTTTTAATCATCAGTTATTTCCTAAAATAGGATCAAGAACCTCTTTAAGTTCAGGATCATCTTTGTAATAGTGCTCTTCAAGATCTTCTTTTGAAAGCCCGATAAGTTCATGGCTCATATAATGAATCCAGCGGTCTTCTTCCGGTTTTGTAATTTCAAATTTACGGCAGTAATAATCAGGCTGAATCGGATGCTGAATATCTTTATATGTGAAGAATTTATAATCGTGAACAACAACCTTAAGGTCTTCTCTTGGAATTCCGCGGTTAAGAAGGATTTCTGCAAGTGCATTGATTGTGTTGCCTGAGTCAAAAATATCATCAACAAGAAGAATTTTATCTCCCGGGCGAAGGCGTTCTGGCGGATAAGTCCATCCGTCAATCAAGACATTATTTGAACGGGAACGGACACCATTATAAGAACGGGCTACCATTGCCGCATAAAGAACAGGATGTTTGTCTTTTCGAACAATCTTAAAATATTCTGAGATGACATTTGCCATATAGGCGCCGCCTCTCAGTGAAGTATATAAAACATCAGGAACAAATCCGTCATTATAGATTCTATGAGCAAGTTTTAATGCATCATTTCGTACTTTATCATATGGAAGAAACTCTTTAATCATAAAAAAATCCCGCAATATATAGTGTTTAACTATTATATAACGGGATTTATGAATTATCAATATTTATTCAAATTGATTATTTTGAGTACTTTTTATACATTTCTGCAATGATAGCAATACCCTTTTCTACTTCTTTTTCAGGGCCTGCATAATTCATGCGGATACACTTGTCATAGTGAGGATGAGATTCTACAGGAGGAAGGCTTGAATCAACTGCATTTCCAAAGAAGAAATATTCTCCAGGAACAACGATAACGCCGCGTTCCTTGAGTTTTGAATAGAATTCTTTTGTAGGAATTGTAAGATCAGGCATCAAAAGCCACAAAAAGATTGCGCCTTCTGATTTATGGACTGCATAATTTGTTCCTGCAAAGCATTTATGAATGTGTTCAACGGTTTTCTTTGATTTTTCGTGATAGAAAGGACGGACAATTTTATCAGCAGCTTCTACCAGTGTTCCATCTTTAATCAATGAACCGGCAAGTTCCTGTCCAACAGAACCGGAAGCAAGGGCTGCAATGGCGTTAAGGTTAGACAAAGCTGTAACGATTCTTTCGTCAGCAATTACAATTCCTGTTCTTAACGATGGAAGTCCGATTTTTGAAAGACTCATTGAAAGTATTACATTTTCGTCCCAGTAAGGAACTGCTTCTTCATCAAAAATAATATGAGGCCATGGCAGACCGTAAGCATTATCAATGATTAAAGGAATGTCATATTCTTTAGAAAGGCGGCTCAAATGCAGAATTTCGTCATTTGTAAGAACGTTTCCTGTTGGATTTGTAGGACGGCTTACAACCATGGCACCAGCATCGTCATGTTCTTCAAGATATTTTTCCAGGCGTTCAAAATTAATGTTGTATTTGAATGTATGGTCATTGAATACGGTATAATCTGCAGGAATACCTACAAACATGTCGTTTTCAATTCCCTGGTCGGCATAACCGATATATTCAGGAACCAGAGGACAAATAATTGATTTTTTCTTTTTGCCTGCGTTAAAAGTTCCTGCAAAAAGATTGAAAAGATAGAAACAGGCGCTCTGACTTCCGTTTGTTACGGCAATATTTTTACCTGTAATTTTCCATCCGTATTTAGAAGAAAGATACTGCGCAACATCATCAAGGAATGACATTCTTCCCTGTGGCGCATCATATTTACCGATAAGCTGTTCAAAATCATCATTATGATTAAGAATATACTGCATTCGTTCGCGGTAAATCTTTTCTATGCCTGGAATTGAAGCAGGGTTTCCGCCTCCAAGTCTGTAAACTGGCATATCAGGAGGCATCGGTTTACCAAGATCATCCATAAGCTGCAGAATACCAGATTCTCCGCAAAGTTTTTTACCAAAATCACTGAATTCAATATTTTTCATACTGCTATTATAGTGATTTTGGCCGCCTTAAACAATAAAGGCTTTTTTGAAATATTTTTATTTCTGGTCTTTTGTTACTGCGGAAGTTTTTCTTACACGCTTTTTCTTTGCAGGCTTATCCTGTTCCAAAGATGAATCTGTTTTCTTGAATTCAACGGTAAGCTTATCCTTTGCAAAATCAACACAAACTGTTGCGCTGTCTTTTGAAGTTCTTGAAAGAATCAAAAGGCTTAACGGATCTTCAATTTCCCGCTGAATGATTCTTCTCATAGGACGGGCGCCCATTGTAACTTCATAGCCGTTATCGCAAAGATATTTTTTAGCCTTTGAAGTAACTTCAAGAGTAATTTTCTGCTGAGAAATGCGGTTTTCAAGTTCGCCAAGCTGAATATCAAGAATTGCTGAAACTTCTTTTTTAGTGAGCGCTCCAAATACGATAATGTCATCAATACGGTTGATAAGTTCAGGGCGCATAATCTTTTTAAGTTCTGCAACAGCGCTGGCTTTGATTTCCTTATAGTCAACCTGTTCATCATCTGTTTTTCCGATAAAGCCCATGCGGTTTTCGTTAATGATTTCACGGGCACCGGCATTACTTGTCATGATAATAACTGTATTTCGGAAAGAAACTGTATGTCCAAGACCGTCAGTCAGTTCACCTTCTTCAAGAACCTGAAGCAAAAGATTGAAAATATCTGAATGAGCCTTTTCAATTTCATCAAAAAGAATAACTGAATAAGGATGCTGCCTTACTTTTTCTGTAAGAACTCCGCCTTCTTCATAACCTACGTATCCTGGAGGAGCACCAACAAGACGGCTTGCTGTATGGCGTTCCATGAAATCTGACATATCAATTCTTAAAAGAGAATCTTCTGTTCCAAAAAGAAATTTTGCAAGAGTCTTGGCAAGTTTTGTTTTACCAACACCGGTAGGTCCAAGGAAAATAAATGATCCCATAGGACGGGCTGTACTTGAAACACCTGCACGGCTGCGGCGGATACTGCTTGAAATAAGAGAAACTGCTTCTTCCTGGCCTACAACTGTCTTATGAAGTTCTTCTTCCATGTGAATAAGTTTCTGTGTCTGAGTATCGTCAAGATCTTCTGCAGGAATACCTGTCATTGTACTGATAACGCGGCAAACATCGCTTGCTGTTACTTCTTTGCGTGTTCTTGAATTAGTTGTCTGCCAGTATTCGCTGAATTCTTCAAGGCGTTTTTTAAGTGAAACAACCTTATCACGAACAAGTGCTGCACTTTCGTAGTCCTGGTTTGCAACAAGAAGTTTCTTTTCTTCTGTAAGCTGATCGATGCTTTTTTCAAGTTCTGTAAGTTCAGCAGGTTTTAATTCTTCTGAAATCTTTTTTTCAGCACCAGCTTCATCAAGAATATCAATTGCCTTATCCGGTAAGAATCGTTCAGGAATATATCTGTGAGAAAGTTTTACGATTGCGGGAATTACATCATCGTTATAAACAACATTGTGGAATTCTTCGTACTTTTTGCGGATGCCTTCAAGAATAGAAAAAGTTTCACCGTCATCAGGTTCATCAACTTTAACAACCTGGAATCGTCTTTCAAATGCAGAATCTTTTTCAAGATACTTGCGGTATTCCTTGAATGTTGTGGCACCGATAATCTGGATTTCGCCGCGGCTTAATGCCGGCTTGAGCATATTGGATGCATCCATCTGCCCTGCCTGTCCGCCGGCACCGATTATTGTATGAAGTTCATCAATAAAAAGAAGAATATTTTTATCTTCTTTAACTTCATTCATAATTTTCTTGAGACGGTCCTCAAAGTCACCGCGGTATTTTGTTCCTGCAATAAGGGCACCAAGATCAAGCACAAGAATTCTTTTTTTAAGAAGATTATAAGGTACCTGTCCTTTAACAATTGCCTGGCTCAAACCTTCAACAATTGCAGTTTTACCTACACCAGGTTCACCAATCAAAAGCGGATTATTTTTTGTCCTTCGCGAAAGAATCTGAATTACACGGGCAAGTTCTTTTGATCGGCCAACAATAGGATCAATAGAATTTTCACGGCATTCTTTTGTAAGGTCGCGGCTGAATTCTGCAAGGAACGACTGCTTTTTGTCCTTGCGTTTTTCTTTATCGCCAGAAGGAAGATCTTCGTGTAAAGCCGCATCATCGGTTCCAAGAATTTCTTCAAGAAGAAGTGACTGGAATTTCTGGTTGCCTTTATCTACCATGCTTGAAGGAATGCGTTTTCTTGCCTGTGGAACAAGTGCGCGGATCTGATCAAAATCAAGACCGCTGCGCATAAAGTATCTGTTTGTAATACTTCTGTCTTCTCTGATTGCAGCAAGAATAATATGTTCTGTTCCAACATAATCATCTCGTAAGGAACGGGCTTCTATCTGAGCAGCTTCGATAAGGGAATTAAGGCGTCGGCTTGGAGGAATTTCACCATTATGATTTGTAACAGGATTTGTAGGAACAAGACTCTGTTCAAGTGCAAGCTGGTAGTTTAAAACATTTACATTAAGGCAAAGCAAAAGCGCATAACCTACTCCGTCTGCACTTTTTAACATTGCAAGAATAACATGTTCAGGTAAAATATAGGAACTGCCGCTTTTACGCCCTTCATCCTGAGCTAAAGCAACAATAAGTCTTTTGGCACGTGAAGATAATACCTTCATATAACCCTCATTATAAAATAAACTGTATTTTTTCTATTGCCTTCTTTATTATCGTTGCCCTAAGCCTTTGTATTTTTAATACCGGACTTTGTGCAACATCCTGTTCAAAATCAAATGAACCGGATTTCAGAAGGAATTCTATATGTCCGTCCTGCAAACGATACATAAGCGAGTTGAATTCATTGTCTTCAACTCCGGCAATAATTCCCATGTCTTTACCCCATTTAAGGCAGGAAACAATATCCATTGACTCATTAAATTCAAGTAAAGTACTGAATTTTGCAAGGGAATAGGCCCTGATGACAGCGTTATGCACTACGGTCTGTTTATTATCGGCATAAAATGCCCTTTTCTTTCGTTCAATTTCACAAAAAAGTCTTGCTGCAGACATTACGCCTGCAAGCTGGTCAATTTCGTTTCCGTCAAAACTGCCTGTAGTTGTAAGCCAGAAATAACCGCCTCTGCCACCGGCAAATACTCCGCCGTTTCCAAAACATGAAGCAAGAGCAAAGCCTTTTGGTAAAGATTCCTGGATTGCGTCAAGGTGATTTTCAAAAGCCATGGAAGGCAGATGCAGGCGTAAAGTTGTTTTCATGCCGCTTCCTGCATCATAAAAGCTGGAAGTAAGATATCCAAAGTCATGAGAAGCGGCATACTGAACACGCCCCTGAATTTCCTGGTCGATTATAAGGCATTTTTCATAACTTTTTGTAGGTTCAAGTCCGCTTGTAAAGGCATTTACTTTTACATGATCTGTAGAATTGATAAGACAGCCGCACTCGCCGTCAATTCTTGTTACTAAAGCAGTTCCCTGACCTTTTTCAATAAGGCCGCGTTCCGCAAGAATTTTTAAACCAAGTGAATCTACATCTTCAAGAACAACTGTCTGATAAATTTCTGGATTTTCAAAATGATTAAAAGTGTCAAAAATAATATTCTGGACACGCTGAGAATCATCATTCTTAAAATGAGAAGGAAACGGGAAGCTTGCAAGATTTCTGACAAGAGTTACCTTACTGGAAAGAACAACATCAAGGTCAGTTCCATCCTGCATGAACCAGCTTTCACTGGATGAGTCATCATATGAAAAAGCCATGGTTATTCACCATCCGCACTGGTAACTGCTTTATTTTCTATTGCATGAAGATAATCTCTGTAAAAAGCTGCTTTTTCGTAATCTTCATTTTTTACGGCAAGTTCAAGTTTTTTTCTTACATCATTACGGTCTGTCAGAACTGATCTAAACGATGCAAGGCGCTTTGGCATAAGTCCCGTATATTTACCGTAAATTTTATGTTTTTCCATATAAGCAATTATCTGTTTCTGGAATATTTCATAACATTCAGGACAACCAGCTTTACCTTGAGTGATAATGGCAGAAAGTTTATTGCCGCATACAGGACAAACCATTTCCTGATCTGGCTGTGATTTGAAGAATTCCTTGAAAAGTGTATTTATGGCTTTTGAAATGTCATCCGGGCTTGCAGATCCGCCATGCTGCCTGATGCATTCCGAACAGAAATTTAATTTATGTTTTGTATTCGAAGTTGTCTGCTCAACAAAGAACACGGCTTCGTTTGTATGACAAATATCACAAAGCATCAAGAGCCTGCCTTAGAAAAAATTTCACGGGGACGCTGTTTCCCGGCTTTTATGGAAGGAATTATTCCTGCAAGTAAAGATAAAAACAAAGTTCCTGCAAAAACAAAAGCAATCTGCGCCCACTGAATGTTTACACGAACCTCTTCAAGATAATATGCTGAATCAAAAAGCTGTTTGCGGTTAAAATCCGTAAGGGTTCCGTTACTAATAAGATAACCGATTTGAGCAAAAAAGTTAATAATATTCTCAAAAAATAAAATTATTCCGTTTATACCAAGACTTACGGCAATTCCTGCTGAAATTCCAGCCAAAACCCCTGCTCCACCTATTAAAACTGAAGACAAAAGGAAACTTGCTGTAATAAGAGAATTGGTCGCTCCAGTACTTTTAAGAATCGCAATTTCCTTTGAGCGTTCCATAACAAGCATTACAAGGCATGAAGAAATATTCACGCAGGCAACGGCCACAATCAAAATCATAATGAAAACAAGCAGCAGTTTTGTACTTACAAAATTTTCGTATTGAGAACGGTTCAATTCATCCCAGCGGTAAACAGTTGCATCGTAATCCAAAAGCTGTTCGATTCTGTTCTGAACCTGCCACAATTGCTGACTAAACGGATCAGAAGTTTCAATAAAAAGTGAAGAACGCACATTGGCGGTTGAAAAAATTTCTACAGCCTTTTCAATAGGAAAAATCACCCATAAATTATCAAGTTCCTGGTAACCGCAGGAAATCAGTCCTTTTACAGTACAGGCAGTTCTTTTAGGAAGAATTACTTTCCCGGACTTTTTTGTGGTTATAAGGTTGAATTTCATTCCAGGCTTTAATCCAAGCTGCTGTGCAATTCCGGCTCCGATATAAACTTTGGGAATATCATTTTCCTGAAAATCATCTGCTGGCTGGGACACAGTTTCTTCTATCGTAAAATATTTTGCAAAAGTCGGGCTTGATTCAAAAAATGACATATCCATTGCACGGATTTGAGCACCACATCTTGCTTTAGCTGTGGCTGCAAGTGCCTGAGATTGAATTACAGGATATGCATAATTTATCTGTCTGATATTTTCTTTTAACAAAGAACTTTTTTTCACAAGCTCTTCAATATCAATTCTTGTATCCTGTTCAGGAACAAAGACAGCTTCGATATGTGAGCTTGAAAGATTCACCATTCTTTCCATAATTCCTGCAATCATTGCATCTCCGACATTTACAACTGTCACAAGAGGAATCACACTTAATGCAATGCAGATTACGGCTCCAATAATACTTTTATTACCGGTAGATTTTTTCTGGCTGCGTGGAAATAAAATTCTTGAAGAATAAAATGCAGGTCCTTTCAGATTCATTTACGGGAACCTGCCTTTGAAAGTTTTCCATCTTTAATTTTGTAAACTGTATCAGCATACTTTGCAAGCTTTAAATCATGAGTAACAAGAATCAAAGTTTTGTTGAATTTATCCGTCATAGAAAAAAGAAGATCTGCAATATGAGCGGCATTTGAAGGATCAAGATTTCCCGTAGGTTCATCTGCAAGAATGAGCTGAGGATCATTGATAAGACTTCTTGCAACTGCAATACGCTGTCGTTCTCCGCCAGAAAGCTCTCCCGGAAGATGATTTTTTCTGTCATAAAGTCCCACTTCATTAATTAAATCCAGAGCTTTTTCTTCTGCCTGTTTTTTCGAAAGTCCAGCCATTAAAGCCGGAAGATAAATATTTTCAAGAGCTGTAAAATCCTTCAATAGATAATGAAACTGAAATACAAGTCCTGTAAAATTTCTTCTGTAAAGACAAAGATCTTCATCCTTCATTTTTAAAAGATCGTTATTTCCGCAGATTACAGATCCTGAAGTTGCTGTGTCAATTCCTGCAATAATATTTAAAAGAGTACTTTTACCGTTTCCGCTTTCACCGGTAATAGAAATCTTTTTTGCATATTCAATCTGGAGATCAAGATTTTTTAAAACCGTAAGTTTTTCGCTTTTTGATTCAAACGTTTTTTCAAGATTCTTAATATCAACAATATACTGTACATTCTGTTTAGTCTTCATGCAGAACCTCTGATATGGAAATTTTAAGTACATTACGGCTTGCAAGCCACGATGAAATTACACAGGATAAAATTCCAAACAATGTAATCATTATAATTTCAGAAGGAATCATCCGTGCAGAAATCGATGCATAAACTGCATACATTGGATTTTCCGTCAAAAAAAGTTTCTGTGACGGATCTGTTATACTGTAAATTGCGTACTGAATTAAATACTGGCATTTTGATATAAGCATAAAAACTTTACTTACATTCAGACTTAAAAATATTCCAAGTACTAAACCCGGAAGACTTCCCAGAAGTCCTGTTTTCAATCCGCGGAAAACAAAAATAAGCTGAATGTCTTTTTTATTACCGCCTAACGCACTCATTGCAGCAATTTCCATCTGACGGGAATAAACCAGTTTTCGCATGGAATTAAAAATATTTACTGCGACAACAATAAAAATCAATACAGTCATCAAAAAAAGCATATTCTTTTCTGTACGAAGTGCACTGAAAAAACTTTTGTTATATTCATCCCAGAAAGATATTTTTATATCAGGTATTTTCTTTTTAATTAGTTTTTCAAAACCTTTATAGTTATCCGGATTTTTTATCTTGATTCCATAAATTAAATCTTCAGTTCCAAAAACTTTTTTTCCTGCATCAAGATTTATAAAAGCATACATGGAATTAATTTCATGATAACCGCAGCTGAAGATTCCTTTTACTGTAAAAATTCTGTTATTATTAATTAAAGGAACAGAAGAAGAACCGCTGACTGCAAACAGATTTATTTTACTGCCAGTCTTTACTCCAAGACTTTTTGCAAGTTTATAGCCAAGTACAATACTGTCTTCTTCATCAAGAGCAAAATATCCTGACACCATTTTTATTTCATTTTTAAATCCCAAATCCATTTCCATTACATTCTGATGAATTGCACGGATTAAGGCAGGGCTTTCTTTCCCGGATTCAGACACCACAAGGCTTTGCGCCTGCAGATAAGGCACTGCAGCAACTATCTTATTTGAATTAAAATCAAAAAGAGCTTTTTCATCTTCCGAAGATAAATTTTCCACTTGAGCATGATAGGAACTTATTTCAAGAATTGAATCGATGAACTTATGCTGAAAACCGTTCATTACGCTCATTACCGTAATCAAAGTCATTACACCAAGACAGATTCCGGCTGTTGCAAGACGAGAATTGACGGCAGTACTTCCTTTATGGTCAACAAGAGAAAATCGTTTTGAAACAAAATTAATCCAGCTTTTATTCATAAGACTGCCTGAAAGATTCCTGCCCGTCAATCGAAAATATTTCAAGAACTTTTTTTCCTTTTTTATATTCAACAGTTACACTTGCATTGCCGTCAAAAAATACTGTCTTTGTATAATTATTTTCGTCCCGGTAAATTGTCTTCATTCTAAGAACACCGTTTTCAAAAAACTGAGTATCAGGAGGACAGTCTTTGCGTCTGTAGGAATAAAGACTTTTTCTTACCGATTTAGAAGATGAATAATCTGAATATTTATAATCATAGGAAAAATGAGTTATGGTTTCAGAAACAACGCGGCCTTCTCCATCATATTTATATTCGTAGATGTATTCAACTTTACGGTTTTTGTTCCAGTCAAAATTATATAAATCAGTTTCCGGCGTATAGTTTTTAATGATGAATTCGCGGCGTTCAAGTACACGCTGATTTGCATCAAGTTTTGTAATTACGCTTGAAGGTTTTTCTTTGTTGTAAATCAGCTGTTCGATTACAGTATCATTCCCGGATTTTGAAAATTTTTTAACAGATTCAAGATACGATTCTTTTAACGTTCCTTTAATTACCCAGTCTTCAATATATTCCAGATTTGATTTTGAATCATACACAAGACGCCTGCAATTTTCTGCACTGGACCATGCAATGTATGAACCGCCTTTGGAACTGATATTATTATGGCTTAAGATTTCTGCAAAATCTTCTTTGTAAGAAAACTGATACAGGTTATTAAGACTATCAGTATAAGTTCTGATTACAGGTGCAGAAATTACTTTGGGTTCAGTTTTTGTATCAATTTTTGCGTTCTGTTTATCGTCAGTTTTTTTTGAATCAACCGGAGCCTTTACTTCTGGCTTATTTTCAACCGGTTTGGTAACATTTTCCTGTGCCGAAAGCATAAAAGTAAATGAGAAAACTAAAAATGTTAAAACCGCGTATTTTTTCATGCCTAAAAATTACAGTCCCAGAAATTCATTAATATAAAGTTCAGGATCAAAAGCTTTTATATCTGAATAAGTTTCTCCTGTGCAGACATACAGAACAGGGATTCCAAGTTCTTTACCGATTGATACTGCGATTCCGCCTTTTGCAGTTGAATCATATTTGGTCATAATGATTGCATCTACGCCAACAGCTTCGTGGAAAACTTCAGCCTGGCGCAAAGCATTCTGTCCTGTTGTAGAATCAATAACCAGAAGTTTTTTATAAAGTCCTTCATCAGATTTCTGTGAACAGATTCTGTCGATTTTTTTCAATTCGTTAACGAGATTTTCTTTATTATGGAGGCGACCTGCAGTATCAGCAATTACAAGTCCGCCGCCATGAGCCTTAACAGATTCAGCAGCATCAAAAACAACACTTGACGGATCAGCTCCATCCTGATGATTAACAACACGAACGCCGCATTTTTCGCCATGATAACAAAGCTGTTCAATTGCAGCGGCGCGGAAAGTGTCACTGGCAGACATAACAATGTTTTCAAAACCTTTATTTTTCTGCATAACTGCAACTTTAGCACAGCTAGTAGTTTTTCCAACACCATTAACACCAAGCATCATCCAGATATTCACTTTTCCTGCAACAGGTTCAAATTCAACTTTTTTCACATACGAAAGAAGAAGTGTTTTAAGTGAATCAAGAATCATAGCTTCATCAGTTATTTTTTCCTGCTTACACTGCTTTTCAAGAATATCTACAATTTCTACTGCAGTTTTTGCGCCAATATCACCTTCGATAAGCGCATCAGTTAAGTCTTCAAAAAAATCTTCATTTACTTTTGAACGGGAAAAAAGTGATTTTAATTTTTCAGCGAATGATACTTTTGCCATTATTTATTTCCTTTTGCTTTAGTGTCTATATTTTCTTCTGCAGTTTTATTTACAGAAGGTACTGTATTTTCTTTATTCGAGTCAGTTCCGGCATCTTGCAAAGATTCAGTTTTTTCTTCTTCCTGAGGTTTATCAATCCAGATTGCATTTTCAAGAACCGTATTAACAGGATAAGTCTGAACAGGAAGTGCTTTATTTGCAGCAACAAGATATCGGACAAGTTCATAAATAAACCATGCACCACAACCAATACTTATTCCAATTGTTACAAATGACATTGTCCTGTAAGTTTCAAAAGCAACAGGATCAACAGGAATTCCTTCTGCGGCTCCTCTTGAAAGTGAAGAAAAGTTTCCGTACGAATAAAAAAGAAATGGCAGCGAACAGATAAGGGCACTGTAAGAAATATACATCATCCTTCGCCGCTTTTCTATGTAATCACCGATATCAATATCCTTTATATCAGCCATTACAACCTGCCCTTCTTTCTGCTGATTAAATGGAACCATATAAAAAATCGTATTATCACTTGCAGTCTGAAGATAACCGATTACCGGATCCTGATTAATTGTCACAGGAACTTTATTTTTTTCTGCCTTAACGCCGCGATAGAAAAGATTGCCTTCTATGTTGTTTTTAAAGACAACTGCCATATCAACCTGGCTTTCTTTGACAAGATTAATTTCAATCTGATATTCCCGTTCATAGCCAAAACCATAAGTAAAATTTTCGCGCTTAAAACCATCGCAGTCAACGGTAATATTATGAACACCGCCTGGAAGTTCCAGCTTTTCAGGAATTTTATTATAAACTTTTGAGTCAATTATAAGTCGTGTTTTATTCTGATATTCAGGCGGATTAATTACAACTTTAACTTCGCAGGAAAGTGAGTTTTGAATTTTAGGAATAAGACGCATGGCAATATTTGTTGCAATACGATTTGGATCAGAAATTAAACCTACTTCAGTTATTGCACCGGTTGAAATTCCACCCGGATAAATTTCAAGATCAGCAGTAACTGCCATGTAAGAACCGTAAGTAACAACCTTACCGGTTACAAGACCGTTAATTTTTGCATTTATAATAGCCCGGTCTTTCTGATATTCAATGCTTCCGCCGTCTTCTTTTGGAGTGAATTCAAAAAGTGCTTCTTCTGTTCCGGAATAAATTCCAATTTCTTCTGAAACAGGTTCTAAAGGTTTTGCATTGCGGTCATTGTATTTTTTATACAGCTCTTCCTGCTCTTCAAGATTTTTATCAATATTTTTCTGTATTTTTGAAATTTTCTTTTTCTGCTCATTAACCTTCTGGTTATAGGTCATGGCATCATAATCCTGCAGTACAAGTGAATCTCTTGTTTTAACGGCAGCAGAAAGTTCAAGGAAATATTCAAGACGTTTTGTAATAAGTTCGTCCATTTCTCTGTCGTAAAGTTCCCTTACAGGAATCACTCTGACATTTTTAACTGCAAGCTGTTCAAGAATCAGTTTTGGTAAAGCATCAAGAACAGCTTCTTCACTTTTTGAACGCTTTATATCCTGTGTAAAGACAAATTTCTGACCTGCTACAATCCATTTATCAGTATCAGAAAAAACTGAAAAAAGGGACAAAGCAAAAATTGAGAAAAATGTCAGTACTTTTTTTATTCCAGGATTAAAGGTCATCATCCTCGCCCTGATCATCCATAGGAAGACCGTTCCATTTTGCTTTAAGGAAACTTTCCATGAACTGATCGATATCGCCGTCCATTACAGCCTGAATGTTTCCGCTTTCATGTTTGGTTCTGTGATCTTTAACCATTGTATATGGCTGGAATACATAGGAACGGATCTGGTTGCCCCAGGAAATATCTTTCTTTTCTGCACCGAATTTTGCATTTTCCTTTTCTTTCTGTTCCTTGTAGTATTCGTAAAGTTTTGCTTTAAGAATGCTCATGGCAGTCTGACGGTTCATTATCTGAGAACGTTCTGACTGACAGGCAACAACAATTCCTGTAGGAATATGTGTAAAGCGGACAGCTGAGTCAGTTTTATTTACATGCTGCCCGCCTTTTCCGCCTGCTCGATATGTATCTACACGAAGATCTTCAGGTCTGATATCAACTTCGATGGTATCATCAAGCACAGGGAAAACAAACACGGAACTGAATGAAGTATGGCGTCTTGCATTTGCATCAAAAGGAGAAATTCTTACAAGACGATGAATGCCGGCTTCTCCCTTAAGATAACCGTAAACATAATCACCGGTAATCTGGAATGTAATGGATTTAATTCCCCCTTCTGCTTCAAGAAGGTCTACTGTTTCAATTTTATATCCACGTCGTTCAGCCCATCTGGTGTACATACGGCTGAGCATAAAGGCCCAGTCTTCTGCTTCTGTTCCGCCGGCACCAGAATGGATTGTCAAAAAGGCGCTTGATGAGTCAACTTCATCTGAAAGAAGATTCAAAAGGCTCTGTTTTTCATATTTTGCAAGAGATGCATCGTACATCTGTTTAACTTCATCTTCTACAGAATTATCACCTGATTCAATTCCAAGGTCATACATAGCCTGAATGTCATCAATTTCTGTAATGAGTTCTTTCCATGGTTCAACACGGTTTCTTAAAGACCGCATGTTGTTAACGACTTTTTCGGCTTTTTTAGGATCGTCCCAAAAGCCCGGCTCACCGGTTTTCTGTTCCAGCTCACTGATTTTTTTGTATATTGTATCTGCATCGATTGCTGACCAGACACTGTTGATATTTTCTCTAAGCTCAGAGATAGGCATTTTCAATTCTTCAAGCATTTTTTAATCCTTTTACTTCAATAATATAGAATAAAATAAACAAAATCCTTTGTCAAATATAGTCTTGTCAAAGCCTTGATTTTTACCGATAATATATGTATGAAATTATCAGAATTTTCCATAAAAACAATTTTATGCAGCACTTTGATTGCTTTTTGCGGCCTTTGTACAGCAGGTGCCCAGGTTCGCCCTATAGTCAGCAACCTTAACGCTTTTCCTCAGTCAAAAAATCAGATTCGCCTTGAATGGACTGTTCCAGAAATCTCTGAGCCGTCTGTTACAGGAATTGTTATTGTCCGTGATTCACAGGTAATCAGTTCCTACGACCAGATCAACAGCAAAACCATAATTGCTTCTGTTTCTTCCGGCGAAACTTCTTACATTGACACAATTCCAGATTCAAAAGACTACTTTTACTGTGTCCTTGCACGAGTTTCTGAATCAAAGATTTATAAAATCATTTTACCGTCAATCAATACAACAGTTACAGGAACAAAAGCAAAATCTTCTGCTCAGGAAGGAATTGTTGTTTCTGAAAAAAGCCCAAAAGTTGAAGTCATCAAGTTTATTGATCCTTCTGAACGTTTACGTCAGGTTCCACTTCCACGCCCGGATTTAATTGAAAACAATGATACAAAAAAAATCCAGCTTGGAAACGCTGCCGTAAAAGCAGTCAAGGAACTTGGACTTAAAGACATAAAACCTGATGTAATTACAAAAGAATTTGTTTTTGAAGAAGATATGATAAGCCCAGCCGGCGGCGATGAATATTTCCTCTTTAAAATCCTTAAGGAATCTTTCGTAAAAAAACAGTATTCAGCTTCTGTTAAATCATTAACAGAATTCCTGAGTGTACATCGTGACGAAAAAACAACAAAGCGTTCTTATTTTTATCTTGGAGAAGCATTTTACTTTACCCGCGATTATCAGAACGCTTTATTCTGCTTCCTTAAAGTCCAGGAAGATTATCCTGAACTTGCAAAGAAATGGATTGATTCCTGTCTTGATTTAATACAGCTCCCTGATCATTCTTAACAGATTAGGTGTTCTTGAAATCTCAAGGTCAGCTCCTTTAAGGGCGCTGGCCTTTTCTTTTGTTTCGTTAACTACAGGAGTACCGTTCTGGTCTGCAGAAGGACTTGTATCCCCTGCAACCTGACTTTTATCATCTGTTTTAGCCTGAGGAATTTTTACAAGAATCAGTTCATCATTAACATTTACCCTGTCGTAAAAACCTGTTTCAGAAAGAACACCTTCAGAAATTTCTTCAGATACTTTTGTCAAAGTCACAGTTCCAAGTTTATTTTTTTCAGTCAGAACAAGACCGGTACCGCTGTCATTTGTAAGAACCTGTCCTTTTTTTACAACTGCAAATTCAGTTCCTTTAACAACACCTTCTGTTTTACCAATATCAACAAGAAGATCTTTTCCGTCACGGTTAAGGATTCTTGCCCTTACAGGGAGTGTATCAAGAATTTCTTTTCTAAGACGAAGGAGGCTTCCGGCAAATCTGTCATTTCCTGTTCTATAAATATTAAAGTTTCTGACTTTAGCACCGGTTCTGGTTGAATACATAACAGCTTCGATTTTTACATCACGGTCAGTTTCATCACAGGTGAGAATTACAAAGTAATCCATCATTGTGTCATGTGCTTTTTTGAATGCATCAGCATAACCCGAAACTTTCTGAGGATAAAGTCTTACGCTTGTACTTGAAATACCTGAGAACATTCCTGCAAGTGAACATGCTGTAATTCTTGCAAGGTCCGGATGATAAAGAGGTTCCATTTTTTCCATGTAATAGATTCCAAGATGCCATCTTGTTTTTTCAAGGAAGAACGGATTAATATCCCACTTTTTAGCAAGCGAATTGTACATCAAAGATTCAAAGCCTTCGATTGTATCAGTTAACTTTGTATATTTAATTGCTTTAAGTTTTTCTATTTCTGTAGGATTTGCATTGTCTTTTGGAACAGGAACAACAGAATTTTCTTTTACGAACTTAATCTGGTCAAGATAATTTTCGTTGTATCCGTCATTGTACAAAAGGTCTGCAAAAGATTCCCTGGCTGCTTTACTTGCAGGATTAAGTTTAAGTGCTGTCTGATATTCATAGCGGACATTTGAACTCATGTATTTTTTCTGGAATTCCTTTGCCTTTTTTACATGATAAGCGCCCCAGGTTTTACGGCGGGGATCTTCTACATCTGTAATTTCCAGTGCAAGATTTTCAAATGCACAGCGGGTAATTTCATCGTTAGGATCAATATTGAGTGCTTTTGTCCAGATATCAATTGCTTCTTCTTTGCGGCCAAGTTTTTCAAGAGCAAGGCCTTTTACAAACCATGGCTGAATATTATTTCTGTTGCGGTTAATTCTAAAATCAGCAATATTAATTACTTCGTCATACTTTTTCTGTTCATACAAAACAGTACACAAAAGCTCATAAGCCGGATCATAGTTTCCGTTAACCTGAACTGACATAAGACATTTTTTTCTTGCATCTTCAAGATTGCCGTTCATTGCAGAAAGGAAAGCTGCAACATAATATACTTCTTCGTTACCTGCGTGGCTTGTCAAAGCCTTGTTGATATAATCACGGGCAAGTTTGTATTTACCAAGTTCAGTACTTACAAGTGCAAGAGACAAAAGTGCCTTAACATCTGAAGGACTTCTTTTTAATGCTTCAAGATAATAAGATTCAGCGGCAGAAATTTTCCCTGCAAAAAGTTCAAGTTCTGCAAGGCCAAAGCGGGCATCAAGGTTATTAGGATAATTTTTAAGGATGGAAGAAAAAAGCGTTCTTGCTTCGTCAAGCTTTCCCTGAGAAACAAAAGCAAGGGCCTTAAGGTTTATATATTCAGGTTTTGATCCGGCATATTTAATTGCATTGTCTGCGTATGTTATGCTCAGGTCAAACTGATTCATTTCGTAGGAACATTTAGAAAGTCTAAACCATGCATCTGCATATACAGGATTTTTCTGCAGGCTTTCAGAAAAATATTCACTTGCCTGCCACCAGTTTTTTTCCTGCATCTGATCTACGCCAAGATTATAAAGTTCAACAGCAGAAAGTTTTGAATTCTGTTCAAAGCTTCTTGTTCCGCTTAACCTTTGAGCATAAACACTGCACAAACTTATACTTAAGATAATAACTGCAAATAATTTTTTCATACTTCCCCACCCATTGTCTGTATATTACTCGCTTTGCGGCTCTTGTTCCTTAAAGATAACTTTAATTGTATCTATTCTATGTCCATCCATATCCTGGATGATAAAATCATAATTACCGTAAGAAATTTTTTCGTATTTAACAGGAATTTTCCCAAACAGATCAAGAACAAAACCACCAAGTGTATCGCTGCTTTCTGTTGGAAATTCGCTTGCAATTTCTTTATTGACATCATCAAGATCAGTACGGGCATCAATTATCCAGCTGTTGTTTCCAATGCTGACAATTTCTTCGCCTTCATTGTCAAATTCATCCTGAATGTCACCAACAATTTCTTCAATAATATCTTCCATGCAGACAATTCCAGAAAGTCCGCCGTATTCGTCAACAGCCATCGCAATATGAATGTGTCTTCGCTTAAATTCCCTCAAAAGACTGTCAATGCGTTTTGTTTCTGGAACAAAGTAAGCTTTGCGGATGATATTTTCAAGGTTATAACTTTCCCCGTTACAAAGATAACGGATTAAATCTTTTACATAAAGAACGCCGATTACATTATCAATAGATTCTCTGTAAACCGGAAATCTTGAATGTCCCGATTCTGTAATTTTTTCGTATATTTCGCTGTTCTGCCAGTCAATATTAATAAAATCAACATCAATACGGGGAATCATAACTTCCTTTACAGAAGTAGAAGAAAGTTCATTTACTCCCTGAATCATGTCTGCTTTTTCTTCGTTGAGTATTTCCTGTGTTTCTGCAGAAACTATATCTGCTGCGCTTTCACTTTTCTTTTTTTTATTAAAACCAAATAACCCCATTTTTATTATCCAATAATGACTTTTTCTTTTAACTGCGCAAGAAGTTCTTCCTGCTTAACAAGCATTTCGCATTCAGGTGCTTTACCCTGTTCTATATGTTCTTCTCCATGATCATAACCGTTAAGGTGAAGAACTCCATGGACCAAAAGTCGTTTAAGTTCATCGTTCTGTGTTGTTCCAAAATAATCAGCATTTTCTTTTATCATAGGAATGCTGATTGCAATGTCCCCGGCCAGTTTCCAGGTTCCAGTTTCGTCAGTATACTCACCGTCGCTTTCAAAAGATAAAACATCTGTAGGCGCATCAATGTTACGGTAATCTTGGTTCAGCTGCTGAATGCATTCATTGTCACAGAACATTACAGAAATTTCCTGTCCGTCAAAACCGAATTTTCCCATTACAGTCTGAACAAAGCCTTCGACCTTTTCAAACCATACAGGTTCATCCATTTCGTCCATCATTGAAACACAGATTCTGTTAGCCATTTTTCTTACCTTCTTTTGCTGCAGTTTTCTTTGAAGGTGTTTTTGCAGCGGTTTTTTCCGGCGCTTTTTTTGCTACAGTTTTAGTTCCTGTTGATTTTACAGGTCCCTTTTTTACTGCTGCTTCTTTTTTTTCTGAATCATTTTTTTCTGCTTCAGGATCTTTCTGGTCAGGATATTCAATTCTTGAGTGATAGTAACCGGTAAGAATTGCAACAAATGATTCTTTAATGGTTGTGATATCCTTAAATGTCAAAGGTGAATTTGCAAGCTGTCCGTGCTGGATTTTACTTTCGATAAGGCTTGCAATAAATTTTTCAAGTCTGTAAACAGAAGGTTTTTCAAGTGTGCGGCAGGCAGCTTCTACAGTATCAGCAAGCATTACAACAGCACTTTCTTTTGTTGTAGGAGGATTACCTGAGTATGAATAATCTTCTGCACTTGCATCAGGATTTGTCTTGAGGGCTTCGTTGTAAAAATATGCAATAACAGAATTACCGTGATGTTCTGCAATAATATCAATAATCTGCGGAGGAAGATGCATCTGATGAGCCTTTTCTACGCCTCGCTTAACATGACTTCTGATTACAGAAACAGAAAGGTTTGGATTAAGTTCATCGT
The DNA here is from genome assembly GCA_024402475.1 of Treponema sp. Taxonomy (GTDB): domain Bacteria; phylum Spirochaetota; class Spirochaetia; order Treponematales; family Treponemataceae; genus Treponema_D. Next base: position 65,962 of record JAKSTQ010000005.1, on the reverse strand, counting down.
GTTTATTCTGCCCGTTAGACTGGTTTTCTACAAAGTATTCGCTCTGTTCCATTTTACCGATATCATGGTAATAAGCGCCGACACGTGCAACAAGGGAATTGGCACCGATTGCTTTACATGCATTTTCTGCAAGAGTAGCAACCATCATTGCGTGACTGTAAGTTCCAGACGCATTCAGGAGCAGACTTCTCATTGTCGGATTATTAAGGTCAGAAAGGTCAATAAGACGGAATACGCTTGCAGTATTCATAATCTGTTCAAGAGGTGTAATAAGCCCCAGTGCAAAAATACCGCACAAAAATCCATTGGCAGCAATTGCCATCAAAAGATATCCGATATTGCCAAACGGATCATTAAATATCACTTTGAAAACAACAATTAAAACAACATTCAGGACAGCAATTAAAAGTGAAGCAAACACCATCTGAATGCGGGTTTCAATTTTACGCAAAATTCTTGTAGCTGCAAGTGAAGAACCTAATGTATATACAAATACTACAAGGTTGTAATCAGATGCATTCAAAACGCCAAGAGAAAGAATTATAGAAAAGAATACAGCCGAGCGTTCACCAAAAAGAAGAACAAGAAGAATGATACACAGAACATGAGGAATTGCAACGCTTAAATGATATGCACTTCTTGCAAAGAAAGGAACTTTTCCGGCAAAAATCGTAATCGAATAAATTATCAGGAAAAATATTATCTGCATCAGAAGTTCTTTAAATGAAACACGGCGGTTCATCAAAAGCGGTGAAAAAAGGAAGAACCACAAAATAATCAAAAGGAACAGATAAAGCATATTGTCTACATAAGACCTGTAGTCAATGTACTCTTTTGTGTTAGCCATTTTTTCAAGTTTCTGATAGCTTTCCATAGAAATCGGGAAGCCTTTTTTAATTATTTTCTCGCCTTCCTTTACTTCAATCGGATAATCTGTTGTAGCAGGAAGTTCTTTTTCTGCAATAATCGTACGGTCAGCAATCTGGCCTACTTCGTATTCATTTAACGAAAATGCTGCCACAGTAACATTCTTTGTAACGCCAAAAAAACAGATAACGCCTGCAATGACAAATGCCACCACAGAAAGAATGATTAACGACATTCCCTCTTTAAGAGATTTTACGATTTTAGTCCAGAAATTTTCGCGGGTACCGTTTTGCTGCTCTTTACTGTTGTTGTTCATATGCTTTTACAATTTTTCTAACCAGTGGATTTCTTACAACGTCCTGACCCGAAAGCTGCATGATACCGATTTCATCAATTCCCGAAAGAATATCAAGCGCATTTACAAGGCCCGAACCAACCCTTTTTGGTAAGTCTATCTGAGTTACATCGCCAGTTACTATAACTTTTGATCCATTTCCCATGCGTGTCAAAAACATTTTCATCTGCTCAGAAGTTGTGTTCTGTGCTTCATCAAGAATTATCACGCAGTTATTCAATGTGCGTCCCCTCATGTAAGCAAGAGGAGCCATTTCTATTATATCATTTTCAACAAGTCTTTTTACAGTCTCTTTTGACAGAAGATATTCCATGCTGTCATAAAGAGGTCTAAGATAAGGACTTATTTTCTGTTCAAGGTCACCTGGCAGAAATCCAAGATTTTCTCCGGCTTCTACAACAGGACGGGTTAAAACAATACCTTTTTTTTCTTTACTGAGAACAAGACGAAGAGCTTCTGCCACTGCAAGGAAAGTCTTGCCGCAGCCAGCAGGACCGGTACAGAAAACCATATCGTAATTACGAAGCATTTTAACGTAATCTGCCTGTCCCTGAGTTTTTGGATAGATTTTTACCTGAGAACCTGGAATCACTACCGAACTTTCGCTCATCACAGCATGGCCGGTCATTCCAGAAAAACGGCTTGCAGGGTTAAAATCAGGATTTAAGTCAGTATTGAGAATTGAACGGACTGCATCTTCGCAGTCAGCATAACCTTCCTGGATTTCGTCAACGATTCTGTCTATGATGAATTTAAACTGCTGCCGTGTATGATCATCTGTTTCTTCTACAGACAGTTCATTCCCACGCATGAATACAGGAACGCCAAGATGCTGTTCGATGAGTTTTAAATTGCTGTCATTGGTACCGCACAGTTTTGTTAAAATTCCTGCGTCATCTACCACTATCGTATACGAATTATCCACTATGTTTAAAGTTTACAATAATAGCAGTCTTTCTGCAAGTAAAACACTCAGCGGCATTGTTCCTACACAAAGTATGCTTGTCACAAGACAAATGAGCGCTCCGTAAGATTCATCCTTATCAAACAGAACTGCCATGCCCGAAACATTCATTGCCACAGGACACAAAGCCGCAATAAAGACTACGATACAGATTGAAAAAAGAAGATCCTTATCAATAATTCCAGGCATGAACTTCATCACTGCAAACAAAACCGCAAGAACAAAAGCAGGAATAATAACAAGGCGCCAGATACAGAATCTGATTGTACGGACAGTATAATTTTCCTGAGAAGTTTTCTTAAAGTTTGCAAAAAGCATTCCAAGTAAAGCCATGGCACAGGCTGTATTAGAAGCACCGATATAAGCCAGCGGTCTTGAAACCAGTTCAGGAAGGCGTACCGGCAGACAGAAAAGAATAATTCCCACAATTACACAAAGAACATTGGGATTTGTAATCATCTTTTTAAGGCTAATCTTTCCAGTCATCACAGAATAACCGTAAGTCCACAAAACGATATTAAAAACCGTAATATATCCCAGAAGCAGAAAAACTCCTGTTCCGCCAAGAACGCCTTCAATAAGAGGAATTCCTACAAAACCGCAGTTGGTAAACACACTTCCGTTAAGGTCAATTGGATCCATTCTTGGCTGAGGCGCATGAAAAACTCTTGCAACCCTGGAAACGCCGATCATTACTGCATAAACTGCAACAGAAATTATAAGAACGCAGAAAAAAGCCTTAAGCATTTTAGGATCATAATCAATGTCAAACTTTCCAAGAATAAGACAGGGATTGATTACATAAATCAAAAGCTTAGAAATGCACTGCTGTTCCCTTTCTCCAAACTTAAAAAGTTTTGTAACAAAAAAGCTTATTACTGCAATAATAAGCATGATGATAAGTTGTTTTAATACAAGTAAATACATAATTTATTCCAGTCCTACAACGATTTTCTGACACAAAAGGCTTACATCCTGCGGAGCGTCACCCTTTACGGCAAAATCACTGATCTGCTTATGAGTATATTTACTATTATATACAGCTACAACAGTAATATCACCGGTTTTAAGGAAATTTGTTTTACCAAAATCTGTATATCTTGTAGCTCCGATAGAAACAAAAATATTGTGATATCTGTCAGTACTTTCAAGATAAGAAGCAAGATTTTCGCAGGGACCTTCGTCTTTCTGTGAATTAAGTTTTTCTACAACCCAGTCAATCAGTTTTCCATAAATGTAGGAATAATCCTTAACTGCGCTGTCTTCACCATAATCATATACAATACCGTCACGGATTAAAAAACTTGCAATACGGTAATCATTGATTATTCCCTTTTCATCAAAACTGTCACAGTCAATAAGTGAAGAAGAAAATCCCTTGCTGCTTTTTCCCCAGTTCTTTTTTAATGAAATTTTTGGTGCACCTTCTTTGCGGATTGAACAGTCATTTGAAGCACCAAAACACAATGGCTTAAGGCCGGTAATTTTGCCGTCCTGGAACAAAGTCTCAAAAATTACGCCGCATTCAGGTTCAATCTGGATTTTTTCTTCTCCCTGAGGGAATATGATTTTATCCGAAGAAAAAGGAAAGGTTTTCAAAAAAGCAGGAACTTTTTCATTTGCATCAGGAATAAAAGTCGGAAACAAAGCCTTTGGAGCATTTTCTTCTTTTGTTGCTACATTTGCAAAATCACGGGCTTCTCCTGCCTGTTCAAGGTGCCCGGTGAAGTTTCCCGCAACGCCAAAACAAGGCATCTTTTCTAAATCAAAATTCATAATGACCTTCCTGCTGTAAACAGCTTATGGGTAAAAAAAAAGACTGATTCGTAAGAACCAGTCTTTTGTGAGCAATTGCGGATTCGAACCGCAGACCCACGCCTTAAAAGGGCGTTGCTCTACCTGCTGAGCTAATTGCCCATCCACTCGCTTTGCGAATGTGATATTACTATATATTTTTTATGAATTTATGTCAATAACATAAATCCAAAAAAATCAATTTTTTTTAAATTTTTTTTTATTCATCCGGATATGAATCATACAGCGCTTCGAGCTTTGGTCTGCACTCCAGGAAAGCTTTTGTGAGGACCGGGTCAAAATGAGTTCCTGCGGACTGTTCAATGATTGCAAAAGCTGTATTATAATCCAGTTTTTCTTTATAAACCCGCTTTGATACCAGCGCATCAAAAACATCAGCAAGAGCCATTACACGGGCTTCGATCGGGATTTCACGGTCTTTCATTCCACTTGGATAGCCTTTGGAATCCCATTTTTCGTGATGGTAATGAGCAACATTCACTGCAATATTTTTAAATACAGGATCATCTGCATTGTTGAGAATTCGTTCTACGATTTCAGCTCCTTTAACAGGATGCTTTTTCATGATTTCATATTCTTCGTCAGTAAACTTACCCGGCTTATTCAATACAACATCAGGCACACCAATTTTTCCAAAATCATGTAATGGAGCTGCTTTAATGATGCACTTTGCCATTTCGGGAGTAAGGCCTTCTACTACCTTTTTTTCAAGAAGGTGATTTACAAAAACTCTGACAACATCACTGGTTCTGACAATATGACCGCCTGTATTACTGTCACGGTTTTCTACAATGCTTGCCATGCTTATGATAATGTCATTCTGGATACGGCGAAGGTTCTTTGTCTTTGCATTGACATCTTTTTCAAGTTTTTCGTTATAGGACTCAACGAGTTTTGTATATTCCTGCTGTTTTGTATCATCCCTCAGATAAAAACAGTGAAGGTTTTTATAGACTTTCTGATTGAGCACGCTGTGAGTAACTTCGATAATTCGTTCATTTCTTTTTACAAAAACAGTTGTTTCTTTATCACCTTCATAAATCCATCGGATAATCTGTTTAAGGAACGGTGTTGAGTCATCTTTAATTTTACAGTCAACCATAAGGTTATTGATTTCAGGGAACCACTGTTTTGCAGTATCATCGCTTCCAAGATACATTCCTTTTGAATCACAGAGAATAAAGGCAGTAATTTTATTCTTTGCCATGTAATTTGCAGAAATCGCTGAAATATCGTACAGACTGATTTTTGCAAGAAGAATTACTACAATTGTTTCAACAAAATCGTATGCAATCGGAACAAGAGGAATTCCAAGCCCTGAAAGTTTTTCAAGACCATATGCAATGAAAACCGCTGTCATGGAAATTACAAGCATTATGCTGTTGATATAAGAAATGTCCTTTCCCTTTGTAAATGACTTAAGGATGAACCAGCAGGCATAAGAAATTGTTCCAACAAGATAAATCGGATAGAAGGCATGAATCGGTCCATATTTTTTTACAAGCATTGGAACGCCATGTGCATTTTCAAGATAAATTTCTTTGTAATACAAATCAGTTAAATCCGGATTTGCTGCAAAGAAGAAAATAATAACCCCAAGTGTAATCAGCAGAACCTGAAGCCAGGTTTTTACACGGAATTTACACAGATCTGCAATACACATCAGCATGAAAAAAGTCGAAAAACTTGCGCCAAGATACTGCGTGGTATTAGCCATTATTGCCATCTTAAGGGTTTCAGAATCCGCCATACTCATATACCCGAAATTAGTAATCATAATGGTTACAAAAAGCATAAAATAATAAGGCGAAATTTTATTTTTAAAAATTGCAAGAACTATGCATAGATATAGAAAAGAAAGATAAAATGAAATTGCATAAACTGAGGTCAACATATTCTTAAAATGATAAAATCATTTTCACTATCTGTCAATTTAATAAATCAGTGAATAATATTAATAAATTATTGGAAGTTTTAGATTTTTTACTATATAATATGTGGAAATTATTTTTGATCTTAAAGAGGACTATTATGGCTAAACCTGAAGTCTACTTCACTGATTTTACTACACCGATTTATGGGACACCAATTCCAAAGAAATTTGAAAAACTTATCCGCAGGGCCGGAATCGAAGACATTGATATGAACGGAAAATTCGTAGCTATCAAAATTCACTTTGGAGAACTGGGAAACCTCAGTTACTTAAGACCTAATTTTGCACGCACTGTAGTTGAAGTTGTAAAAAGTCTGGGCGGAAAACCTTATCTTACTGACTGCAACACACTTTATCCTGGATTTAGAAAAAACGCTCTTGAACATCTTGAATGTGCATGGGCAAACGGATTTACTCCGCTTACTGTAGGATGCCCTATTCTTATCGGAGACGGCCTTAAAGGAACTGATGATATTGAAGTTCCTGTAGAAGGCGGCGTTCAGTGCAAAACCGCAAAAATCGGTAGAGCCGTAATGGATGCAGATATCTTTATCAGCTTGAACCACTTTAAAGGCCACGAAGAAATGGGATTCGGCGGTGCACTTAAAAACATCGGTATGGGATGTGGTTCCCGCGCCGGAAAGAAAGACATGCACTCTACAGGTAAACCAACTATTGATCAGCTGATGTGCCGCGGATGTAAACTTTGTGCTAAACAGTGTGCAAACGACGGATTCACTTTTGATCCTGTAAAAAAGAAGATGTCTATTAACGAAAATAACTGTCTTGGATGCGGACGCTGTATCGGAGCATGTAACTTTGATGCAATCTCATTCAAAGAAAGCAACAGTACAAAGGACCTCAATATCCGTGTTGCAGAATATTCAAAGGCAGTTCTTGCAGGTCGTCCTAACTTCCATATCAGCCTGATCTGTGATGTATCTCCTAACTGTGACTGTCATCAGGAAAACGGAGCTCCAATCTTACCTGATATCGGTATGCTGGCTTCTTTTGATCCTGTTGCTCTTGACCAGGCTTGTGTTGACCTTTGCCGCAAGGAACAGCCTCTTCCTAAAGGCGATCTTGCAAAAAATATTGCTAAACCTGACTTTAAGGAAATGGGTGACCACTGGAAAAACAACCATCCAAATGTTGAATGGGAAACACTGCTCATTCATTCACAAGAACTTGGTCTTGGTTCAAGAGACTACGAACTGGTAGAACTGTAAGAATCATGAATAATAAGATTTCCCCAAAAGTAATTGTAGACGGATTGTCAGGAATATTTCTTCCTGTAATCAATGTCCTTACAGCATGCTCAATTATTAAAAGCCTTGTAATGCTTCTTGCAAATACAGGAGTGTTGCAGACATCAAGCGGTATATACCAGATTTTTTATGGTGTATCTGACGGCTTTTTCTATTTTCTGCCGTTTATGCTGGCAGTAACCTGTGCAAAGCAGTTCAAGTGCGATTTGTTTATTGCTCTTTTACTGCCGTGTGCAATGCTTTATCCGGATCTTATTAAAATTCTTGAAGGTTCACAAAATTTTACATTCTGTAAGATACCGGTATTAAATGCTGTATATCATTCAAGCGTAATACCGGTTGTTCTTGGCTGCGGACTTCTGCATTTTTTAGAAATTCCATGCGATAAATATTTAAGCCAGACAATTAAAGGATTCTTAAAACCTATCATCTGTGCTGCAGTCGTTATTCCTGTTACACTGATTGCTTTTGGTCCTTTAGGAACTTTTATCGGGAACGGCCTTACTTTTATTTTCCTTAAGGCATACAATCTTAGTCCTGTTGTTGCGGGAGCATTTATGGGCTTTGTAATTCAGCCGATGGTTGCAATCGGTGCACACTGGGCACTTGTTCCTGTAGTATTGAATAACATTGCATTAAACGGACACGACGTCATAATGCCGCTTTTAGCTGGAGCTGTAATGGCACAAGGTGGCGCTGTTCTTGCGGTAGCGTTATGCTGTCCAAAAGACAGCGAAAAAAGAAGGCTTGCTTATCAGGCAAGTTTTACTGCAGCCCTTGGAGTTTCAGAACCTGCAATCTTTGGATTTAATCTTCCGCTTGTAAGACCTCTTATTGCAGGCTGTATTTCCGGAGCAATTACCGGTGCGTTTATTGGTCATGCAGGAACTTTATGTCATTCCTTTGCATTTCCAAGTCCTGTAACAAGTATTGCATTTACAGGACAGGGCTTTGTTCAATTTTTAGTTTCAATGCCTGTTGGTTTTGCACTAGGATTTTTATTCACCTGGCTGCAGAAGAAAAAGATTACTGTTCTTCTTGAACAGAATTCTACTGCAAAAGATTAAGTTTTGATGCAAGGCATTCAACAGTAACTTCTGTCTGATATCCTGCATGTTCACCATCTGCATGTGCTGTCATTGGTGTTTCAGAAACTATTTTCATCTTTTCAAACTGGCGGACCATAAAGCCTTTAAGGTTTACATGCTTTCCGGCACTTAAGAAAGGCAGTTTCGAAAAAGTAAGAATTTTAGGAATTCCATAAGCCATGCAGAAATCAAGTTTTCCATCATCAACCTTTGCATAAGGCGCCATCTTTACACCGCCCCCTTCTGCAAAAGTATTAAGTCCTGCAAAAAAGATTACTTTGTCAAAAGTTTTTTCTTCTTCATCATCAAACTTAATTGTTACTGTATGGCTTTTCATGCTGAAAAGTGTATAAACAGTCAGTGCAAGATAAATAAGGTTTCCGATATGCAGTTTGTTAAAAACATTTTTCAGTTTACTGAGATTTGTTTTTTCACAGACAATGGCATCAAGGCCAAGTCCGCAGGAAATTCCAAAATGCATTGTTTTTCCGTCACCGGAAGAAATTTTACCGATATCAATCTGACGCTTTACTTTTCCTTCAAGGATGCTGTCCAGATTTTTTTCTATATTTTTATCTTTTGTTGGAATTCCAAGTCCGCGGACAAAATCGTTTCCGGAACCGGTAGGTATGATTGCGAATTTAATTTTAGAAAAATCTTTTATTCCGTTAAGAACATTATTTACGGTTCCATCACCGCCGACAACAATAACTGTTTTATCTTTAACGCGGCTTTTGCAGATTTCCTGAACAAGCTGTGTCGCATGAGCTGAATATTGTGTTTCAAGTTCCGTATATTCAACATTTTTTTCTTTTAACAAAGCTTCAAGTTTATCCCAGGTTTTCTGTGCACGACCGCTTCCGCCATGCTTGTTTACAATAAAATACAGCATAATAAATATCTATCCTAAAATTAAAATTTTAATTTTCTCTGTAGAGATACCACAGGTCAGTTAATTTTTCCACAAGTATATATTTGTCTTTATCAGGCACAGGTGGCATTGCTCCAACAGGACAATATAAAAATCCCACAGCTTCGTCATACAATGAAGCAATAACAATTTTTATGTATTCACTGTCATCCTTATCTTCTGTAATGGTTTCAAAATGCATTTCATCGATAAGATCTGATTTTATATGATTGCGTTCATATTCATCTTTTATTTTTTCAAGTTCGCCGGCATGCTCAAAAAAATATTCTTTAAGTTCATTATCATGCTTGCAGGCAATTTTATAATTTTCTGCAAGCCAGGTTTTATGACTTTCCGGATTTGTAAGACAGCTGTACGCCCACGACTGTTTTTCAAATCCGAGTCTTGACTCAAAAAACCTTACTGCTTCAAGGTTCCAGTAAAATCCGTTTTTCTTTAAGAAATTATAATATGTAACAGTTTCTTCTTCCTTATGAACTACTGCGCGAACCATAAGGTTAACTTCATCATTGTAGACTACATCAAATTCAACTTTATCATTTGCGCTAAGATTTTTTCCCACAGGACCAAAACCAGGAGAAGAAAGTTCACCGGTTGCATATTTACTGCGGTTCCAGTTTGTGCCCGGTTCATAGAATTTTACAAGGGCCTTTGGATACATCGCATTACAGGAAAACAGAATAAATACACTGATGAATGCAATTATAAGTAATGAGAATCGTTTTAGTGTCATATTATATTATCGAAAGAAAACTGAACTTTATTTACCCTGACCGTAATAAGCATTAGGGCCGTGTTTTCTCATATAGTGTTTTTCGATGATATAATCTGCAAGAGGTTTCTGCTGTGGATTAAGAAGAAGCGTATTAAGTGCCATGCGGCAGACTTCTTCCATAACGGCAGCATTGTAAACAGATTTTGCAGCGTTTGTTCCCCAGGCAAAAGGACCATGTCCGCCTACAAGAACCATGTTCACTTCATCCGGATTAAGTCCCAGGTCTGCAAAATGTTTTACAATAAGATTTCCTGTTTCTTTTTCGTAATCATTGCGGACAGCTTCTTCGCTAAGATATGGTGTACATGGAATTGAAGTCTGAATATGATCTGCATGTGTTGTACCGAACAGTGGAACTTCACGCAGAGCCTGTGCCCAGCTTACAGCAAAAGTTGAATGAGTATGAATGATTCCACCGATATTCTTTCCGCCTTTTACTGCAAAATCTTTGTACAAAACTGCATGAGTCGGAGTATCACTTGATGGACGCAAACTTCCTTCTACAACCTTGCCTTCTACATCAACAATTACCATGGAATCCGGAGTAAGTTCAGGATATGGAACTCCGCTTGGTTTGATTGCAAAAACGCCTTCATTTTTATCAAAAGCACTGACATTTCCCCATGTATAAAGGGCAAGATGCTGAGCCGGAATTTCCATATTAGCTTTATATGCTTCGTTTTTAATTACATCATATTTACTCATAACCTGCTCCTAGAATGATTTTACTGCAGCTCTTTCAACTTCAAGAACCTTGCGGTAACCAACCATCCATTTATTAAAGCCTTCTACGTCTTCACGGTTTGGCGCAACAGTTGTCTTTTTAGCACATGCGAATACCTGGCTTTCAAGCCACTGGCCAAGAGAAAGTCCTTTTGTATCTGCAGCATAAGAAGCAAGCAAAGCCATTCCCCATGGACCGCCTTCTCCTGCCGTACTCATTGCAGAAATCGGTGTGTGCATTGCAGCTGCCATTGTTTCAAGACCAACGCCTTCTGTCTTAAAGAAACCGCCATGCCCTGTAAGGGAATCAATCTTAACTTTTTCTTCGTCAAAAAGAATGTCCATACCGATTCTCAAAGTTGCAACTGCAGAATAAACCTGACTTCTCATAAAATTTGCTAGATTGAATGCAGCATCCTGAGTACGTGTAACAAGAGGACGGCCTTCTGTAAAGCCTGTAATGCTTTCGCCTGAAATATAGTTTACTGTGTATACGCCGCCGCAGTCTTTGTCACCATTTTTTGCTGATCCGAGAACTGCATCATAAAGCTGGCCTTTTGTAAAATCTGCTCCAAGCAAAGCGGCTGCTTCTGCAATTACATCTACCCATTTGTTATATTCTGAAGTACAGGTATTTGCATGAGCCATAGCAGTTGGTTTTCCGTCAGGAGTTGTAACAATATCAATTACGCCAGGATAAGCCTTGTAAAGCGGTTTTTCAAGAACTACCATTGCAAATACTGAAGTTCCTGAACTGATGTTTCCTGTTCGTGGTGAAACGGCATTAGTTGCTGCCATACCAGTTCCCGCATCTCCCTCAGGTGGTGCCATAAGAACGCCTTCTTCAAGTTCGCCTGTAGGATCAAGCCACAAAGCACCTTCTTTTGTAAGATGTCCTGCATCTTTTCCGGCCGGTAAAACTTCAGGAAGAAGATCCATAAGTTTCTTGCCAAGAGCAGCCTTTACCTTTTTATTTGAATCAAACCTTTCTGCCATTACAAGGTCATAATTTCCTGTATTGCTGTCTATCGGGAACATTCCCGAAGCATCACCTGTTCCAAGAACTTTTTTTCCTGTCATCATCCAGTGTGCATAGCCTGCAAGTGTTGTAAAGAAATCCAGGCGTGCAATATGTTCTTCGTTATTAAGGATTGCCTGATAAAGGTGTGCAATACTCCAGCGTTCAGGAACCGGAAAATTAAAAAGGTCTGTAAGTTCCTTGGAAGCCTGACCTGTTATTGTATTGCGCCAGGTTCTGAAAGGAACAAGAAGTTTTCCGTTTTTATCAAAAGCAAGATATCCGTGCATCATGGCGCTGATACCCATTGCCCTGATTTTTGTCAGTTTAACATCATATTTTGCTTCTACATCCTTTTTAAGGTTTGCATAAGCGGTTACGATTCCATTATGTATTTCGTCCAGTGAATATGTCCAGATTCCGTCTACAAGGGAATTTTCCCATTCAAAATCTCCGCCGGCTATTGGATTCATTGCAGAATCAATTAAAACCGCCTTGATTCTTGTTGAACCGTATTCAATACCAACAGTTGCCTTGCCTTCAGTTATTTCTTTAACAATATCAATAGTTTCCATATAGAATTATCCCTCACTTTTGAATAAAAAAAGTGACTTTCAAGTTTATGAGTTCATTCTACAGTAAAAATTTAAAAAAACAAGTGCCGGAATTTGCTAAAAATGTGAATTCTTATCTGTGCGTTCCAAAATCGAACATAATGATAGAAAATTTAACACATTGGTAACAAACTCACTGTATCTTTTTTTTGGACTTGGGTCTAATAATATACTCGTAAGCACAACAGATGCTTGCATACACATTATTCATTAGGAGAAAAAAATTATGAAGAAGGTATTATCAATCGCTGCAGTTGCTGCAATCGCTTTGACATCAGCATTCGCAGCACCAATCAAAGTAGGTATCATTAACAATGACCCTAACGAATCAGGCTACCGTACAGCTAACGTAAACGACATGAAAGCCACATTCACAAAGAAAAACGGCTATCAGGCACAGTTCTTCTACAGCCTTAAAAACGACGAACAGATTGCTGCAGCACGCAAATTCGTACAGGACGAAGTAGACTACCTCCTTATTTCTGCTGCTGGTACTTCAGGATGGACAAGCGTTCTTAAAGAAGCACAGGAACAGGGAACAAAAGTAATCCTTTTTGACCGCACAATTGATGCTCCAGATTCACTTTACGAAGCTTCAATCGTATCAGACATGGCTGCTGAAGGAAAAACAGCTGTTGACTGGCTTTCAAAACAGGGACTTAAAGAATACAAAATCGTTCACCTCCAGGGTGTAATGGGATCTGCAGCTCAGAAAGGACGTTCTGGTGCTCTCGATGCTAAAGTTAAGGCAAACGCTAACTGGACAATCGTAAAACAGCAGACAGCTTCATGGAACGCAGAAACAGCTCAGCAGATCGTACAGGCTGTTATCGACTCAGGAAAAGACTTCAACGTAATCTATGCAGAAAACGATGACATGGCAAAAGGTGCTGTAGCAGCTCTCGACAAAGCAAATATCCCACACGGTGTTGGTAAAAAAGTTATCATCATGGGATTTGACTGCAACAAATGGGCTCTTGATGAACTGGTTGCTAAGAGATGGAACTACGATGGTCAGTGTAACCCATTCCAGGCTTCTTACATCGACTCAATCATCAAAGACCTCGAAAAAGGTAAGAAACCAGCTCAGAAAACTGTAATCATGGTTGAAAAAGGATTCGACGCAACAAAAATTACAGCTGCTGATGCTAAAAAATACGGAATCTAATTCCTAAACTGAAACAGGTTCAGTTATCTAAATGGATAGAGGGACGGAACGACAACTGTTCCATCCCTCTTTTTTTGAAAATGTTTGTGGAGGATACCATGCAGGAAAATTCAGTATTGGAAATGCGTGGAATTTATAAAAGTTTCCCGGGTGTTAAAGCCCTTCAAAATGTTGATTTCACTCTTAAAGAAGGCGAAATCCATGCTCTCATGGGTGAAAATGGTGCCGGTAAATCAACCCTTATTAAAGTACTCACCGGTGTTTATCAGAAAGATGAAGGAACTGTTAACGTAAAAGGTTATGACAAACCTGTTAATATCCGTTCCCCACAGGATGCACAGAACTGCGGCATCTCTACAGTTTATCAGGAAATTACCCTCTGCCCTAACCTTACGGTTGCAGAGAATATGTATATAGGAAGAACAAAAGGCGCTTTTACAAACTGGAGCAAAGTGAACCAGCGCGCCGGCAAAATTTTAACAGAACTGGGAATTCCAGCTGAACCAACTCAGCAGCTTTCAAGCTGTTCAATTGCCGTTCAGCAGATGGTTGCTATTGCGCGCGCTGTCGATATGGAATGTAAAATCCTTATTCTGGACGAACCTACTTCTTCTCTGGACGAACAGGAAGTAGAAAAACTTTTCAAACTTATGACAAACCTCAAGGCTAAAGGTGTAGGAATCATCTTTGTTACTCACTTCCTTGAACAGGTTTATGCTGTCTGCGATAAAATTACTGTTTTGCGTGACGGCCAGCTCGTAGGTGAATATGCAATCAAAGACCTTCCGATGGTTGAACTTGTTTCAAAAATGCTGGGTAAAGCATTGGACGGACTTTCAGACATCAAAAAACCTGCCGCTGCAAAAGAACATTCTTCAGACGAAATTCCGGTTTATCAGGCAGAAAACCTCAGCAGTACTTCTGGAGTCAAGCCATTCAACTTTTCTATTTATAAGGGAGAAGTTAACGGTTTTACAGGACTTCTTGGTTCTGGCCGTTCAGAAAGTGTACGCGCCGTATTTGGTGCTGATAAAGTTACAGGCGGAAAAGTTAAGGTAAACGGAAAAGATGTAAACATTACAAAACCAATCGATGCAATGAAAAACGGTATTTCATATCTTCCCGAAGACCGCAAGCGCGATGGTATTGTAGGAGATCTTTCTGTCCGCGAAAATCTCATTCTTGCTTTACAGGTTATGAAAGGATTCTTTAAACCTTTCAGTCGTGCACAGCAGGAAGCTTTTGCAGACGAATATATCAAGCTCCTTAACATCAAGACAGCAAGTGCAGAAACTCCTATCAAATCCCTTTCAGGCGGTAACCAGCAGAAAGTTCTTCTGGCTCGTGCCCTTCTGTCAAATCCTCAGTATCTTATTCTTGACGAACCTACCCGCGGTATCGATATCGGTACTAAGACAGAAATCCAGGAACTGGTACTTAAACTTGCAGAAGAAGGAAAAAGCGTTTCATTCATCTCATCAGAAATCGATGAAATGCTTAGAACCTGCTCTCGCCTTGTAGTTATGCGCGACCTTAAACAGGTGGGTGAACTTACCGGCGAAGACCTTAATCAGAAAAAGATTATGGAAACAATCGCAGGAGGAAATAAATAATCATGAGTTCAAATAAAACATTTAAAGATAAAGTCATGGCTGTTCTCAAGAACCAGCTTTTCATTCCTTTAGCTGCCCTTCTTATTCTTGTTCTGTTCAATCTTATTGCAGACCCTTCTTTCTTTAAGATTGCATACAAGGCTAACTCTGACGGCTTTATGGTATTTTCAGGTTATCTTATTACAATTCTTGACAACGCATCAGAACTTGTAATTCTTGCAATCGGTATGACACTTGTTACAGCTGCTTCCGGCGGACAGGATATTTCCGTTGGTGCTGTAATTGCAATTGCAGGCTCGGTAGTATTAAGAGTTTTGTGTGGAACAGATCCACGCCCAGAAACACTTCAGGCTCCGATCATCGTTGCATTCCTTGTATGTTGTGTCGTATCAATGGCCTTTGGTGCATTTAACGGTATACTTGTTTCTTACTTTAAGATTCAGCCGATGGTTGCTACATTGATTTTGTTTACAGCAGGCCGTTCAATTGCTGCATGGATCAACCACAACAACCTTCCGATTATTTCAGAACCAAGTTTCGGCTGGTTCGGTAACTACATTCCTCATATTCCGTTCCCGACACCAATCTTCATTGCAATCGTGTTTATCATAATTACAATGCTGGTTCTTAAATACACAAACATCGGTCTTTACACACAGTCTGTAGGTATCAACGCCAACTCTTCACGACTTAACGGTATCAATCCTCAGATGATTAAGTTCCTTACTTACGTAATCATGGGACTTTGTGTTGCAATTGCAGGATTTATCAAGGTTTGCCGTATTTCTACAATTAACTATTCTGTTGTTGCAAAAGACATCGAAATGGATGCAATTCTTGCAGTTGCTCTTGGTGGAAACGCACTTTCAGGCGGTAAGTTCAACATGTGGGCAAGTATTCTTGGTGCCTTTGTAATTCAGTTTTTGACAACAACACTCTTTAAGTTTGACGTTGCTTCAGAAGCACTTCCTGCTTACAAAGCTATTGTTGTAATTATCCTTGTAGTTTTGAGCGCACCTATTGTACGCCAGAAAATGTCTGAACTTTCTAAAAAGCTTACTTCAAAAAAAGCTGCTGCAGTGGAGGCTAAATAATGAATACTCTTGCTAAAAAAAGAAACCTTTCAGATTCTAACCTTCTTCTTATAATTACTGTTGCAGTTTTCATCCTGATGTATGTTCTTGCTGTTACCCTTCTGGGATCAGGATTCAGAAAGCCTCAGACTTTCTTCAACATGCTCAATGAAAATGCAAGCCTTATCATTTTGTCGTGCGGTTTGAGTCTTGTAATGATTACCGGCGGAATCGATATTTCCGTTGGTACTGTTACTGCCCTCGTATGTATGTGTTGTGCCGTTAACCTGGATATGAAAGGCGGATCGGTTCCGGAAGCAATTCTGATTACACTGATCATTGGTCTTGGATTTGGTCTTGTTCAGGGATTCCTGGTTGCTTATCTTGATATCCAGCCGTTCATTGTATCTCTTGCGGGAATGTTCTTTGCAAAAGGTCTTACAACAATCGTTAACTCATCGCAGTTCAACGTTGAACACGAAGGCTTTAATGCAATCAAAGATTTCCGTGTAATTATTCCATTCCTTGGATCAGTGAACAAACGCGGAAAATATATTCCTGCTTATGTTGAACCTGGCGTAATTGTTGCAATTCTTGTTGTAATAATTTTGTTCCTTGTTCTGCGCTGGACAAAACTCGGCCGTAACTTTTATGCTGTCGGCGGAAACCAGCAGAGCGCAAACATGCTTGGTATTAATGTAAAAAGAACAAAGTTCTGGTCACACCTTATCTGTTCAATGCTTGCTGCAATCGGTGGTTTTGTTTACTTCCTGCATGTAGGTTCTGGTTCGCCAAGCCACGCTGAAGGTTACGAAATGAATGCCATTGCATCTTCTATCATTGGTGGAACAATGCTTACAGGTGGTGTAGGAAATATCGCCGGAACATTCTTTGGTGTTCTCTCACTTGCAACTATCAAGAACATTGTATCTTCACTTGGTCTTGATGACGCATGGTGGACAAACATTACCGTTGCATTTATGATCTGTCTGTTCCTTTTGATTCAGAGTATTGTACTTGCAAGAAAGAATAATAAAGAAAAATAACCGTTAAAACGGTACATATCAAAAATAAAAAAACGCATCCTCCAGATTTTTTTATGCCTGTGATTTAAGTATCTTACTCCCTGCTTAAAATCACAGGCTTTTTTTATTTATCTGTATTCTTTCGGAATTGAAGCGGAGAAATTTCATTCATCTTTTTAAATGCCCGGATAAAGTTTTCGCATTCGTTATAATTACAGATTTGGGCAATTGCAGAAACTGTCAGATCGGTTGTCAACAAAAGATTGATTGCTTTTTCGTTAAGGAAAAATCTGATATCCTCTTTAGGAGAAACGCCAAAAACTTTTTTATATAAAACGCTGAAGTGGCTTCTTGTAAGGTAAAAATTTTCTGCCATTGAATCAACTGTCCATTTTTCCGGATTGTAACGGATTTCCTGCCTTAACTGATTCAGGCGGAAAATGGTTTCGTTTTCACGCTGAGTTCTTAAATCAGGGAATACCCTTTTTGCAGAAAGTTTTTTAAGTACATTGATTGTATTTTCTGTAAGTTCATAATCATGGTTAGCACTTTTATCAGTCAAAAACCAGGTTATCGAAAGCATTTCTTCTTTTATGACATCAAAATCGCTGACATAAAAAACTTCATCAACCGGCAGATTAAAGCTTTTATAGAATTTTGCATCTTCTGGTCTAAAGCGAATGTAATCGTTTTCAAATTCGCCAAAACGGCCGTAATAATCCTGAGGAGTGTTTGGTTTATACAGAATACAGGCATTTGTCTGAGTTTCGATTTTCTGGCCGTTAAGAATAATTACCATTGGTGTATAAAAATGAAGAAGAACCCATTCAAAAGTACCTTCCGGATACTGAATGCGAAATCCTGTTTTTTCACTTTTTTTATAATAACCGCCGTAAAATGTAAACTTCATTATTAGAATGATAAATTGAATATACTCAGTTTGCAAGATTTTTTTTTATTTTCAAACATAAAAACTCATGATAAAATAGAAATTATGACTAATCTAGAGAAAAAACTTATTACTCATCAGAAGTTTTTCAAATATGCGCTTATCTCGACAATATTAATCTGTGCTCTAGTTATATCTATTGGAGTTTTTTTCTTTACAACAAACAGTTCTATTAAAATTAATATCGATTCTGCACAGCCTTTCGGCTATAACTGGTATTCTGCAGAAGAACACAAATTATTGTCATCAAACTACATATATATTCCAGAAGGTACAACAGTTCACCTGTCTAAAACAATTCCAGAAGAATTTTCCGGTTCTACATATATTGCAATCTGGAACTTCTATAATTATGTAACTGCGGGCAATGACAATAAAATTTTCTACAGCGGCGGGACAAACAATCATCTTAAATTTGGAAATGAATTTGGCGGTACATGGCAGTTCATTCCTCTCGAAAAGTCAATTCCAGGAAAAACCCTTAATCTTTCCATTACAAATGTCTCACGAGGCAGAAATTTTTATCTTTCTTCTATATATATAGGCACAAAAGAACAGATTATCCTTACGATTTTAGGCACAAACTACATCAGCCTTCTTGGGATTCTGGTTATTCTTATAATTTCAGTTCTGTTGTTCTGCTATTCCCAGATTATGTACCATTATGGCGTAAAACAATACAGCCAGATGATTCATTCTCTTGTATTACTGTCATTGACTTCGATTTTGTATATTCTGTTTGAATCAAGTCTTGCGCAGTTCATTATCAGCAATCCTTCTCTCAGGTACATGACAGCTTATATTGTTGCATGGTTACTGCCTGTAATGATCGTTCTTTTTTACAGAAAGTTTTTTGCAGATAATCAGGTCATTTTACCTCTTGCCACAAATATTTATCTTGGACTTATTTCCATCTGGTATATTCTTTATTTTGCGAACATAGTTCATCTTGATTATTTTTATATCGTTTATGTATTTATTGTTGTCTGCTTTACTTCTATTTTCAGGGCTGCAATAAAAGAATATCAGGAAACTCATGACATCCTTAACATCATTGCAGCTCTTGCAATTCTTGTACTTTTCTTTGGTGAAATAATCGGAATCATTTTGTATTACACAAATACTCAGGCCGCAAACATCGTTGTATTCCAGCATGTGTATGTAATATTCCTTATCATTCTTATTGGAATCGTACTCAAGAAAACATTTACAACAATTGCAAAGGCAAGTTCTGCAGATTATTACAAAGAACTGGCATTTTCGGACAATGTTACAGGCGGTCACTCTCAGGCATATTTTGAACAGACTTTTGAAAATCTCATTACAGAAGATTCATATTTCTTGTTTATAAATTTTAAACGCTTTAAGCTTATAAACGAAATTGTCGGATATGAAAAATCAAATTCAATTCTGAAAAAACTGTATGAACAGGTTGAACTGACTCTTAAAAATAATGAACTTTTGTGTAATCTTGGAAATGCACATTTTGGTATTTTACTTAATGCATCATCAGAAAATGAATTATATAAACGCTGTGAAAAAATCATTCATTCCTACTCTTCATACCTGGGAGAAAAAAAACTTCCGTATAAAATCAGAACAGAAATTGGTGCTGTAAAAATCAACATCGACAACATTGACTTTAATCAGATTCTTGATGACTCGATTATTTCGCTTAACAATGAATTTGCAACTACTAATGCCCAGCAGGACTGTTTCATTTTCCACGAAGACTGCAAGCAGCTTTTTCTTGACGAAAAAAATCTTGAAGAAAATTTTGAAAATGCTCTGGCTCATCACGAATTCAAACTTTACCTGCAGCCAAAAATCGACATCAAGACAAACAAAATTTACAGTGCAGAAGCTCTTGCCCGCTGGGACAATCCTGAAAAAGGTATTTTAACTCCTTATGAGTTTGTTCCGATTCTTGAAAAACTCAACAAGATCGACAAGCTTGACCTTTATCTTTTTAACCAGACCTGTCTGCTTATCAAACAATGGATTTCTGAAGATATTCATATGCCAAAAATCTGCGTAAACCTTTCTCATCTGGCACTTAACGCAGAAGGCTACTTTGACAATTACGTTAAAATCATAAAGGAACTTAACCTGCCAGGTGAATATCTTGAATTTGAAATCAGCGAAAACAGTACCTATGATAATCTTGATCATTTGAAAAAGGTTATAAATACTATTCACGAAATGGGTTCTACATGTACTCTTGATGACTTTGGTAAATCTTATTCTAACCTTAGTATTCTTGGTGCAATGAATTTTGACAATGCAAACCTTGCTTCCAACTTCTTCATCAATAAGTTCCCGGCAGAACCTAAACAGTTCCAGCTTATTAACGGAACTGTCAACATGCTTAAGGCAATGAACCTTAAAATCAGCGCAATCGGTATTGAAACAGAAAACCAGCTTAAAGCAATTAAAGAAATGGGGTGTGATTACGTACAGGGATATATTTACTCAAAGCCTCTTACTGTATATGAATTTGAAAACTATGTTAAAGCTTTCAAAATAGGAGGATAGCTTTGAAAAACATCGGAATTATAGGCGCAGGTTGGATTGCTCAGAAAATGGCAATAACAGTACAGGGATTAACAGACACTGCCTGTAATTATGCAATTGCTTCCCGTAATCTTGAAAAAGCCCGGGAATTTGCAAAAGCATGGGGATTCAAAAAAGCATACGGTTCTTACGAAGAATTACTGAAAGACCCCGATGTTGATCTTGTATATATTGCTACTCCTCATTCAGAACATTACAAACACATGAAGCTTTGTCTTGACTACAAAAAACCGGTTCTCTGCGAAAAAGCATTTACCTTTAATACAGCTCAGGCAAAAGAAATTCTTGACCGTGCAGAAAAAGAAAACATTTTAGTAACAGAAGCCATCTGGACCCGTTACATGCCAAGCCGAAACATCATCAATTCTGTTATTGAATCAGGTAAAATCGGCAAAATAACAGGACTTCATGCAAGCCTGCATTACAACAATCATGACAAAGAAAGAATGTTCAAACCGGAACTTGCAGGTGGCGCCCTTCTTGACCTTGGCGTTTATACACTTAATTTTGCACTTATGCATTTTGGAACTGACATTGAACGCATAGAATCAAACTGCAAAATTACTGATACCAATGTTGATGCATTTGAATCAATTACAATTTACTACAACGACGGAAGAGTCGCTTTCCTCGATTCAGGAATGTTTGGAAGAAGTGACAGACAGGGAATTTTATATGGTGAAACAGGCTACGCCATCATCCAGAATATCAACAATCCTTCATGCATCGAAATCTACAGCCATGAAGATAAACTTCTTGAAAAAATTGAATTCCCAAAACAGATTACCGGTTATGAATATCAGGTAATTGAATCTTTAAAGGCATTGGAAAACAACAAAATCGAATGTGATTCAATGCCTCATAAAGAAACAATCCGCGTAATGCAGATTATGGATGACTTACGCGTTAAATGGGGATTACCGCTGGAAATTTAAACTAATTCAGCTTTTCCTTAAAGAATTCAAGCATCTCTTGCCAGACTTCTTCCTGGAAAAAGTGAATGTCTGCATGGTCTGCACCTTCAAGAGTAATCATTGAAACATCGCAGCCATGCAGTTCAAGTTTGTTATAAAGAATTTCTGACTGAGAATATGGAACAGTATGATCCTGTGTTCCATGAATAATTAAAAATGGAACTGAATTCTTTGTAACATAAGATACTGGAGAACAGTCTTCTGCTTTCTTGCGGTTTTCAAAAACATTAAAGCCAAGCATAAGACTTTCAGGGCTTGAAGCACTTGTCTTTGCATCCGGGTTAGGAAATCTTGTTGCATCAGCAGGCGGATACCAGGTACATGCGCACTGAACCTTACTGTTTTCTTCAAGATAATCACCTGTATCAAAATCTTCATCATCAACAAGCGCTGTCATTGCAGAAAGATAACCGCCTGCAGATTCCCCTGCTACGCCAAAATGTTCTTTATCAATTGCATATCTATCTGAGTGTGCCTTTAAATAACGGATTGCAGCCTTAATGTCTTCAAGACATGATGGATACTGAGCCTGATTACTTGTGCGGTACTGAACAGAAGCAACTACAAAACCTTCCATTGCAAGTTTGCTAAGATAAGCAAGATGTGCAGACTTATCATTTGTAAGCCATGCTCCGCCACAAATCCATACGATACAAGGATACTTTTTTCCGCTCTTATCTTCCGGATAAATCAGATCAAGTTTTAAATCCTGTCTTGAGTGTCCGTACCAGTGATCAACCTGAGCATAAGTCAGATCGGTAACAGTATAATAAACAGGTCTTCTGGAAGTAATATTCAAAGTTTTTTTCATTCTATTAATTTTCCTTATAAATAATTTTTCTGATTTTTTTTACGCCAAAAGGAACAGCACAAAAACCACATAAAAAGCAGACAAAAGTTCTTACAAAATGCCAGGCTTTTGCACCGACAGCAGGAGCAAGAAATTTATTCATCATTAAATAAATAATTGCAATGAATAAAAATCCTGCAAACACTCTGATAATTTTCTGCCAGACAGTTCCTTTAATTTCATATTTAATAAATTTTGAATCAATAAAATAACTGATAAAAATTCCTGCAAAAATACCTGCATCATTATAACAGTCAAGTTTCATCAACTCAGGATCAACTAAAAGGCTTCCGTCCTGGTTATATTCAAGAGGATAAGACTTAAATTCAAATATTAAAATTACAAGCAGCGGAATAAGAATTCCTAAAATCAAAATCACAACAGGAAATTTTGAAGACCCGCTGTATTTTATAAAAAGTGAATTAATTATCACAGCAGAAAAAAGTCCGATAAAAAGTCCAGTATAAACATCTGCAGGAGTATGAAAACCAAGATGATTTCTTGAATAGCCTACAAGTAAAATGTAAATCAGACACAATACATAAATGACTTTATTTACAGATCTTAATGCAATCCCCATAAAAGAAGATGTTGTTGCAGTTGTATGGCCGCTTGGGAAAGAATATCCGGATGCTAAAGGTAATGTTTTTTCATATGGAATTATTGAACTGTTAATTATCCATGGTCTGTTTATGCAGGCAATATTTTTTATAACCTGTTTAAAAATGCAGCCGGTTGCAAAAGAAAACGAAGAAACAATTCCAGCGCCTTTATCAACACACCAGAACAAAATCAAAGGCAGAACAATTGCAAGTACAGGTCCTGATTCAGAAATTCCTGCAATTACAAGGTTTACCCAGTCAGGAAGTGATTGACGAAAATTCTGCAAAATCAATAAATAGTCATAACCCATAAATAAACTCCTGTAATTAAAATTAAACTAAAACTCCGACAGCTTCCCATTCACCAAGTTTTTTTATTTCTTCAGTAAGAACATCAGTTATTCTGACTTTAATCTGCTGTCCGGGAGCCGGCTTTTTTAATGTTAATGGAATTTTTACCCGCACATGAATAAAATTATCAAGCACGGCATTAATAACATTCTGCGAAAGAACTGCACGTGTTGAATTTTCTGCGATTGCATCAAATTCCTTACCAGTCATATTTTTAATATAATTAATTTTCTGTTCGCAGGCAAAATTTATAAGCTGTTCTACCCGCTCATCCCTTACGCTTTCGGGTACTTTAGGTTTCATACTCCACGCAGCGGTATTTGGCCGCGGCGAAAAAGGGAATGCATGAACATAAGTAAAATTACATTCTTTTAAAAGCTGCAATGTGTCTTCAAAATCAGACTGTGTTTCACCCGGAAAACCTGCAATAATATCACACGCAAAAAATGCTTGAGGTTTAACCTGCCTTAGAAGTTTTACAGCATCAATTACAGCCTGTCGTTTATAAGGACGCGCCATTGCTTTTAAAACTGCATCACTTCCGCTTTGTACAGAAAGATGAAAATGAGGTCTTACCCGGGGATCTTTAATCAGCTGTGCAAGTTCAGGTGTAACAATCTGAGGATACAGACTTGAAAATCTGAAAGCAACATCCTGAGTTTCTTCAAGAAGAAGTTTTAAAAGCCCTGCAAAATCTACAAAACCGTCTTTGTAAGCACCTTTATAATTTGCAATATTAACGGTTGTAATGACAATTTCTTTCTGGCCGGTTTTTGCAAGTTCTTTAACCCGTTCAATAACTTTCTGGGCATCAAGACTTACAGATTTTCCGCGGGCAAGACAGATCTCACAATAAGAACAGCGGTTATTGCATCCGTCCTGAATTTTTATTGAAGAGCGGGAATGTGCTAAAAAAGTATCCGTGCTCAATTTGAATGGATTTTCAGGTTTATCTTCTACAGGTTTTAACTGAACCTCTTTTGAAAGAAAGGATTTAATTTCTTCAGCACAAGATGCATGCAGCAGTTTTTCAGGAAAATCAGCAAAACGGCTTTTTATTCTTCCTGGAACACTGACAATGCGGCTGTCAATTGCTTCGATTTCATAAGGACTGATCTGAGCATAACAGCCTGTCACAGCAATAATACTTTGAGGATATTTTTTTAATAAAAGTCTTATTATTCTGCGGGCCTTCTGTTCAGCCTTTGCAGTAACCGTACAGGTATTTAAAATACAAAGACATACATCATCACGATTTTCCTGACTTGCAGAAACTGATTTCATGATAATGTTAAATCCTGCGTTACTAAAAAACGAAGCTATAGACTCACTTTCAATCTGATTGAGTCTACAGCCTAATGTTTCAATATGAATTGATTTTTGAGAAAGGTTATCTGATACGTTCTGCAACACGTTCTTTTCCACGGGATGCATCAGTATTAGAAGCATTGAGTTTTAATGAAGTATCGTATGCCTGCATTGCTTCTGCATAGTTTCCGGCCATTTCGCGGGCATATCCAAGGCGTGTCCACCATGCATCTTTCTGTGGATCTTTTCTGACTGCTGCAGAAAGAGCAATATCAGCATGCTGGAATTTTGACTGCTGGATATAAATTTCACCCATGTAATGATAAGCAGTACCAACGCGGGCACCAGTCTTATCCGGAGCAATAGAAATATATTCCTGAAACTGTTTCAAAGCTTCGTTAAGTTTTCCAAGATAATATTTTGCTTCACCGAGAACTTCAATCAAACGGATGTCATAACGGGAAAGTTTAAGTCCATCATAAGCGCGCTGTTCTGCACGGGCATATTCACGGTTTCCGATAAGAGCCCAGCAAAGAACGACGTAAGAATCTACGCGGTTTGGATTATCTTTAATTTCACCTTCGCATACAGTAATAGCTTCTTTGTAGTTACCATTGTAGTAAAGACGAAGTGCATCTTTTTTCTGCTGTGCAGATACACCTGCTAGAACAAAAATTGAAAGAATTACGGCGATTAAACTTTTTTTCATTGAGGTTTTACCATTGAAAGACGACCAGTTACCTGTCCACCCAGTTCATTTACAAACTGAATTGCAGTAACATCACCGTCTACTGTTCCTGTAGAAGTTATATAAACCATTGAATTACCGATGATGTTGCCGTTAACTTTTCCTTTAACGAGAATTCTTTCAGCAACAATATCAGCTTTTACAACAGCATTAGTATCAATTACCAGATCGCTGTCTGATTCAATTTTTCCGCTTACTTTACCTTTGATCATAAACGGCTTTACAAATTTAATTTTTCCTGAAAATGTGATATCAGAAGCAATTACTGTATTGAAATCAGATTCATCATAATCAAGTAAGTCACAACCTTTATTATCGTACATATTATTATTTTACCACCAAATTTCTAGTTGAACAAGTCATCCATGCCGTAAAGGGCACCTTTTGCAAGAGAACCGTTTTTTACGCCTGCAACAAGTCTTTCAAGAGAATGAACTGCACCGTTTGCAAAACCTTCGCGGCTACGGGCACGATGTGTAATTTCGATAGTATCTGCACTTGAGTCAAAGAAAACTGTATGAGTTCCAGGGATTGCACCACAACGCATGCTTGCTACATGAAGTTCCTTTGGATCAGGGCGTGAATGCATTGTTTCTGTAACAATTGTTTCTTTGCGGGTAAATGTCTTAAGAAGATGTTTTGCAATATCAAGAGCTGTACCGCTTGGGCTGTCAGCTTTCTGGTTATGATGAGCTTCAAATACGCTCATGTCATATTCAGGATATTCATTTGCAAGGCGGGCAGCTTCTTCAATAATTTTATAAAGCATGTTTACGCCAATGCTGAAGTTTGCACTTGTCATTACAACGCCGTTACATTCAGCGGCCATTGCAGCAACTTCTTCTTTTTTGTCATTCCATCCTGTTGTACCTACAACCATTGGAATTCCAAGTGGAAGAAGAGCCTTGATATCGCCCATTACTGAGTCAGGGTGAGTGAATTCAATGATTCCGTCAGGATCAGCATCTTTTACGGCTTTTGCTACAGCTTCGTAGTCCCCTGCAGGAACAAGTACCGATGCATCTTTTGCAAATACATCAACTGTTGCAACAACTTCATGACCAAAATTCTCAGCAGAAGTCTTGATCATGTGCCCCATTTTTCCAAAACCAACCAGAGCGATTTTCATTGTATTCCCCCAACCTTTTATTAAATATTATTTCTTAAAGAAAGCGTCATGGAGAACCTGAACAGTTTCCTGACGTTCATCATCATCAACAATTACAGTAATGTTAACCTTAGAAGCACCCTGGCTGATCATCTGAACGTTGATTCCAGCCTTTGCAAGAGCACCAAATCCACTTGCAAGAATTGAACTTGAATGGTCAGCATCACAAATGATTGTAATAATAGATTTATCCTTCTGAACTTCAACATCTGCAACATGATCAAGATCCTGCAAAAGACCTGTAAGATCTGTTTTACCGCTTACTGTACATGTAATGGATACTTCGGAAGTAGCAATAACATCAATTGAAATTCCCCATTTAAGGAAGTTATTGAAAATATGAGCCAAAAATCCTGCAGCACCAAGCATGCGTGTTGAGTTGATATCAATAAGAGTTACATTCTTTACACATGTAATTGCAGTAACTTTTGGTGTTTCACCAGTATGATTTTCTACGATGATAGTTCCCGGACTTTCGATGTTATAAGAGTTTTTAACACGAACAGGTACACCGCTTTTAAGACAAGGTACCATTGAACGAGGATGAAGAACCTGTGAACCAAAGTATGCAAGTTCGGCAGCTTCTTCGTAAGTAACTTCAGGAACTGGAATTGCTTCTTTTACAACGCGTGGATCTGTAGTAAGAATACCGTCTACGTCTTTCCATGTCTGGATTTCATCAGCTTTCATTGCAGAACCAATGATTGTAGCAGTAAGGTCAGAACCACCGCGGCCCAAAGTTGTAATATTGCCCTTAACGTCTTTTGCAATGAATCCTGTTACAATAGGAATTGCATTTGTAAGACCGTCTTTGTATGAATTAAGATGTTCAGGAATTGTTTCCCATACGCTGTCAAGAAGTTCTGCAGACATAAAGTTAGAATCTGACATGATTCCAACATCCCATGCGTCATAGAAATTTGCAGGGATTCCTTTATTTTCAAGGTAAGCTGCCATCATGCGTACTGACATGCGTTCACCAAAAGAAACAAGATAGTCTCTTGTACGGCGGGTAAGTTCCTTAAGCATGGAAATACCGGTCAAAAGCTGTGAAAGCTCTTCGAGAAGGTCATCAATTGCTTCAATTTTGATTCCCAGTTCATCAGCAGTTTCACGATGAAGCTTTTCGACACCAGAAACGTCAATTGTACCAGCAACAGCCTTGTCAGCTGCTTCAAGAAGGTGATCAGTTGTGTCTCCCATAGCAGAAAGAACAACCACAGGCTTTTTGTCTTTATAAGCCTCAATAATCGATGCTACATGGCGAATGCGGTCTGCGTTAGCAACAGAAGAACCGCCGAATTTCATTACTATCATTCCCTCAATTTATCAATTTACACCCTTTTTTTCAAGCAATAATTGATAAATATTCAGATAAATTGTATTCTATATAATATAGAAAATTATTGCTGATTTTTTGACCAGTACAGGAATTTAATGAAATTTAAGAAAATTCTAACAGTCCTTTCAATTCTTCTCACTTTTCTTTGCCCGATATTTTCACAGGGGTATTCTGCGCAGGAAATTGAAAAACTTTCAGGACAGGAATTATATCAGTACATAAAAAAGACTTTAGATTATAACGGCTATTCTCATTCTGACATAAGCCTTTTCAGAACAGAAAACGATACCTTTGCCAGAAATATAGTCCTTCACTTTCCTGCAAAAAAAGAATTGCCGGATGATATATGGGATTCAGCAAAGGACACAATCATTCTTTCATTTATGCAGGAAGACATTGCAACCCGTACTGATTTTCTTTTCAATATTATTGAGTTCATTAAAGAAAGCGAGTTTAATTACAACATAAACATCCTTCTTACTGCTGCAGACAAAAGTATTTTAAGCGGCAACGAAGAAAATTCCGGTTCTGCACTTTACTGCGATCTTTTTAAAGGAACAGGTTCCACAGCAGCAATTCTTGTAAGTTTTAGTTCAACAAAGCGAAATTCAATTACTCCTGGATCAGGTCAGATTCTGTGTCCGCTCTGGCTTATTAAAAGTACAGCTCATAGCCTTGAAGCAAAAGGAATCCGTTTTTCAATTAAAGGCGGAATTTTCTGTTCACTTTATTCCCATGATATCCTTAAATCTGATTACCGGCTTGCAAGCTATCTTTCAAACGGGATTGAAGCGCTGGATATAAATTTCAATGAGGATATCCTTAAAACTACAACCTTATCAGAAGTTTTTACGCATTTCCTTGAAAATTACAGTCCTGAAAAAAGTGAAAACCAGGATACTCATTACATTCCGCTTAAATTTTTTAACCACACATATTTTATTCCAGAAATTGCTACAATGCTTTTGCTTTATATAATTACAGCAATCGGGCTTTTTTTGATCTGTGACTTTACTTTCCTTTTTTCGACAAAGCAAAGTATTAAGCCTATCATTCAGAAAGAATCAATTCATTCGATCTGGATTCTGCCGCTTACATGGATTATCGGATTTGCAAGTATTTATTCAGGACAATATATTGCATCGATTTTCTTTAAATATAAATTCTACAATCCGATTCTGCTCATTACAATAAAGCTTATCGTTACATTCCTTCTGATTACTATATTCTTTCTTATTTTCTTAAAGATAAAAAAGAATAATCAGATTCACGTTTTTGAATACATCCTTACGATTTCGGCTATCTTTAATATCTTTGTTTTCTGTGCATTCGACATTGCTTTGTTCTATCTTTTTACAACAATTTATCTGATAGTTTATTTTTCCCGTAATGTCAAAAAAATTCACTGGAACTTTATCTGCTTATTCCTTATGGTTATTCCGTTCTTTCCTTTGCTGACCAGAATTTTATTGTATTCAACACCAAAACAAATTTTTCCACTGATTTTTTCTAACCCTGGCGATAATTTTATTCTTGCTTTTGCGCTGGGTCCATTTTCGCTCATGTGGTTTAAAATCATTCTCCGCATTCAGTCATTGACAATTGAAGCAAAAGAAATCAAACAGCAGCATGCAGGACTTACACAAAACCTTTCTATTCTTTTCCCAAGATATTACATTCTTGTAATTTCACTTTTTACGGTTCTTACTCTTGTACTTTCACTTATCATCAGCATTAATGCAAGAAAACTTTTTTCAAATATTGAACCGCTTGCAAAGATGGAAGTAATCGAAGAAACTCCTCAAAACGAAAATCTTTCTGTAAGTTACAGCGATTCAAAATACTATTCAGGTAACATCAGAACTGTAAACATCAAGACAAACAAACAGGCTGTCAGAGTTGATGTCATTGTTTCAGGCCAGACTGAAAACCCGATTTATTACACTTTCCATCAGTACAGTCCTTATACAACTGCATATCAGGCAAAATTCAACATTCCTGATTATCCGCCAAAGAATTTTACCATTACATATACTCCGGACGTTTCTCAAATCAGTACAATTGAAGTGCATGCATACTATCTTACCGATGACACAAACCCAAGAAGAAATTTTTTCACCAGAGAAAAATCTGTTACTGTAATCGATTATTCACAAGGGGATAAAAAGTGAATGATGCCCCTCTGACAAAATGTTTTTTTCATGTTGACCTTGATGCATTTTTTGCAAGCGTAGAACAGCTTGAACATCCTGAATACCGCGGCAAACCTTTAATTGTCGGCGGAGATCCAAAGCAGCGGCGCAATGTTGTTTCAACAGCCTCTTACGAAGCCCGTGCATTTGGAGTTCACTCTGCAATGCCAACTTTTAAAGCCTACGAATTATGCCCTCAGGGAATTTTCGTTGACTGCGACATGAAACTTTACAGCCGCTATTCAAAAAAAGTCATGAACATTCTGATGGAATTTTCTCCTGATTTCAGGCAGGTCAGCATTGACGAAGCCTTTCTTGACATGACAGGAACTCAGCGGCTTTTTGGAGAACCTTTAGAAGCAGCACGTCTTTTAAAATCAAGAATCAAAAATGAAACAGGCCTTACAATTTCTGTTGGCATTGCTTCAAATGCGTACCTTGCAAAAATTGCAAGTGACATTAAAAAGCCTGATGGTCTTTATATAATTCCCAACGGTCAGGAAGAAGCTTTTATGGAATCTCTTCCCCTTTCTAAAGTATGGGGAATCGGAGACAAATCCTTAAAACGCCTTAACGAAAGCGGATTCAAAACCGTAACTGATATTAAAAAACATTCTCTTGCCTTATTGCAGACCATAATGGGAAACGCCAGCGCAGGATTTCTTTATAATGTTGTAAGAGGAATTCAACCGGAAGGTTTTCTTGCAGAAAGCAAAACTCATACTTTAAGCAATGAATCCACCTACCCTTATGACCTTTACGACAGAGAAATAATTCATACCTGCATAATGGAACTGTGTCACACTGTAATGTTCAGGCTTCTTGAAAACGGACTTACAAGTTATACAGTTGCAATTAAAATCCGATATGACGATTTTTCTACTTTTAATGCTCAGCAGACTTTTTCTTCTCCAATACTTTGCATCGATGAATTATATGAATATGCAGTAAATCTTTTTGAAAAAAAATACGAAGACGGAAAAGGCATTAGACTTTTAGGAGTCGGCGTACATAATGTAATTTCAAAAAACCAGATAGTTCAGCAGGAACTTTTTCCTTCGCAGACAGAAAAACAGCAGTGCATCGAAAAAGCAATTCTCAATCTGGAAAACAAAAACCCTAACATAAAAATCCATAAAGCAAGGCTTTTGCAGAAAACAAAAGTCATCCTTGGAATAGTACTTCTTGGAAGCGCATTTTTCTGCAATCAGCTTCATGCAGCCCCAGACAATCCCCGCGCATCAAGAAAAATCGTAGATGCTCAGGAAAATCAGGGCTTTATCGTTAACCCTGAAATTCTTGTAAGACCTGGAACCACTCCAACTTCATTATTCAGTTTTGATATAAAAGATTCTCATGTTGAATTTTTTGCTGACGGTTACTGGAACATGAGCATCAAAGAAAACTTAAATGCAACTTTTGGTTTTGGAAATCCCTTTGTATTTTCTGCTGAGATTCCGGTTTTTACACAGGAAATTGATCTTGCCTTATGGTTCATGCTGAATAATCAGTGGTACTTGCAGGGAGCTTTTGCAGACAAATTTGAAAAAAGCACAATTGCAGCAGGTTTTACAAACGGAAAATTAATCAAAGACTTAATGATTTCCAACAGAAACATTGTGTTTCCGCAGAAATACGGTGTTGATGATATAGGCCGTGGAATCGGTGGCGGCGACAATCAGGCTCCCGGTATCATGATCAATCTTGAATCGCCGGATAAAAAATGGAATCTTGACGCGGCCGTAAGATATGACATGCTCCAGACTCAGGATAAAACCTTTTACGGGAAAAACCTTGTTACAACCACAAAAATCAGCAAAGAATCCTATTTAACAGGAACTGTCTTCATCTTGCCCGAAAGTGACTGTGTTAAAAAAGTTACTTCTGTCTATGTGGAAAATTCTTCAGGAACATATACAGACGAAGCCGGCAGAATTTACAAAAAACTTTCTTCTGCAGACTATAAACTTTATCCTGTAAAAAATCAGATTATACTCAGTACTGACTGCGGCAGCCAGAAAAGAAATTCCGTTACTCCCCGTGTACTTATTGAATTTGAAACAGATGCAGATACCGCAATAAATTCATCTGCGCTGGGAACATACGGAACAGCAGAAATTCCTGGAACAGGTTACCTGGGGCAGATTCAAAAATATTTTGGCTCTGATTACTACAGCGCTTCTCCTTCTGATAAAAAGAATATTATTCCCGATGTTGCAATATATTCCTATGGTGACAAAATAAATCATATATCAAGCCCTGATTATTCCGGAAACAAAACAGAAGGTTTTTTTGTTTTGCTTGGCTCAAAGAAAATGCTTCTTGCTCAGAACTCGACAGGCTTTTCTCCTTTTATGGCCGCTTTCAGATATGACGGCGGAACCTTATCAGGAAACGATGTAATTGTAGCTTCCGGCACAACGCAGACAAAAAGTTCAGCTTACAGCGCAATCATAAGTGATGAACAGGACTTCACCCAGAATCAGGTTTATTCTTTTAAACATACATATCTTGATGTATATAAAACAGATGCCGGCTCTCAGGATTTTACTTCTGCAAAAGTTAACTTTCCTTTTGCAAATATTTCACCTATGACTTATTTAAGTTCAACTTCTCAAAATGATCTTGTCATAATGAGCAGAACATATTCACCGGTTTCCCGTTTTGGCATTGGAACAAATGCTGTAAACGGAACAGTCCGCGTATACAAAAACTCAGTTCTGGTTGATGACATTATTTATAATCCCCAGACAGGTGAAGTAAAAATTCCATCTGGCGTTTCCCAGACAGATAAAATCTACATCACCTGGAGTGAAGAATCAAAAAGTTTTTCACGGGGAATGATTTCTGGTGCCGCAGGATATAAATACAACATTACGGATACATTATCAGCAGATGTCAGTGCATCTACCCAATGGGCATTAAGTCCTGACTTAACTTACGCAAGTTATGAAAACAGCCAGTACGGGTTTACGACACTTTCTGCCAGAATCAAATGGGATACAGAAAACATAAAATTATCAAATACCACAGGCGTAACTTTTGACATCGAAAACGTCACAGGGAACTACCGCCTTTTGGGAATCGACACACCAAAATCTCAGACAAATTATCTTACAAGCGATGCCTTAAAAGAACTGCCTGCAAATTTTATTCCTGCTTTAAATCATAGACCTCAAAATTCCCTTTTACCACGACCTTTACTGGAACGTAATTACAACGGCAATGTTCCCAAAACAACAGGCTCTACAGATACAGGAATTACTGGATACAAAGTTCCTGTAGGCTGGAATTTTTCAGGAATACAGGGGCTTACAGGCGAAAAATTATTATGGTCTTCTGTTACGGTTTCTATGCCTGCAAACAAAGGTTCTCTTGTAAGAGGTTCAAGATTTGAACTTGCAGTGAAAGACGCAGACAAACTTACATCTCTTGCATCAGGCGGAAAATGTAAAGTTTACCTGCAGCTTGGTGTAAATGACCAGGAAGATTTTACTGCAGAAGATTCCTATTCAATTCCAACCTGGTGTATTTATGATTCAATGAACATACCTCAGGAAGATGTAATCGCTGGTATTGATACTGCAAAAAATCAATGGCAGACAGTCAGCGTACTTTTACGGGATCAGGACCGCGCCGCAATTAAAAATAATTATTCTGCGCGAATAACAGTTGTCTTAGAAACAGACACCATTCCACCTGTACCGGCCGGAGAATTCTTTGTAGGCCCATATATGCTTTCATGCAATGATATTTATACATCAAGCGAAAAAGCAATTACTGTAACCCAGGAACAGACAAAAGCTTCTGGAAACAATTCAAACATATTTAAGCAGACAGAAAAATATACAGACAACGTTTACTGGAATATCGAAGATTTTTCTCATGTATCACAGAAAGTCAGTGATCCTAACATCAGGCTGTACAATTACTTTGAAGAAACTGATATTTCTTCTTATAAAGCTATTGACCTTTATTTTTCCTACAACGCTTATGGTCTTGAACAGGATGTCGAAACAACTTCAATCTACAACGATTCTTACGCACTGACTATAATCATGGACCGACAGGAAGAAGGAACAACTCAATCAATACAGAAAGCAGTTGAAATTAAAATTCCTGCATCCGCTTTAAAAAAATATATAAACACGGACTTTACAACTTCAATCCATCACCTGCAGCTGGACAGAATTACAGGTCAGGTATACATCAACGACAAACTTATTCCCGGGGCTGTTGTTCACACTAACAGTGACATAAAACCGTCAAGGCTTTGTATCATTGTAAACACAGCCGTCATGACAGAAAACACAAATAATAAAATTTGTATTTTTGAAAAAGGAAAATTTACTGTAAACGAATTCTTTTTGAGCCAGAATTCACCACAGATTGTTTTAGACAACATTGCAAAAGTAAATCTTAAGAAAGACGGCGATATCTGGAACATCAATAATTTTGCAATTCTCAAAGATGCAAGTTTTAACGCGCTGGGTGACTTTACAGGATCTTTCAGCACAGACAAAAATATTACCAGCAAATATGGCTTACGAACAGCAGTTGATGCAGGAATTACACTTGCAACCATAAAACTTTCTGCAAAAGCTGCCAGAGCACAACAGTCAAAATACGGCATATCAAATGCTGGACATGATATTTCCACTACTACACCGATTTTAAAAGTGCTTTCTTTTGAAGAAAACTTCCTTGTCAACAAAGAAGACAAAAGCATGTCAAAATACAACAATGTAATGCTTGATTTTACTCGACTGAATTTCCCTTTAACTTTAAAAGCCGGAACTGATGTTTTATATGATAACTGGACCACAACACAAAATGCATCTTCAAACCTTAATTTAAATATTGGCCAGCCGGGAAAATTCTTATATACACTTAATGCAACCGCTCTCACAAATCAGAAAATCAGTGATTCAAATTCAACAGAAGAAAACGGCAGCAGCATTCAGAAAACCAGTTACTTTGAAAATTACAAAGATGCATTTTTATACCAGTTCTCAACAGGAAGTCAGAACGCAAACAGACGAATCATTGACGGTAAAATCAACAACCTTTTTGATTTTGGATTTGCAGGATTCAAGCCGTCTGTTAATCTTGAAGCTTCTGGAAATTATACAAATGCAACCTATACTTCTTTTACAGACAAAATAGATTTTTCAACAGAATTTCCTTTCACGATTAACCGCAACACCTTTGCATTCAAATATCAGAAAACTACAGGTCAGGTAAAAATTACGGACAAAGGCGGCTCATATATTACAGACACTCAGAACACAGCAAAAGCCTTTAATGAACGCCCCTGGTATTTTACGGCATTCCCGGTATATGACCTTATAAGTTCAAAGCTTGGAGATCAGGTTCTTTCTCAAAGCTTAAAAAACGGAAACAGTTTCCAGGACGAAACAGGAATAAGCCAGAAACTTTATTACAGCGGCCTTTATGAGTTTTCATGGAAACGACCGATTTTTGCAAATAAATATGACTTCTTTATTCCGACAACAGCAAGTTTTGCTTTAAGCCGCGACATTGATTCATCACAAAACCTTACGGACATCTATCAACTGAAGACAACTGCCGGTTTTACTTCCTTTAACATTTTCAGTGCAAACGGAGCATTCCCGATACTTAAATGTTTTGAACAGGATGAATACACTGCAAGCTTACAGTATGCATTAAAAATCCCAAGAACAGATCCAGGTCAGGTCCGTCATAATGTGAATGCATATGTTCTGGCAAATTTCTATGTAAACCAGAATGATATTCTTAAAACTGCAGCATCATTCAGTTTCGAAGACAAAGATTCATGGAGTGTAAGACTTAATGCAGGTTATAAACGCTCATCGAATTTTACTCCGATTCTTGCGTTCATAAAACTCTTTGCAAAAAAAGCAGATTTTTCAAAAGTCGGATTAACAAGAACAGACAGTATCGCAGTTACTTTAAGCAGTACCCTTTCAGGAAATTCAACTGACACAAAAGTAACTCAATATCAGTCATATGAATACATTCATCAGCTGGATATGGCTTTAACAAACTTTGCAACAATTTATACAGGCTTTGATACTTCCTTCACCTGGACAAAAGACAGAATCTGTACGCTCGGTCTTGAAATTACTTTAGGCGGAAAACTTCAGTTCTAAAAGATTACTGCAATGGCGCAAAATAACCAGTTTCGTCGCGACCGCTTCTGTTCATGATATAAGATTCAACTTCTACATTAAGATAATTTCTGCCAAGATCTGTAGGCAAAACAGAATTAAATGAGAATGTATAAATTCCACTTGGAACATCCAGAAGATCAGTTACAATCTGCTTTAATCCCTGTGGTCTGTATACGTAATAATCTTTTCCATTTGTAACTTTTGTCATAAAGTCAAGTTCTTCTCCAGGTGCCTGCATTTTAAGAAGCACTGTAGAAAAAGTTACGCGGTTGTTATTCAAATAAGCAGTCAAATCAGAAATGCTGTATTTTGTAAATGAGCTGTCAGCAAAACTGGAATTTCCGATGTAAACGATTGAACGTTTGAGCTGTGCATTAATAAGTTCGTTAACAGCAAGACGGCAGGAAAGATCAAATGCGTTTGCAGAACCTGTTTTTGTCTTTAATGCCTTTGTACTGAATTTTAAAAGTCCCGAAGGTGAACCTTTATATTCTACAACAGGAATTGCGCCGCTTGAAATTACAGTAATATTTCCTACACCTTCCATGCCTGCAGCAATTTCTTTAACAGCAGTTTCAAGCTGTTCTTCAAGTCCATTCATGGCAGAACTGCGGTCAATAATAATTACCATATCCTGAGTTCTGTTTTCGCAGGAACTTCCTTCAAGCCTTAAACCGGATACAGGACGCTTTTGTTCAGTAATATAAAAATTAGATGCCTTAAGACCAACAACAGGTTTTCTATGACGGTCACTGACACTTACTTCCATTACAACCTTAGGAAAAGCAGAAGCATTGACCCGTTCAATCTGAACAAAAAGTCCGCCCAAAAGTTCAGGGATTTTTGTCATGATATAAACTTCATTTGTAAGAAGGTCTGTAACAATTATGTTGCCGTTACTGTCAGGAACAGCACAGGTTATTCTGCTTGGACTGTTTCCTGCATAAACATTTTCGTAAGTAATACCGCCGTCAAGATCAACGGAAGTTACTCTTTTCTTATCAGAAACAAGAAGGAACTGTCCGCAGACCTTTATTGATTCAAGGAACGAGAAAGTATTTTCGTTTACAAGAAGATCTTTGTAGTTTCCGCTTGTATCAAATTCATAGATACAGCCTTTAACATTATCGCCAACAAAAACCCTGTCATCGATGATTGCAATTCCAGTAGGCCCTTTCAATCCGTCAAAGCCGTCTGTCTTTCTTCCAAAAGAATAAATTCCGTTACCGTCTTTATCAAAAACAGAAACCCTTGAGTTTCCGTAATCAGTTACATAAAGATTACCGTTTGAATCCAGCGCCATGCACTGAGGTGAAACAAATTCCCCTGTTCCGCGGCCTTTTTTTCCGATGTACTTTTTGAAAAAACCGTTAGAATCAAGAACAGCAATTCTGTCCCCGGCAGATTCAGAAACTAAAAGTGTGCCGTCATAATTGCGGATAATATCAACAGGGCGGTCAAAACCAACAAGAGGGCCAGTTACTCTGTGAATTACATTTCCATTAATATCAAATTTTAAAAGTTCATTTGAGCCATAAGCCAGAACCCACAGACTTCCGTCAGGTTCAGGTAAAGCACTTACAGGCTGACTGAAAATCATGTTGCCGGAATAAATTCCTGCAAATGCACCGGCTTCTGTATAACGTTCAGCTTCTGGCCGGAATGCAGGAGCAACACGGCGTTCACGGACAACTTCAATTCTGTTATCAAGCAGAAGTCCTCCGTATCCGTTTTCCCTGGCATATTCCCACTGTTTTAATGCAGCGCCTTCCATTCCTGCCTTGTAATAAGCTTTTCCAAGCCAGTCAATGATAAGGTTTTCGTTAGGAAGATAAGAAAGTGCGCGTTCAAACTGCATGATAGCGTCATTGAACATTCCTCTGTAATATGACTGAACACCACGGCGGAATTCTTCTTCTGCAAGGCCTGCTTCATAAGATCTTACAAGCCCGGAATTATTGTCTGCATCTTCAAAAATTTTTTTTGCTGACAACGGAGCAGCACATAATGCAAGAGAAATAAAAACACTTAAATATCGGGAAAACTTTTTCATTTACTTGTTGCCTCATCAAGGAGTCTTAAATGCTCTTTGATTTCTGGATTATCAGGCATCTTTTTCAATGCCTTTTCAAGATTCTTACGGCTTTCTGCATAAAGACCAAGTTTATAATAAACCCAGCCAAGGCTATCAAGACAAGCCCCAGAATCCGGACTATAATCAACTGCTTTTTTACAGTATCCCAGTGCCTGAGTAAGATCTTTATCCTGACAGGCAAGAACATACCCTATTCCATTCAGGGCTGTTTTATTTTCCGGATCTGTAGAAAGAGATTTTTTATAATACTCGATACATTTTTCAGTATCTTTCTGTTCCCAGCTTACATACGCAATTGCTGCATAAACGCTTGCAGTTTTGTAACCGGTTTCAAGCAGCTTGTTCAACTCAAAATCAGCAAGACGGCGGCGACCGGAAATTGCATAAATTACGGCAAGCAGAAATCTGCACTGAAGGATTCTGTCATAATCAGCTCCAGAAGTAACTACCTGTTCAAGATACAAAAGAGCATCTTCGTAACGCTCAAGCTTTGCATAACACAAACCAATAAAGTATGCAAGTTCAATATTATCAACACCAGAATTTTCAGGAAGTGAAAGAAAGAATGCAAGCGCATCAGAATATTTTTTCTGATTATAGAGAATAATTCCTTCTTTTAAAACATTTGAATCAGCCATTTTCCACCCGCCTATATTTTACAGAGAAAACGAAATACTATCAAGATTCACATCGTCATATCTTGTAACAGGTTCTGCAACGACACGGCTTACTGCAATTTTTCCTTCTAACATGGCATCCCAGTCACTGTAGGTACGGCTTTTGGTTTCTACTTTACCGGGAATAAAAAGTGATTTTACATCAAATCCAGTCTGCTTGAATTCAACTGTGTCGTTGCAGTATTCACAGAAGCTCACATCAGTAAATTCTGCCTTGCTGTAACTGTCAGCACTGATTGCATTTACGTTCACAAAAACAGCAGGCTTTGGACAAACCTTTCCTTCATCCGTATGAACACAAAGAGAAGCAAGAGTTTCAAGATTGTTTGTTACAAAATCAGCAAGCGGTTTGAAATTCCAGGCACTTTTATCGCTCCAGTCATTCACACCGCAGCCCATAAGATGAAGGCTTACTGCAATTCCCGGAACTCCCTGGATCACAGCCTGTTTCGCTGCCCCGCAGGTTCCTGAATAACAGATATCAGTTCCCACATTGCGGCCTTTATTGATCCCGGAAACTACAACATCGATTTTTTCTTTAATAATGTCGCTTTTAAGGCCCGTTATGACACAGTCAGCAGGAGTTCCGCTTGTAGTCCAGTGCCCGTCAGTGATTTTTTTTACTTCAAGGGGTTTTGAAAGGTGAATTGAATGACTTTTTCCGGACTGATTTCCTGCAGGCGCAATAACGTAAACATTATGCTTTTTAGACAGACTTTCTATGACAGCCTCAATTCCCCACTCACCGTATCCGTCATCATTTGTTACAAGTACATTCATCTTTAATCCCCTCTAATCCCCAGAAATCCAGTACTATCTGACTACGTGAACACCCTTTGCAGGCTTAACCTCAAAAGTTTCAGGCGTAAAACCAAAAATGCGTTCATATTCAGCAAGTTTTTCGTAATACACAGGAACATCTTCCTTGCGGACAATTGAGTAACATGCGCGTCCGAATCCCTTTCCGGTAATACGGCCGCAGGTTACAGGATTGCGGATATCTTCCAG
Organism: Treponema sp.; assembly: GCA_024402475.1. GTDB lineage: Bacteria > Spirochaetota > Spirochaetia > Treponematales > Treponemataceae > Treponema_D. The sequence continues at coordinate 25,718 of JAKSTQ010000005.1, read as the reverse complement.
TTTAGGTTCCATTTCGTTTACGCGCTTTAAGATCCAGTCAATTTCAGGACAGGAAATATCGTAAAGGTCACGCATATTTTCGTGACTTTGATTTATGTAACGGCCGAATGCCCCGAAATCTCCTTTAAGGATTGCATCGCGGCAGTCAAGAATCAGCTGATGTTCGTTGATTACATAGCGCAGTTTATGCTGAATGTCTTCTGATACAACACCAAGAACTTCATTAATTTCTGTAGGATTGTTTTCGTAGTGCCATCCGCCGTAAATTGTATTCTTGCGTTCCTTAAGTTCACCTAAAAGAAGGACATTCTGAGGTTCGCGGACAGTTTCTTCATCCCAGATAGAAATACGGGGAACTTTTGCATCTGTAAGCAGGACTTTTTTATCCTTAAAGTCAAAGGGAATAAAGTCATACTGCCCCGTAGCATGATCTGTAAGAATAAGATTACCCGGTTTTGCAAACAAAGCCGCATAATTGTCAGCAATATAGTTATACTGATGCAGGAAAAGTTTGTTTCCCCTTTCAATTACCTGCAGAAGCTGAGCATCTGAACATGGAATCTTAAGGGCCTGTCTTATAGCGAACGCAGCCCCAACCTTAATTGCAGTGGTAATACCAAAACCTGCAGAAGGAAGAATGTCAGTATAAATGGTAAAATCCATTCCTTTTACTTCAAATCCCCCAGAAGTAAAGCCATAAATAATGGCCTTAAGGGAATTGGCCCAACGGTCTTCTTTCTTAACCCGCAGTGTGTTTAAGCTTGATTTTTTGTATTCGTCAATCTGTGAAAAGTAAAAGTGAGCAAAACTATCCTCACGCAAAGATACGGCAACATACACAGGGAGATTGACAGCCATAGAAAGGGTTTTATCTTTACAAAACCAGGAATGTTCTCCTAAGAGGTGGAATCGGCCAGGTGCACAAACAAGGAGCTTTGGTTCTTTTCCAAACTGCTTTTTATGGATTTTATAAATTTCTTCTTTCATTTTTTTTACTTCCCCCACCATCTTTTTTAATTACCCTTAAATTATACCCTACAAAATGGCATAAGGCAAATTTAAAATGAATCTGGCAAAACCAAAAATTCACCTGCCTGCCATATACTTAACTCTAAACATCAAAACTGCTATAATGGATACATGACCCTGACCAATCAGATTGCTTTAACCGTACTTTCTGCAGTAACTCTTGCTTTAGGCATTCCAAACGAACTTTTCCTTTCCGGCTCTCCGTTTTTCGGCCTTATAGCACTTATACCTCTTTACAAGGCAGTCAATTCTTCAAAATCACTAAAAAATGCGGCTTTAATACTGTTTATACATGGCTTTGTCACACACGCAGCTTCAAGTTTCTGGCTTGCCTATTTCAAGGACTTTGCAATCTTTACGCTGGGAGCTTCTACACTGGGGAATGCGGCAATCAAGGCCTTTACTTCACTGTTTTATTACCTGCCGCTGTTCATGATAAAAAACCACAGGGATTTATATGCACAAAAGCGTTCTTTATGGAATGCAGTAAACAGTAAAGGCTTTAAGGTTTTCTGGTTTGCAATGTGCTATACCTTATGGGAAACATTAAAATCTACCGGTTTTCTTGCATATCCATGGGGAACAGTATACATGAGCGCTTACAACATGCGCCTTTTATGCCAGGTAACCCGGCTTGCAGGCACACCTCTTATTACCTTTATCTTTGCCTTTTTTGCAGGAACAGCTGCCGAATTCATGGATTCAAGCTGCATGATGGATATAAAAAAAGCCTTTAACGTAAACAGGAACCTTATTTCCTGCACGCTGATAATATTCATCTTAAGCACAGTATATGGAGTCTGGGCAGTTTCCCGTAAACTTGAACAGACTGCAGGCCTTAATACAGTTCTTATTCAGCAGAACCTTGACCCATGGAAGTCAAATGACGATACAGATTCTATCCTGACTTCGCAGATGCTTACAGAAAAAGCACTCAAAGAAAATAAAGAAAAAGGCATAAACACAGACCTTGTTGTCTGGAGCGAAGGAATTTTACGCATGCCGTTCCCTGAAGGAAAGTATTATTACAGGGATGTACCAGCTTCAAATCCTCTGATTCCCTTCATGGCAAAGAAAAAAGTTCCTTTCATTATTGGAGGCGCACTGACTCTCAATGCCGAAAAACTTGAATTCTGTAACAGCGCAATAGTTTTTAATAAAAATGGCGGCGTAATGGGCTATTACAATAAGCGTCATCTGGTTCCTTTTGCTGAAAGCCTGCCTTTTACAGACATAGATTTTGTCAAAAACCTTATGGACAAGTACCTGGGCTTTTCTTTTGGATGGACTGCAGGCAAAGAATACACACTTTTTGACATTCCGGCAGACAATGGAACAGTAAAAATCAGCATTCCAATCTGTTTTGAAGATGCATTCGGGGAACTTTGCGGCGACTTAAAGAATCTTGGATCCCAGATATTCATGAATATTACAGACGATTCCTGGAGCCTTACAAAAAGTGCCGAATACCAGCACTATGTTCTTGCCTGGTTCAGGGCTGTAGAACTGGAAACAACCCTAGTACGCTCAACAAATTCCGGCTGTACTGTGGTAATAGACCCTAAAGGCAATGTTTTATATGACCTTCCTTTGTTCGAAGAAGGTTACTTAAACTGCCGGGTTCCTGTTTACGAATCTAAGGGTACTGTATACCAGATATGGGGTTCCTGGTTTGTCCGCCTTTTAAGGATTATCTTTGACCTTGCACTTGCTTTGTGTGTTTTTATTCATAACAGGGAATTTTTAATAAGTTTCTTCAATAAAATTCAGTCAAAATCCAGATAAACTGCGGTTTAGACAACAAAAAATTCCACATAAATTCTCAGGAATTTTCAAAATTCAATCTTGCCTTATCATATATAGTGTTATATAATGGGTCATACATTAACAAAACACTAAATACAAATTTGTGTAATTATATAGAAAAAAGGTAAAATTTCACATGAGATGTCCGTACTGTGGGAGCTACGACGATAAAGTAATTGAATCCAGAACAATGGCTAATGGCGAATCTATCCGCCGACGCCGTGAATGCCTGTCCTGCGGCTACCGTTTTACAAGCTACGAAAGAATCGAAGAAAAACCTTTTATGGTCGTAAAGAAAGACGACCGCCGCGAACCTTTTGACAGTTCAAAACTTGCAAAAGGAATTGAACGTGCGCTGGAAAAACGTCCGTTCTCGCCTACAATGATCGAAAGTATCGTAAACGATATAGAAGACGAAGCTGTAATGCAGGGCAAAATCAGCCGTGAAATCAAGTCAACCGACCTTGGTGAACTTGTTTTGCGCCGTCTTCATGAAATTGACAAAGTTGCTTACATCCGTTTCGCTTCGGTATACAAGCACTTTGAAAACCTTGACGAATTTATAAATGAAGTAAATAAACTGGGAGGAGACAAATGAGTGATCAGGCATTACCTGAATGGAAATCTTTTCTGGGGAATTCAACAGAACCGGAAAAACAGGCCGTTATCAAATCGGTTGTAAAACGTTCTGGAACAGTAGTTCCATACGACCGCAAAAAAATTGAAATTGCCATTGGAAAGGCAATTGAGGCTGTAGAAAAATTTCCTGATCCGGAACGCGCAATCCGTCTTACAGACAGCGTAGAAGCAAAAATCAAGGATCTTATGGCTGGTCGCCGTGCTCATTCCATTCCTGCTATCGAAGAAATTCAGGACCTTGTAGAAAACGCACTCATCGAAAACAAAGAAGTTGATGTTGCAAAAGCATATATTCTCTACCGTTCACGCCACGAAGCAGTTCGTGATGCAAAAAACCTCATGGTTGACATCAACAAGACTATGGACGGTTATCTGGGACAGAGTGACTGGCGCGTAAATGAAAACGCAAACGTTAACTTCTCTCTCGGTGGTCTTATTCTCCACAACTCAGGAACAATTACAGCCAACTACTGGCTTAACAATATTTACTCAAAAGAAGTAAAAGAAGCACACAAAACTGCTGCATTCCATATCCATGACCTTTCAATGTTCTCAGGTTACTGTGCAGGATGGTCTTTAAGACAGCTCATTGCAGAAGGACTTGGCGGTGTAACAGATAAAATCACTTCTACTCCTGCAACTCACCTTTCAACCCTCGTTAACCAGATTGTAAACTTTCTGGGAATCATGCAGAACGAATGGGCAGGTGCTCAGGCATTCTCATCTTTTGATACATACCTTGCTCCATTTGTACGCAAGGATAATCTTGACGAAAAACAGGTTCGCCAGTGCCTTCAGAGCTACATTTTCGGTGTAAATACACCAAGCCGCTGGGGTTCACAGGCTCCGTTTACAAACATCACTCTTGACTGGGTATGTCCAAGCGACCTTAAAGACAAAAAGGCTATCGTAGGCGGAAAAGAACAGGACTTCACATACGGTGACTGTCAGAAAGAAATGGATCTCATCAACAAGATCTTTATCCAGCTCATGATTCAGGGTGATGCTGCAGGACGCGGATTTGCTTATCCTATTCCTACATATAACATTACAAAGGATTTTGACTGGACTTCAGAAAATGCAAAACTTCTTTTTGAAATGACAGCTCAGTACGGTACTCCTAACTTCCAGAACTTCGTAAACTCAGACCTTAATCCTAATGACGTACGTTCAATGTGCTGTCGTCTTCAGCTGGACAAACGTGAACTTCGCCGCCGCGGTGGTGGTCTTTTTGGTGCAGATGAATTTACAGGTTCCCTTGGTGTTGTAACAATCAACCTTCCACAGATTGCATACCTTGCAAACACAGAAGAAGAATTCTACAAACGCCTTGACTACCTCATGGATCTTGCAAAAGAAAGCCTTTGTGCAAAAAGAAAGGTTATCCAGCGTCTTTATGACGGCGGTCTTTTCCCATACACAAAACGCTACCTTAAGACACTTAACAACCACTTTAACACAATCGGTCTTTGTGGTATGAACGAAGCATGTCTCAACTTCCTTGGAGTTAACATTGCTGACCCTAAAGGTAAAGCATTTGCAGAACGCGTACTCCAGCACATGAGAGAACGCATGCAGGACTACCAGGAACAGACAGGAGACCTCTTTAACCTTGAAGCAACTCCAGCAGAAAGTACATCATACCGTCTTGCAAAACATGACAAGGAACAGTTCCCTGACATCATCACAAGCGGTAAAGACGATCCTTTCTATACAAACTCAAGCCAGCTTCCGGTTGACTACACAGCCGACGTATTCGAAGCCCTTGATCATCAGGAAGCACTTCAGACAAAGTATACAGGCGGTACAATGTTCCATGTATACATGGGTGAAGCACTTAAAGACTGGAAAGCCTGCAGCGACCTGGTTCGCCATATTGCATGCAATTACCGCATTCCGTTCTTTACAATTTCGCCAACCTATTCAATCTGTCACATTCACGGCTACCTTAACGGCCAGCAGTTTGAATGCCCTAAATGTAAGGCAGAACGTGAACTTGAACTTAAGGCCCGCCTTGCAGAACTTGAACAGGAAAGAAAGATTCTTGCTGCTAAAGAAGGAAATATCTAAAAAATACAGCCGGCACCATAAACAGTGCTAATAAAAAAATGAGGAATTATCGATACTAAATATAGTGTCAATACTTGATTATTATCAGTAAACACACTATATTTAGCCTAAACGGGAGGAAATATAAAAAATGATCAACACACAGCGCACATTGAGTCAGGTAGAAGAAGAAATCAAGGCAGTACAGGCAGAACTTGCTGATGTTCACGGAACACAGACAGAAGTTTATGCACGCATCGTAGGTTACTACCGCGCAGTTCGCAACTGGAACAAAGGAAAATCTGACGAATACAAGCTTCGCAAAATGTTCACTACAGAAGCAAGCAACCGTTTTGATGGTGATGAAGCACCTGTTGCTGTAAAAAAAGAAGTTAAAGCAGAAGCTGCAAAAACAACTTCAGGCGATATTGCATCTTTTGACATCTTTGTAAGAAAAACATGTCCTAACTGTCCTCCTGTAAAAGAATACATGTCACATATTAATCTTGCAGGAAACATGATTGATGTAGATACAGAAGAAGGTCTTTCTAAAGCAGCACTCATGGGTGTATTTGCAGCTCCTACAGTAATCGTATACAACAGCGATCACAAAGAAATTGCCCGCGGTCACAATGTAGAAGAACTTACAGCAATTTTTGAACCTGCAGTAGCTCTTGCTTAATTCATGACAGAAGATCAGATACTGGCAGTAAAATGCGGCGTCCTGGTAAAGACAACTCTGGTTGACTTTCCAGGCACTGTTGCAAGCACCGTTTTCTTGCGGGGCTGCAACTTACGCTGTCCTTACTGCTACAACACGGAGCTGGTTTTAGGACCAGCTTTTTCTATATCCAAAGAAGCCCAGACAGAATTTGTATCAGGAGTTCAGGTTCTTGAACATCTTTTTAAAAGAAAGAATGTAATTTCAGGCCTGGTGATTTCCGGCGGCGAGCCGCTTTTAAATCCTGTTACTCCCATTCTCATCAAAAAAGCAAAAGCAATGGGTTTTAAAATAAAACTTGATACAAACGGAACACTTCCCCATTTATTGGCACCATTAATGGCTGACGAAAGCACAAGACCTGATTTTGTTGCAATGGATTTTAAGACAAGCCCGGAGCGTTACGGTAAAGACATTCCGCTTTTAGGCAACAACGGAAAACCGGTTCTTCAATTATTAAAAGAAACCATAAATCTTATAAGTGCTTACAAAAGTGAACATTACGAAATCAGAACAGTGCTGGTTCCAGGACTTGTAACAAAAAATGAAATCCGCTCAATGGCAGAAATAATTCCACAGAACGCAAGCTGGCAGTTTGCACAGTTCCGTAACGAAAACTGCATCGATAAATCTTATAACGAAATCACGCCCTACACAGATTCCCAGCTTAATGAACTTATCGCTTGTGCAAAAAGTTTTATTCCTAACTCAGCATTGAGATAATACACTTGAAGTTATTTTAAATAGTTCTAACTTACAGGAGAATCGAAACAGAAGTTTTAAGAACAGATTTTAGTGAAAAAGAACTCAGCCTTTTTTATGTAAAAATCAATTTTAGTCTATTGACACAAAAATCAATATTGTATAATATGAACTCATTACGGCGGCATAGCTCAGTTGGTAGAGCATCCGGCTCATATCCGGCAGGTCATAGGTCCGAGTCCCATTGCCGCTAAATAAAAAAACTTCCAGTTTTCTGGAAGTTTTTTTTTTGCCCTTTAAGGATTGTTATCAGTCGTCATTTGCCTTAAACGAATTGAACAGACTTCTGAAATTTCTTGGACCAAGATTCATTCTGTCTTCTTTTAAAAGATCATCCCATGGAATATTTTTACGGGCCTTTGCTGTTTTTAAGTCAGGATGAACTTCAAGCCAGTCATATTTATAAAGACGAAGCCTTAAAGCATTCACCTGTCCTAAAAGAACCCCCGAAAGTCCTGGCAGAACAAGAAAGATAACGCAGGATACAAGAAAAATCAAAGTTGAATAAAGGAACATCAAAAATGAAAAACCAGTGTTATCAAAGAAAATGATAAAACACTTTTTAATTGTCTTTTTGAAATCTCCGTTCATGATTACTGTAAGCGGAATAAACCACTGCAAAACAAATGCCATTACAAGAACAAAAAATCCAAGAAGCACCGCAAAAGCAACTCCAAACTGATTTTCAAATCCAAGATAAACCGGAATACCGATGTAAGCACTTACAATGATTCCTGAACACAGACATCCAAAACCAAAATATTTTTTGAACGCAGCAGGAATTTCCTTAAAGTAATCTGCAAGAGCCGGAGTTCCATAATCGGCCACTGCATATACATTCTTGCCGTTTGCACCGACAAGAGATGCAAGAATTCCTCCTGCAAGAACAAAAATTACGACTGCAAGAAGAAAGACAAAAGCTTTTTCAAGTTTAAACAAAAAGTAAAGTCCCAGTGCTGTTCCGCTTAAAAAGAAAGCAATCACTACATTAGGAATCAGAAGATACAGACAGTTATCCCATCCGTCAAAAAAATTCTTTTTAATAAAAAATCCAAACATAGTGATTATTCTATTTTATTTTTATGCTATAATCAACATAGAAGGCGTAACTGAAAGCTGCGCCATTTACGGGAGTATTTAACGATATGCAGATTGAACATTCTGACCTTGTTTCTACTATTTCACATATTCACTCAGAATGTGCAGAATTTTTAAGGACAAGCCTTGCAAAAAAAGGTCTTCCAAATCTTGCCTCAAGTCACGGCTACATTCTTTACCTCTTATCCGTTAATCCAAGAATGTCAATGAATGAACTTTCAAAAAAAATCAACCGGGACAAGTCAACCACAACCGTGCTTGTTAAAAAACTGGAAACCTTAGGCTTTGTCACAACCTGCGTTAATCCTGCAGACAGCCGTTCAAAACAGGTTGAACTTACACAAACCGGCAGAACCTACAATCAGTACACAAAAGAAATTTCAGACGAATTAAAAAAAACTTTTTTTGCTGACCTTAACCCTCAGGAAATCACACAGCTGGAATTTCTTCTTGAAAAAATCAGCAGTAATTTCAATCAGACAAAATCAAATCTGTAACTTTATAGAAAAAAAATGTTTTTATGTGTATAATAAGTTAACGTATTATTACAAAACATTTTAAGGACCATATATGAAAAAGACATTTATCTGCGTGCTTTGTGCCGCTTGCCTTGCATTTGCATTTGCTGAAGAACCAGCAGATACACAGACAGAAATCATAACAGAAGCTGCAGCAGAACCAGTTGAAGAATCAGCTGCAAAAGCAGTTTCTGAAACAACAGAAGAACCTGTCCTACAGGAAGCACAGGAAACTGAAGCTGTAACTGCTGATACAAAAGCTGCAGCAGTAAAAGAATCGGATGACTATGACGACGGTTCAGTTGATGCTAAACAGGCAAAACGCGCAAAAGTAAAACCTGAAAAAGAAGCTGATACTTACGAAGATGCTCCTGTTCAGAAAACAAAGAAAGACGACAAACCAAAAACAGAAAAAGAAATTGCTGAAGAAAAAGCACTTGAACGCCAGAAACGCATCGATAACTTTGGTTCAAGCGGAAACTGGGCAAAAGACTTCTTCCTCGGAAAAGACAAATATGCACACTATGATACAGTTCAGCTTGCAACAGGAACACTTCTTGGTATTGATGTAAAACCACGTGAAGCAGAATTGATTTACAACCCTAAAACTGACATGTCTGGTGTTGCAACTTATTACCAGACAAACTATTACGAAATTCTCTGGGATGCAAAAACAAGACAGGGAATCACAGATGCTCTTGCAATGTACCTCAAAGACTTTGAAGCAAAAAAACTTATCCGCAACAGCAACCTCAAGACACGCCGTCTTTACCTTAAAAACGGTAAGTCAGAAATCCAGTGGGGAACACTCAAAATATTCTGCGACAACAAAGCAAAATGTACTGTAGAAGCCGGATACGAATTCAAGAACAAATCACCTTACTTCTGTATCATCATCAAACAGGGCAAAAACATTGCAGAAAACATCGGAACAAACATTCCAAAAGAAAGCACAGAAGTTCAGCTTTATTTTACAAAAGCACAGGCAAAAGCATTTGTTGACCTTATTTCAAATGAAGCAGTTGCAAGACAGCGCGAAGCTTACTACAACTACATCAATGGTAAAGCAGACGAAGGTCAGATCAGCGATTCTTACTGATACCCTTTAAATAAATCTTTACACCAGATTAAAAAAGCCTTATAATGGTAGTATTCAATTGCCGTTATAAGGCTTTTGTTTTCTCACGGAGGTTTAATATGAATTTCAAGAAGGGACTTATCTCTGCAGTTTTGTGTGCAATCTGTCTTTTACCGCTTGCAGCACAGGAAAATTCAAAAAAATTCGAAAATACAGCAGACATCTCATATCAGTATGCGCCAATTTACAAAATTCTCGATTCAGCTGATACTTATGTAGTTATTTACGGAAAATACGGTGCTAAAATCGGAACTGTTATGATTCCTAAAAAATGGGCTCAGTGGCAGAAAAACGAACCACGCAAACTTACATTCCGTAACACACCGCCTAAAATGCAGTCTTTCATCACAATCGTAAAGAAAGACGGAGAATTCCACAAAGTAATTCTTACTGTACCACCAAGCAAACTTAACCCTATCTGGGGAATTGCTTCTGCTACAAAAACTTCTTCAGAAGGCGTAGAAACAGTAGAACTTGACCTCTAAGTTTTAACAACATGAAAATCATTACTTGCCAGCAGAATGAACTGTTCAAGTCATTCATAGAATCCCACAACAGTTTTATTGTTGTGGGACACAAAGATCCGGACGGCGACTGTATTTCTTCATGCATCGGCGTTTCATACATCCTTGAGCATTATAAAAAAGAATATATAATGCTCAATGCCGGACCATTCAAACGAGTAGAAATCAAAGAATACGAAAAACTTTTTCTCAAAGAACTCCCCTTTATGTCAGAAGATGACAGAAAATCTACAGGGCTTATTATAGTTGACTGCAGTGAACTTCATCGTACCGGCGAAGTTGGAGACTTAAAGGGCTTTGATACTTTTATCGTTGACCACCACAAAACTGCAGACTGTCCGCCTGAATACAAAACAATTATTGATCCTTCAAGCCCGGCAGCATGCAGTCTTATTCAGATGCTTTACGAAAATATCTGCGGCCCTCTTGATGCTCAGAAAGCAGACAACTTTTTGTTCGGGCTTTCTACCGATACAGGTTTTTTCAGATTCCTGCGTGAAGACAGCGCAGAAGTTTTTGAACTTACTGCACGACTTGTAAGGGCTGGAGCAAATCCTAACCAGATGTACAACAGAATCACAGGCGGCAAGGCTTATTCAACAAGAAAGCTTCTTGGAATCATGCTTAACCGTGCTGAACGTTACTGTAACGGAAAACTTGTCATCACCTACGAAACAATGGAAGACACAAAGAAATACGGTCAGGAAGGCCGCGATTCTGATCTTCTTTACCAGGCACTTTTGTCGTGCGAAGGCGTAGAAGCTGCAGTATTCCTCAGACAGGAAACAGAAAATTCCTGCACAGGCGGATTCAGGTCACAGGATAAAATTGATGTCAGCGTAGTTGCCGGAAAATTCGGCGGCGGCGGACACAAAAATGCTTCTGGAATGAGCACTGACGGCAAAGTCGAAACTCTTATTCCTGCAATCGTTAAAGAATTTTCAAAAATTTTATAAAAAATTAACATTTAACTGATCATTGGCACACTTCTTGCATATTTAAAAATAAATAAATTCGGAGGTGTGTTATGATCGAGTTAGATCAAATACCGCAATTACTAAAAGAACAATCAATTACAATTCAACAGGCTTGTATGCACATTTATGACATTCTGTATACAAATCCCGCCCGCTTTAACCTGATTTCAATGGATGTAGATGAACGAAGCGATTTCCTGCTTTCACTATTTCCTGAGAAAGTGAAAAAGATGATTTCCTGCTACGATCCGCAGAAAAGTCCCTTTGGCGCCTTTATCTACACTAACATTCAAAGCGCTAAATCTTCATGGAATAAAAAAAGAAATCTGTCAAACCTGCAGTTAAAAACCTGGCTCAATGATACCGAACATGCCCTTAAAGAAACGGAATACAGCTTTCCGCAGGAGGAACCAAAACTTATCCGGATATGTGACAATGACGAAACGCAGGAAAATAATCCTGCTGCAGAAGAAAATAAACTGATATTCAAAAAAGTATTTTCCAAAAGATTTTCATTCAAAGAAAACAAAGAACCGATCAAATATTACAAACAGGCAGCTCTTGTTCTGGCACTAAAATCAGCATGGTACATTACAGATTCTCAGATTGAAAAAGTGAGTAAAATCTGTGAAATCGATTCAAAAGCAATTACCCAGACAGTCTGTGCGTTAAAAGCAAACCTTATTACAAAAGCTCTTGCACACGAAGAAATCAACCTTCACCGAAACTACGCCTACTCCCTTTATTCAAGCTATCAGCAGATAATGGATTCACTGGAAGACAAAGAAGGATTCCTTTACCAGAAATACAAAAAACGTTCTGATTACCAGAAGTCCAGCTGGATGAACAAAAGCAGAAAATTGAAAAACGGAAGAAACAAGATCAGTCCTTCCAATGCGGAAGTTGCACAGTACCTGGGGATAGAAGCAAGAAAAGTTTCTTTTTATATTTCCCAGGCACGGCAGTTAAACTAAAATTCTAGTTAAGCTCAACGCCTTCAAGGGCGCGGATAATGGCACGGCAAGCCTTACCGCGGTGGGAGATGGCGTTTTTTTCTTCAGGAAGAAGCTCGGCACCTGTTTTACCGAATTGAGGCAAAAAGAAAATCGGATCGTAGCCAAAACCGTATTGACCGCGGCTGTCTTTTACGTCTTCGATTAAAGTGCCTTCCATTGTTTCCTGTGCTACAAAAAATCTTGAAGGATTAATCATGAATACCATGGAACATGAATAATGTGCTGAGCGTTCTCCGTTAAGATAGAGGCCTTCCGGCATTTTTCCGCTTTTAATTACATCATTCAACTGTGCAATGAGCATAGCGTTCTGTTCTTCCTGAGGAGTCTTGGAACCGTCCGGCTTACCTTTCATAAAATCAGGACCGCCGTAACGGGCTGACCAGACACCAGGAGCATTTTCAAGTGCATCAACACAAATACCAGAATCATCTGCAATTACCGGCGCATGTACGATATCCCATAATGCTCTTGCCTTGATAAGGGAATTCTGGTAAAAATCTGTCCCTGTTTCTTCAGGATCAAATTCAATTCCTTCATCTTTTGGGGTTACAATAGTATGTTCAGCAAAAATCTGCTGCATTTCTCTCTTTTTATTTTCGTTTGAACTTGCTAAATATATCTTCATAGCCCAAATTATACAGAAATTCACAGAAAATTTAACAAATTTTTGATTTTTTTTTATTTTTTTATTAAAGATTTTGTAAACCTTTGCCGATAACAAATTAGAATAGTTATGGGTAGACAAACTTCTTGTGAAGGATTCTCCCAGACGTTCACTATAAAAATGAGTGGATGTAGCCTTGAATTATACTGAAGCTCATTTTTATATACAAAGGCAAAAAAGGATTTTTGCTTTTTCAAATATTCCAAGGAGGAATACTATGGTAATCAACCACAACATGTCAGCAATGTACGCTAACAGACAGCTTGGCGTAACAGGTCTCAGTCTTACAAAAGACATGGAAAAACTCTCTTCAGGAGAAAGAATCAACCGTGCAGGTGATGATGCTTCTGGTCTTGCAGTATCTGAAAAGATGCGTGCTCAGATCCGTGGTTTGAATCAGGCTTCACAGAACGCAGAAAATGGTATCAGCTTTATCCAGACAACAGAAGGTTACCTTCAGGAAACAACTGACATCATGCAGCGTATCCGCGAACTTGCAGTTCAGTCATCAAACGGTATCTACTCTGATGAAGACCGTATGCAGATTCAGGTAGAAGTTTCTGCTCTCGTTTCTGAAGTTGATCGCATTGCAAGCACAGCTCAGTTCAATGGTATGAACATGCTCACAGGTCGTTTTGCACGTCCATCTGGGGAAAACTCAGTTACAGGTTCTATGTGGTTCCACATCGGTGCTAACATGGACCAGAGAATGCAGGTATTCATTGGAACAATGTCAGCTGAAGCTCTCGGCGTTCGTCAGATTGGAACTGGAGAAAAAATTTCTCTTGCTGCTCCGGATGATGCCAACCGCGCTATCGGTACTATCGATAATGCTCTTGTTAAAATCAACAAGCAGCGCGCTGACCTCGGTGCATACCAGAACCGTATGGAATACGCTGTAAAAGGCTTGGATATTTCTGCTGAAAACCTCCAGGCTTCTGAATCACGTATCCGCGATACTGATATGGCTAGCCAGATGGTAGAATTCACAAAGAATTCTGTACTCCAGCAGGCTGGTACTGCAATGTTGGCTCAGGCTAACACACAGTCACAGAACGTATTGAGCCTTTTGAGATAGGATGAATAAGTCCCCGTACTGAATTTTCATACGGGGAATTTAGCTCCTGTTTAAGACTCAATTTGGTCTTGTCAACGCTGAAATATCGGTATATAATAAATAAGTGAGTGTATAACTATGCTCACTTATTTATGGTGCGGTATTAACTTCGAATCTAATTCCCTGCTCTACCGTTATTTCATCGTAAATTATTAACGTGTGTTTTCAGACACACTTCGATCTTTGATAACAAGCTCTTATGTGCGTTTGTGGCAGTAAGGACAATCAGTTTTTGTTCACACACTAAAGACTGATTATTCCTGCTGTCAGGGTCTGAAACTGTAACAGTTGGCGCTAAACTGGTACAGCCCGCACAAACAGGAAAACTGCAAAGCATGATGCTTTGTACTTTTTTAATCACATGGAGGGCTTAAAATGATTATTAACCACAACATGAGTTCAATGTATGCAAACCGTACACTTGGTATGTCTAATGACGCTATCCTTGGCAACATTGAAAAACTTTCTTCTGGCGAAAAAATTAACCACGCCGGAGATGACGCTTCAGGTCTTGCAGTATCTGAAAAGATGCGCAGCCAGATTCGTGGTTTGAACCAGGCTAACAGAAATATCGAAAACGGTGTTTCTTTCATTCAGACAACAGAAGGTTACTTGCAGGAAACTACAGATATCCTTCAGCGTGTTCGCGAACTCGCAGTACAGTCAGCAAACGGTATCTACTCAGATGAAGACCGTATGCAGATTCAGGTAGAAGTATCACAGCTTGTAGCTGAAGTTGACCGCAGTGCAAGTCAGGCACAGTTCAATGGAATGAATCTTCTTACAGGTGGATTCGCTAATGATTCTACTAAGATCATGCAGTTCCAGATCGGTGCTAACATGGACCAGAATGCGCGCGTATTCATTGGAACTATGACTGCTCAGGCTCTTGGACTCAAGGGTGCTCAGGGATCTGACGAGCAGATTGGAATTGCTACACCAGATGCAGCTAACATGGCTATTGGTACAATCGACAATGCATTGATGAACGTTTCTAAACAGCGTGCAGACCTCGGTGCTTACCAGAACCGCTTTGAAATGGCTAGCAATGGAGTACAGGTTGCTGCTGAAAACCTTCAGGCTGCTGAATCACGCATCCGTGATACAGACATGGCTTCTGAAATGGTTGAGTACACAAAGAACCAGATTCTCACACAGACTGGAACTGCAATGCTCGCTCAGGCAAACTCACAGAGCCAGAACGTTCTCGCTTTGTTGAGATAGAAATCGTATTGTTAAAGAGACTTCTGGATGTCGTCTTTTTGACAGCAATGCGTAGAAGAAAAGGGGTGCGCCCCCCTTTTCTTCTTCTTTTTCAGGAGGAAATGCCCTATGAATACTGTCAGTAACATAGGTTCACAGATGGCCATGGATGGCCGCTATCACAATCCTTCAAGTGTCAAAGGTACAGGAGCTGCTCCTATAGTACCTCAAAAGCAGATTATTGCTGATGCAGCGAAGGTTGTAGACAACATTGTACAAGATAATGCACAGACAAAAGCAGATGCAGCACAGCTTCAGCGTTTGTCCGACATGGTAATGGGCCGCAAGCTTCAGTTCAATGTAAACGAAGAACTTGGAACTGTAGTTGTAAAAGTTGTTGACCCAAATACAAATCAGGTACTTAAAGAGATACCTTCACAAGACATTCAGAGAATAAAGATCAATATCCGTAAAGCGATTGGTGTTTTATTCGACGAAGTCATTTAATCCAGTGGAAATATAAGGGTGGCGGGATTATATGGCAGGAATATCTATACCTGGTGTAAGTGACAAATACAAAACTAATGATCTCGTAGAAAACCTGATGAAAGTGGAACGAATTCCACTTACCCGCGAACAGGAAACTCTTGAAAAATACAAACATCAGCAGGAATCCTGGAGAGCCGTTAATCAGAAAATGGCTTCTTTGCGCGACAGCGTTAAAACGCTCTATTCTTTTGACAATCCATTCAATAATAAATTAGCTTCTTCAACACAGGACTATGCCATTACTGCAAGCGCTGGCAGAGAAGCAGCCTATGAAAGTTTTAAAATCGACGTAATTCAGACAGCAACCAGCGACAGATTTCTTTCTACAGAACTTGAAAAAGGACAGAAAGTTCCGGCAGGAACATATACATATAAAACAGGCGACAAAACAGTCAGCATGAAATGGAAAGGCGGCAAGGTAGAAGACTTTGTTACAAGCCTTAACAAACGCGGTAAAGATACAATCAAAGCAAGCCTTATCGGCGTAAACCGCGGAAACAAAGCACTTTTAATTGAATCCCTTAAAACAGGATCCGAGTCTCATCTTATTTTTGAAGATGATGCCCTTAACTTTGCAATCGATACAAAAATGATTCAAAAAGTTGAAGGTGAAAAAGCTACTTTTGGAACGACTGCTGCAGAAGTTAAAGGGCTTGCTTCCCTTCCCCCTCAGGAACAGGAAGGAATGCCTCTTGTAGACCACTCAAAAGTTAAACTTACTCAAAACGGATTTTTTGTTCCTGAACGCGGTGGTTTTTCTCTTGCAGTTCCTAAATCAGTTTCGGCTGATGACTCAAAAACACTTTTCTTTACAGTAAGTGCAAAAGATACAGAAGATATAACAGTAAAGCTTAACGAGCAGCCACAGGAACCAGTTCTTCCGGCACCTGGAAACGTTACTTTTAAAAGTCTTACTCTTGATAACAACCCTTCAAGTTTTGAACTTCCACAAAGCGACAAACCAAGGGAACCATTGCAGGCCGTAAAAACAGATTCAGTTCTTTACGCAAAATTTGCTGACGGAACAGAAAAAGAAATTCCTTTGAGTACAGCAGTCTTTAATGAAGGCGGACAAAAAATTGCACTTTCACTTAAAGAATACCCTGGCCTTGCATCAATTGAATTAAAGAACACAAATACAGGGCGCACCTACACTATTTCTAAAATTGAAAGTTATGATGCAAATACAGATCTTGGTTACACTCCACTTAACGCTGTAAGTTCAGCAGGCGATGCAATCATCAAATATGAAGGAATCACAATTACACGACCTACAAACAAAATTGACGATGTAATTCCTCATGTAACTCTGGACCTTCATGATAAAACAGATAAAACCGCAACAATCAAAATTGAACCTGATACAGAAAGCGCAAAGGATGCACTTATCAACTTTGTTGGAAAATACAATCAGACAATTGCAGAAATAAATATTCTTTCTCAGAACAAAGGGGAACTTATTTCCGAACTTGATTATCTTAGCGCTGACGAAAAAGAAGAATACAAGAAAAAACTTGGACTTTTCTTTGGCGATATGTCACTTACAAATGTAAAGGCACAGATGCAGCAGATTATTGCAGGAACTTACAATTCAACTGAAAATTCCGTAATAACAATGCTCAGCCAGATTGGTATTTCTACAAATGCTACAAGTTATTCAGGATATAACCCAAGTAAAATGCGCGGCTATCTTGAAATCAACGAAAAAGTTCTTGACCAGAACCTTGCAGAAAACCTTGACGAAATCAAGAAAATCTTTGGATATGATTCTGACGGAGACCTTATCGTTGATACAGGAATCGGATACCTTATGGACAAACAGCTTACCGCTTATGTTCAGTCAGGTGGAATTCTTGCAATCAAAAACAGTACTCTGGACAAACAGATAAAAGCATCTGAAAGCAAAATCTCAAAACTCGAAACTCAGCTTGACACAAAAGAAGCACAGCTGCGCCAGAAATACGGCCAGATGGAAAGCACCCTCAACAGCCTCGAAGGCCAGCAGAACGCAATCAACAATTTTAACCGTCAGAATTCTAGAAATTAATCCGATAATATAAATATAGGAATTTTATTATGGAATTTTTTGTTAACGACCAGAAACTTGATATTACTCTTGAAAATGAAAAAACAGTTGGCGAAGTACTCAAATCTTTTGAAGCTACCTGCGAAGAAAATGAATGTGCAACTATTGCAATCGCTGTAAATGAAAAAAATATTTCCAGCGAAGAATTTGAACAGGCCTGCAGCCAGGAACTTAAAGATGATACTAAAATCAATGTGACTGTTGTTTCTAAAGCTGGAATCGAAGAAAACTTCAGACAGACTTCCACTGCAATGAAAGAAATCATCAGTCTTCTTAAAGATATTCCCGTGGATCTTGCTGCCGGAAAAAATGCTAAGGCAAACCAGTCAATCATTGTTTTGACTCAGGTGATGAATAATTTCTGTACAACAGTTACCTGGGCTGGTTTATTCCCAGAAAGATTCAAAGCTATCGAAGTTGAAGGCGTTTGTCTTTCTGATTTCCTTGCAGATTTTCAGCCGATTCTTGATGACTTCTGCAATGCTTTGGAATCAGGAGATACAGTTCTTATCGGAGATCTTTGTGAATACGAAATTTCTCCACGCCTTGAAAACCTTGCAAAAACACTGGAACAGATTTAAAATATAATTGATGCTTAACGAACAGGTTTAAGAAGGAGAGTTTATGGGATCAGGTTCACCGCTTGCAGCACGTTTAAGTCCTACCGCATATTCTTCAATTGTCATTGGACTTATTCTTATCGGTATTGCACTTGTAGTCTGGATTATTTACAAAGCGATTCAGCTTCAGCATCAGAATCCAAAATATATTGAAGCTCAGAAAAACCGTCCTACAAATTCAAAGGACATAAAACTCCTTTCAAGGCTTGTTAACCTTAATCCCCGCGAAGTTGAACTTTTATGGAAAATCTGCCGTGAACAGAAAGCACCTAACGTTCTTCATCATTATACCGAAGATCAGTGGCTTGACACATATTTTAAGGGTGAATATCAGAAACTTGCTGCAGAATCAAAGCCTAACTACGACCTTATTTACGAACTTTTCAGATTAAGATTCCACATTGACCGTATCAATTCCTACAGCATCAACATGAAGCATACTACAAAAATTCCTGTAGGAACAATTATGACTTACCCTGCCCCAAGCGGCTTTAGATACCAGCTTACACTGATTAAAAATGACAGTCACGGGCTTTTAATTCAGTGTCCTAAAGGGCTTTTTGAAAACGAGGGCGACACTCCGGAAAAACTTTCTAAGATCGCACTTTTATTCCGACTGAACAATAAAATTCAATATTCGACTATTTCCCGAGTAATCCAGTATATTCCTAACAGCGAAGGCTCAAAGGATATGCTCATAACTCACACTGATGCAGTTTCTCCTCAGCTTAGACGCCAGAGCCGCCGTTTTGAAGTAACAAAAGCCGTAAAATTCAGTGCAGTAACTGCAAATAAAGGAATTGACGGAAAACCTGTCTTTACCGTAAAAGAAAATGTTTACGAAGGCGCAATGGCTGACCTTTCAGAAGGCGGCTGCAATCTTTTGCTCAAACTACCAATCAGGGCTGGCCAGTACATCAACCTTAAGTTTGAAGCCAACAATAAACCTATTGACACTATTGGACTTATCGTTATGACAAAACTTAACCCTGAACTTCAGCTGTATGCTGTTCATATTTGCTTTAAGAAAATTACTCTTATAGAAAAAGTTGAAATTCTTGCAGATATTTACAAATATAACTTATAAATTTCAATGTTGAAGTATTTGCATTAGTACAGTATAATAGTAATACAAAATTTTTGAAAACTTTCACGGGATAAAATGAACGTAATAGAAATCAAAGATGTTGTACGCGAAGAGGGTTATATTTATTACGTAAGAAAATATACAGGTACTTGCGTGCTTCAACTTCCAACAGAAACTTCTCAATTTCCGATCTCTTTTGATATTGAAGTAGGTCCATTAGGTAACCGTTCCATTACGCTTGAAATTCCGCAGCCACCAAACTACCCTCTCATGCCTGTAATTTCTTCTGTAAAAAAATTCATTACAGAAAAAGACGTAGAAGGCTACTTCCCTTGTTAACCAGAACACTTACATTACATTCAGATTCTCCAGAACAGACTATTGATTTAGGAAAGAAAATCGGTTCGCTTTTATGCAAAGGCGATGTACTTGCCATGCAGGGAACTCTTGCTGCCGGTAAAACAACAATCACAAAAGGTATTGCACTTTCCTTAGGAATTGATGAAACAATCACAAGCCCTACTTTCTGCCTTATAAGCGAATACGAAGGAAAAATGCCTTTATACCATTTTGACGTATACCGCCTTGAAGGAACAGAGGATTTTATAAACCTTGGCTGTGATGACATGATTTACGGAGAAGGAGTCTGCATCATCGAATGGTCTGAAAAAATAATGGAAGAACTTCCTAAAAATACGATTATCATAAAACTTGAACCAGACCAGAATGATTCGGGTAAGCGAACAATTACTGTTTCAAACTGGCCTTATTCCGACATTAACTAAAAAAGGACTACATCCATGAAAGCTCTCGCTGTTGATACAAGTGTTACACGCATTACTATTGCTGCAAAAAATGATGACCATTTTGCAAGCCTTACTTTAGACATCGGAATGAAGCAGTCGGAAAAACTTTTACCTTCGATTGATTATGTTCTTTCTCAGGTGAATCTTGAAGCAAAAGATCTTGAATATACTGTTTGTACAATCGGACCTGGTTCTTTTACAGGTTTAAGACTGGGCTTAAGTGCATTAAAAGCTTTGACTCTTTCAAGCAATGCTCCGGTTTATGGCGTAAGCACACTGGACTTATATGCTAATCCATATAAATTCCCTGGAACTAAAGTGTTAAGCGTAATCGATGCTAAAAAAGAAAAATTCTATGCAAGCTGCGTATGTAATTCAAGCGGACAGACAGTTGAACTCATTCCAGAAAATGACTGGAATCTCAATGAACTTGCAGATGCAATAAAAAACATTACAAAAGACTCAAAAGAAATTCTTGTATGCGGACCTGACGCAGAACTGTTCATTGAACGGGCTAAAGATTTATGTCCTGATACAGATTTTATCACAACCGTAAATACGCCTGTCTGCGCAGAAAATCTTTTTACAATTGCAGAAGATATGATGGACAAAAAAATACCGGCCCTTGCTGATTACGACGGACCGGTATATTTAAGAGCCAGTGAAGCAGAAGAAAATCTTAATAAATAATTTCTTCCGCATTCAATGTTTATTTTTTCAAAAGTTTTGTAACTGCACTCAGGCTTGCCTCATCCGGAAGCTGAGCTGCGGCCTTATTTTCTGACTGGATTGCATTGAATACTTCCTGTCTGAAAACCTTTACGCTTTTTGGAGCTTCTACACCAATCTTAACCTGATCACCGCGAATTTCGATAATGGTAAGAGTAATGTCATCACCAATTTTAATTTTTTCATCAATCTTTCTTGATAAAATCAGCATGTTCCCTCCTTTGCCTTGAGGGAATTGACAATATCAAATTTTGTTGTCCACTTGTTATTATTGATGATTGCCTGCAAAGCTTTGTGTGATGATTTATTGAATACCAGAGGTCCCTGAAGATTTGCAGTTACAGGGCTTCCTCCGGCTGGAATTGTGACAATTGACATTACAACAACATCAGCAGGATCGTTGACATTGATTTTTGCAAGCTGCTTGTCATCTATATCAAGTTCATATTCATTGCAGACCAGAAATGGATCTACAATTAAGAATGCAAGTTTTTCTTCCTGTAAAGACTGCATCCACATAAAAGGCTGGTATTCAGATTCAATTACTGCATAATCCTTATAGTTTTCAAATCCAAAAAGCCCCTCCGGAAAACTGTAAATGTCTTTTTCTTCTACGCTTACTGTTTTTCCCTGTTTAGTTTTGACATCCATGTTAAACTCCTGTTTCCTTATTCTTATAGCGAATAATGGAAATCCTTTTATATTGAAATCCCGGTTGATATTCCGTGATAACATTCAGTTTTTATTTGCAATTTTTCTATGGCTTAAAACTGCAAAACGATTTATCTCATAAAGTTCAAAAGTGTGCTTGAATACAACTTTCCTGCAACACTTAAAGTTGCCTGGTGAACATAATCAAGCATTTTCATATCTGTGATTGCTTTTGTATAATCCAGGTCCCCTTCTGTAGAAATCATCTGTGCTACATTAAGCGATGTATTTGAATTGCGTACAACATTAAGGCTTGCTCTTTCGTGCTGAGCACCAAGTTCAGCAACGCGGGCAACAAGATTGTTCATGCTTTCGTCAATTGTTCCAAGAACACGACCGCCGATTGCTTCCTGATCGCCTGAAAGCATTGCATCACGCAAAGCAATAACTGAATCAAACATTGATCCGCCGGAAACACGAACATCCTGACCAAGATTATATGGAGGACGCTGTTCGCTGCCTGAAATAATTCCAAGATCAGTAAGTGTTGTGCCAGAAACATCTTCAAGCCACAGCTGACGTGCATCAGTTGTAATAAGGTTAAGACCGTTGTTTACAGGGTCGATACTTGCTTTAACTGCTGCTCCAGAATTATTGATTTTTGAAATTACAGCATGAATATTGTCGCCCGGATTGATATTGATTTCTTTTCCGTCAACTTTAATTACTGCATTTGCTGTTGCCTGCCAGCCTGTTGTATCACGGGCACTGAAAAGCTGCTGATGTTCTGCCCAGAAAGTACGGTTGCCGGCATTATTCAATTCCATGAACTGGTTTTCGTCAACTTCGATTTTATTTGCATCAACATTTCCGTTGTAGCTTACTCCAGAAATAAGTGGAACTGAAGATCCAGGTACATTACCCATTTCTACTTCAAATGCAACTGATTTTGTATTTGTACCTGCAAAAAGATAATTTCCGTCCTGATCTACAGCATTTGCATTCTGAATCAAAAGACCAAGAAGTTCATCAACTTCGCCGGCCATATTTTTAAGATCTTCAGGAGAATAGGTTCCGTTTGCGCCCTGAACTGCAAGTTCGCGTACGCGCTGCAAAACCTGAAGGCTGTCATTCATATATCCTTCGCGGTAATTGAGTTCTTCTGTAATTGTTTTTGCGTTTGCTTCAAAAGTATCAATTCTGCCTTTAAATGACTGATAGCGTACAAGATGACCTGCTGCAATCGGATCATCACGCAAACGCTGGAGCTTATTGGATGAAGCAATCTGATTATTTACATTATTCAGTTTTGATTCATGATTGCGAAGTCTGTACTGAATATCGTTTGTCTGCATTCCTGAACTGATTCTTCTCATTTTAATCTCCTGCTAAAATTAAACACCAAGTCTGTTAATTACTGTATCAAGCATCTGGTCAATAACAGTTACAAATTTTGCTGCTGCATTATAACCGTGCTGGAACTTCATGATATCTGCAAGTTCTTCATCAAGGTTTACACCGCTGATTGATTCACGAAGACCTCTAAGGTCATCCATGATTGCATTCTGGCTCAACATGTTGGTTTCTGCCTGTTCGCCCATAAGACCTACATGTGTAACACTGTCTGCAAAATAGTCGTCAAAAGTGCGCTGGCGGCCAATCATTACCTTTGTATTACGAATAGAAGCAAT
Source organism: Treponema sp. (assembly GCA_024402475.1). Lineage (GTDB taxonomy): Bacteria > Spirochaetota > Spirochaetia > Treponematales > Treponemataceae > Treponema_D. The sequence continues at coordinate 2,238 of JAKSTQ010000005.1, read as the reverse complement.
TTCTACTGCAGCACGGGCATCACCGTTAGCAGCAGTTCCTGTATGATCAGCATAAGCGGCTGCAACGCTCAAAACGTCTTTTGTAATCTGTTCGTTAATTGCAATATAAGTTGAAGGATTTTCTACAGGACTTACTGCAAACTGAGCATTCTGATTCAATGCATTAACAGCGTTTGCCTGAGCAAAATCGTAAGCCCCCTGTTCACCGCTTGCATTAAGGATTCCTGCATAACCAACAAGGAAATGTCCAGAATCTTCTACGTGACGGATTACGAAATCAGGATTTTCCATTGCCTGTGCTGTTGTAGCTTTAAGTACAAGGGAATTATTGCGGTCAAGATAAGCCTTAACTTCTGTATTTGAATCGTTAATTCTGTTAATTACATCTTCTACTGTATCTGTTGGATGATATGCAACCTGAACAAGTCCTGAAGGAGCAGAAAAAGTCATTGATCCTTCGATACCGATCTGTTCCTGAGGTTTAAGAGCATTTGTTCCTGTGAATCTGAAGATATACGAATGATCTTCTACACCATCACCATCACGGTCATAATTACCAAGAGTGTTTTCAACAAACGGCTGCTGAACAAAGAAATCAAGACCTGTAACATTATTTGCACCAACAGCATTGCGGTGAACATCGTTTACAAGGTCAGCAAAGTTCATTGTCATTGTATTAAGTGACTGGATTTCATTACGAACATCAACATCACGCAATTCAATAAGAGCACCAAGTGAACCGCCTGTTACAGAAACTTTTTCTTTTGTATCTGCCCAGACAACTTTTGAATAACCGTTATTATCTGTCTGTGCTACAACTTCAAAATTACGTGCTACTCCACCCTGAACAAGAATGTGTCCGTCAAGGTGAACCATAAATTCATCATTATCGCGCTGGTCTGTTGTAATATTTGCAATCTTTGAAAGTTTATCAACAAGAAGGTCACGGCGGTCAAGAAGGTCATTAGGATTATCACCAAGACCACGTGAACGAACGATTTCTCCGTTCAATTCCGCAATCTGATTTGCGTAGTTATTAAGCTGTTCAACGTTAGCTTCAATATCTGAATTAAGAAGATTGCCAACACCTGTAAGAGAAAGGTCGCGGTTACGGATTGAGTTTACAAGTGACTGTCCGCGTGAAACAACTGCTTCGCGGGCTGCCTGACTTTCCGGGTGAAGGGAAAGTTCCTGCCAGCTTGTCCAGAACTTATCCATTGTTGAACGGATACTTACATCATCTGGTTCGTTGTAAATCTGTTCAAGCATTGTGTAATATTTGCTGCGTGTTTCCCAATAGCTTTCCTGGTTCTGCTGAGCAACAATACGCTGGTCGAGCATTTCATCACGAACACGGTTTACGCTTTCTACGATTGTTCCCTGTCCGATCTGCCCCGGAGTTTCTGCGCGGGAAAGGTCTGGTCTGTCTAACGGATCAAAGGTTTTTACAGAAACTCTCTGGCGAGAGAAACCTTCTACATCCTTATTTGAAATATTGTGACCTGCAGTTGTGATCTGCTGTGTATGAGCCATAAGGCTTCTTTTACCAAGTTCAATTCCACCAAAAGTTCCTGACATACTTACTACCTCTTCTTGAATTAAAGAACCTTGTTAAGGACAACGCTTGAAGGCTGGGACTTAACAATAGTACCGTTTTTTGAATAAACCACACTTCTTCTGTTCGGTACGGCTTTTTCCAGGATATTCTGCACGAAGCCCTGAGTAATTTTTACATAATCAGTAAGGGCTGTATTTTCAATTCTAGATTTAAGGAGCTTTGAACGAATCTGAGAAATAAGTACTTTTTCTACAGGACCTGCTTCTTGTCCGCAATTTGAACGGGAAAGATCCAGAACCTTAAATTTTGCACTGAGATCATTTAATAAAGCAGTGCTCTTCTGAAGATCAATCCATGAACGGTCTACAACACTTTTTCGAAGTGCTTTCTGTGAATCAAGAATCTGATCCATAAGTTCATTCTGCTGGGTAAGAATCTGTGTCAAATCCATATAAAACTCCTATTCTTATTTAACATCGGAATTTAAAAATAAGAGTTTAGAAGAATTTTTAAGGAAAATGTATCTTTACAGACAGACCGCTGATAACCGTTTTTATACATTTTTTTGAACCCTATTAAAAAGGTCTTGACTAAAACATCTCAATTCAATATTATGGAGCAATACACGGTGCCTATAGTTCAGGGGTAGAGCGCCAGATTGTGGATCTGGTTGTCGTGGG
>JAKSTQ010000045.1 GCA_024402475.1 Treponema sp. | reverse complement strand
GTTTCTATGGCATGGCGTTCAGCAGTTTTCATGTCAGAAACATGCATCCAGTATCTGCTTTCATGATACCAGTTCATTTCATCCTGACTAACGTGTTCAAGTACTGTCACCGCCATGTTTATCCCCCTGTTATGAATGCAAAGTTCCTTTATGAAATCCTGCTTGTCTTTATTGGAAGCGTACAAAAAGAATTTACCCCACATCTGAGTTTTCGTCAAATTTGAAACATCATCTGGGAGCTGCTTAATTTTAGGCAACTCAATGAAAATAACATTGAGGATGTTTTCTATCTGACGCCCATTTGCATTTTTCATTGTGTACCAGTTGATACAGTTATCTTCTTCCACATCAAAAATGAAATTGAGAACTGAAATCTGAAAAACCTGTGGAATATCCTGCCACTCTTTTCCACGCGGTGTATAATGATTCAACAGATGGGCTGCATGATATTCAGCACGCTTGCCATAACAGGCATTTTCATTGCGCCCCTGCATTTCAATATTTACCGCCTTACCGTCAATTTTGCAGTTGATGTCAAATTCGGACTGCTTGTCATCCAAAGCTTCTCCTGAAAGCTCATTAGGCTGAAGAACTACATCTGTAACCTGTTTTTCCAGTATGTCGGAAAGAAAGCAGGTTAAAGCGCCGCGGGATTCATCGGAATCATCTGTAAAAATAATTTTGAAAGTTGGATCTGCACACGGATTTAAAAGTGCATCACGAGATGGTCTATAAGTTAATGCCATACACGTCTCCTGAAATTGGAATAAAGACACGACTGTGCCTTGGTCCTTCAGTCCCAATCCTGAAGACGTGTGGTAAAACTCGTATAGCCGGTAAAAGAATCACAGGGATTCAATTAGCACATGATAAAATAATGGGAGGATCGAAAGCACCAGCTACAACTGTTTACAAAATTAAAGTAGAAAAAAATCAAAGAAAAATCAACTGCAGAATTTGAATTCAGTTCAGGCTACTGTAAGACATTTATTCTGCGATTTCGATTCTGTTTCGGCCACCGTCTTTTGCTTTATACAGGGCTGCATCAGCGGAATTAAACCAGTCGGCTTTTTCCATTCCGGCTTTTAAGATAGAAATGCCCGCACTGAAAGAAAACTTTTTCTCAGGGGCAAAGGCAAAGGATGCTGAACAGAATTCTTCCTTTATTTCCTGCACGCGTTTTTTTACAAATTCAAGGTCTTCCGTTTCAAAGGCAAGGACAAATTCCTCACCACCAAATCTGAAGGCATGTCTTCTTCCGTCCATTTTGTTTTTAATTATTCCCGCAAGAGCAATGAGAACCTCATCGCCTGCCGCATGTCCATATGTGTCATTTACATTTTTAAAATGATCGATGTCCATGATTACAACAGTAGGTTTGTAAATGCCCGCAATAAATTTCTTCAAGTAAGCGTTCATACAGCCGTCAAGGGCTGCCTTGTTATAAAGCTGGGTCATAGGTTCGATTTTCAATTCTTCAATCAGGATTTTCTGTTTTTTATAATTGCTGTAAATATACTGGAATTGAATCTCCTGCGATTTGGCGAGGACACTGCATACGATATAACTTGCAACGAGAAGCGATCCCAGAACAAGAACGGAAATCATTCTGTGCAGCGAATCAAGATCTGGCCTTTTATAGTAGAATGCAATAACGGAAAGGATGAAAGGAATGATGTTTATGAGGGTAACATTCCGCAATATTTTTTTATTTCCAAAAATCATGCTTACATAGATTGGAAATGCGATCAGGTACATTACGAATGAAAAATAAACGTTGCATATTGCGATGCTCGTACAGCATACCATTACACAAAAGCAGATGATGTAGATCCTGGAGGTTTCAGAAATATTTTTCTTGTGGGCAATTACCGTACAGATTGTAGATGCGAGAATAAGAAAAATATCCGGCCGTATGATTCCGCGCCACAAATACAATGCTATGGAGTAATCAATGAGGCCTCGTTCCCAGAAACCATTGGTGAGGTATAGGAAAAAGATGCTGAGCTGAACCACAAAGGACAATGCTGAACCAATCCAGCACACTGTTGCGATTCCTTTTTGAAGCTTTCGAAAATGATCACTGCGATATTCTTCAAAGTTCATACTTTAAATATAACACCCATTTTTTATTTTCAACAGAATTTTTTGTTTTTTCTTGAATCACAAACTCCGCACTCGGAAGGTTTCCGCCATGAGCAAGTTTTTTATGAATCCTACAAAGTTTGCCTCTTCTTTAACATTTTTGTTTTTCCGTTTACTATATGAGCATGGACAACATTTCTAAATTTTATGCAGATGCACAGAGAATAAAAAAACATTACCGCGCAGAACACAGCACTTACGACGGCGGTGAAGTTTGCGGTCAGCTTAAGGAACTTTTCGGACGCAACAACGCCCACGTAAAATCCCTTGCCCTTTCCTTTGCCGACTACTGGTATGACACATACATCATGAATTCCGCAGAAATGGAAAACGAGCCTACGGAACAGCACCTTAAAGTTCTGGGTTCAATCCAGGCCTTGATAGACAATGACCCTGAACAGATTACGGAACTTACCCAGGAAGATTGGAAGGAACTTTGCGACCTTACAAACTATGAAGCCGATGACCTTCCCCTTGAACTGCTCAACGACATGATGATCCTTTTTGT
>JAKSTQ010000044.1 GCA_024402475.1 Treponema sp. | reverse complement strand
GCATTATAACATAATCTAGTGGTAGTTGCGAAAGTTAATCAGGACATGGATTCTATGGGGCAACGCTTTCGCGGGGTCTGTCCCCTTAAATACTTCACAGGCTGATTTCATAGACATCTGCAAATTCGCCCTGGAATTCAAAACTCCTTTTATATTTTCCGCCATTTTTTATTATTGTCTTGACCGATGGCACATTTGACCTTTCTACGGATATATTTATGGAATCAAGTCCCTGTTCCTTTGCAATTTTGATTATGTCTCCAAGAATTTCTGTCGCATATCCCCTATTTCTTTCTTCCGGCCTTACGCTGTATCCGCAATGACCGAAATCAACAAGGAAGCCTTTAAGTTCATGCCGGAAATCAACGATACCTACGATTTTTCTGTTTTTATCAAGAACAAAAAACGTATCTGTCACCACCCAGTCAGGATTTACCGTTTCCGCTGATGCATTCATAGTGATATGGGCAAGCCATTCCTCGTAGGATTCCATGCAGTCAAGCATCTCGCTGCCATTAATTACCTTTTCGCCTGCATCCAGAAAACTTTTCTTGAATTCCATGGCTTCTTTTTTATGTTCAAGAGTCGGTTTTACAAGTTCAATCTTCATATTTCCCTCCTGACAAAACCAGAAGAACGGTTTTTCGATAGTTTTCAGAAGTTCTTTCGTCCATATCCACTACCTTTGACCACATCCTAAGCCCCTGATAGTAGTAGAGGATCATTTCGGCAACGGCTTCTGCGTCCACTGTGCAGAATTCACCGGTTTTCATACCGTATTCGATGAGATCTTTCCATCTTTTTCTGGCTCTTTCGTCAATTTCATGGAACAAGCCTCTGTTGTCTTCCATGCTTGCATACTCATAAATGGCTAGGCTTAGGGATTTTTCCTTCTGATCCAACGCTTCTACGACATACGTAAGGGTATCCGTGAGGATTTCAAGGGCCTTGTCCCCTCTTCTGATCCTTTCATCAAAGGAATAGTCGTCTGTCACAATTTCCCGGAATATTTCTGCCGTGGAAGAATAGTGGCGATAAAGTCCACCCCTGCTAAGTCCCGTTGCCTCGCATATGTCAGTCATGGATACATTTTTATACCCTTTCTGGGCAAATACCATTGTCGCAGCTTCAACTATGTTTTTTCTGGTTTCATCCCCTTTGGACACAAGAACCTCCCGAAATTCAAAAAAGAGACATTAATGTCGCTTGTCTAACACCATTATGCGACACGTCTGTCTCTTTTGTCAATAGAAAAACATGTGCTGAAGGCTGCAAATGACATATCTCCCCAGGGGGCTGTTCCCGTTGGATCTGATCACTAAGGATCCCTGAGCTTAGTCGAAGGGCCCGGCATGCTGATAAGCCACCGCAGAATGCTTCGACATGCTCAGCAATCCTGTAGTGACTCATAAATCCTGTAGTAGCTCAACAATCCTGTGGGGATTCGGTAAGCTTGTGTCGCATTGCATAGTGCTGACGCAAAAAAATAGGGGTTCTCTATTCTATATACTTGAACAGTATACAAATATTAGGTATTATAAATTTATTGGAAATGCCCTTACAGGCGGTTGTCTCCCGACTCTGACAGCCAGGAAACTGGTTGATTAATTTGACGGGAGGTTCGTGCAATGAATTTTGACAGATTTATTGCTGTTGTTGCATGTGTAGCAACAGTACTCTGCACAATTATTGCAGTCCTTTCCTACCTTTACAAGTAGAAGAGAAAAAAAATGACCGCCCAGTCTGACTCACTGAAGCGGTCTTACGTCCTTATAGGACAATTACCATAAAGTGGAGATGACCAAATGTTTGGGCATTTCCTTCCTTTATAATATACCACTACAACATTTTATCGTCAAATAGAAACGTCTAACTTTACAAGGCCGTCATTGTTTGCTCTGGTGGTTTCGACGGGGCTGAGCCACCGCAGCAAGCAACGGCACCTCTACCCCTGCACAGTGCTAACACAAAAAAGGACCTGCCGGTTGTGGCAAGTCCTTTTGGTTAGTTATAAACTGTAAATTTTGATTAGTCTGCGTTACGACAAACACGGAAGCCCAGATCGTTATACTGTTCGAGCGGAATGGCACTGAAACGGCAATTCACACTGCAATTCCCCGAGACACTTACACAACTACCACCACGGACGACGCGGCTGAAACCCGACGAGTCGTCACCGCGTGGATCAGTTGCTGCAGCCTCAGAATAGCATCCTTTTTCTGGCCACCAGTCCCAGCACCATTCCAATACGTTCCCACTCATGTCATAAAGTCTATTAGCATTTTCACGCTTTTTCTTTACCTCATGAGTCTTTGAACCTGAATTTGATTCATACCATGCATAATTTTCAAGCCTTGATTCAGTATTAGTTCCGCTCCATGTGTAGGAATCAACAGTCGTATCGCCTGCTCTTGCGGCATATTCCCACTCTGCTTCTGTTGGAAGACGGTAGCCGTTTGCATTCCAGTTACATTCAACATCATGCCAGTTTTTATCATTTGAAGTTGGAATCGTTCCCCATTCATCTGGATTTGTTTTTTCATTAATTCTATAGCATGGTGTCAAACCTTCTTTTATGGAACGCTTGTTGCAGTAAACGATTGCCATATACCAATTCACATTTTCTACTGGACGATTTCCCTGAACTTCTCCGTCAACAACTTTTTTATGTGATTGCTCTCCAACAAAGTAACTTGGGTTTGATCCCATTACAGTCTGGTATTCTGCTTGTGTTACTTCGTGGTCACACATATAGAATCCTTTACTGATTGTTACAGTATGAACTGGCTTGCTGCTATCATATCCCTGGTCGTTTCCCATCTGGAATTTTCCTGCTGGAATCAAGACAAAATCTGATACAGCTGCTGAAACTTTTATTGTATAACTTGCACTTGCAACAGCACTGTCATTCATTCCATCTTTAACAGCTATAGCTTTGATTGCTACGGCAGCTGTAATATTGATTCCAGCAGTGTACTGTGTGCTTGAAGCAGTTGGTTTACTTCCGTCTGTTGTGTAATAGATCTTTGCACCTTCTGTGGTACAAGAGATTATTACTTTTGTTCCGCTTGCAATTTCACCAGCTGATACACTGAAAGCAGGTGTAGCTACTGTTTCCATTTTTATTGAAGAAGTCGGCGAAGCAGAATCATCATTGCTACCGTCGGAACAGCTGAACATTCCAAACACAAGAGCTACTGCAATTGCAATTCCTGCTACTTTTTTCAAAATACTTTTCATCGTATTCCCCCAATTTAATTTAAAAACAAAAAAGGCATGTTGCCATACATTTAAAATGCACGGCAATATGCCTTATTATTTCCGGAATATAATTTTGCTGACGAATGACTACTTACCCATGAGCAAATGAGCAAATGAGCAAATGAGCAAATGAGCAAATGAGCAAATGAGCA
>JAKSTQ010000043.1 GCA_024402475.1 Treponema sp. | reverse complement strand
CAATGGACGAATGCCCAGCTCCAGTAGACGAACAGCAGCTTAAGGATCTGCATATCGTTTGTACTGAAAAGGAAGAATAGCCTGGGGAAGATGCGGAGCAGCTTCTGCAAAGGATGACGGGTGTATGATGAAATCAGACACCCGGAAAACGGCTGAGTCAAGGCCAAAGAGGTAGCCGAAGGCGACCGTGCCTTGACCAGACGTATGAATGCCCAGCTCCTGTTGATCAGCAGCAATTGAATGATTTGCATATTATTGTAACTGATCCAGAGGCATAAATGGTGCGAGTTTCGTTTGCGAAACTCGGTAGTGAGCGTAGCGAACGGAATGATTCACAGCTTGATGATCTTCATATTAAGTGTGTGGAAAAAGAGTAATTTGGCGACATGAAGCTGCTGCTTTGGATGACGGGTGTATGATGAAATCAGACACCCGGAAAACGGCTGAGTCAAGGCCAAAGAGGTAGCCGAAGGCGACCGTGCCTTGACCAGACGTATGAATGCCCAGCTCCAGTAGACGAACAGCAGCTTAAGGATTTACACATCGTTGTAACTGATCCAGAAGCATAATGCTGCGAGTTTCGTTCACGAAACTCGGTAGTGAGCGTAGCGAACGGAAAGAGTAGCTAAAACTCTAAATACAATTGTGAATGGACCCTTCGACTAACTCAGGGGTCCTGAATTAAAAAAGGCAGGATTGCTGAGCGGAGACTGCGTACAGTCTCCAGTCGAAGTATCCTGCCTTTATTTATTTCTTTAACTTAAGCGAAAGTCTTGTTGCCATATCATAAAGACAATCGGGCAAAATCTTTTTCAGGAAAATATATGTCTTTGACATTTTTCCCGCAGAATATCGTGCCTTTGGATTTTTAACCAAAGCAGTTTTTACAATAAGATTTGAAATGACTTTAGGATCCGTAAGGTTATTTTTATTTACATAGCCTGTCTCATAGAATTTTGCCGCAGCATTTGCATTTTCCGAATATGCCGTATTTCCGGAATACTTTCTGATGTTCTTGCCGTGGATCACTCCCCAGTCAGTCTGAATCATTCCTGGTTCAATTATCACAACCTTGATTCCAAATGGCGCAACCTCCATCCTCAAGGCATCGCTGAATGCTTCAACGCTGTATTTTGTCGCATGATACCAGCCGGAAAATGGTGAAGAAAATCTTCCTGCCATGGACGAGATGTTTATGATTCTTCCGCTTTTCTGATTCCTCATCAGAGGAAGGACTTTTTGTGTAAGTTCACCAAGGCCAAAAACATTTACGTCAAACTGCTTTCTCACTTCTTCCATGGGAAGATCCTCAATGCTTCCGCCAAGTCCAAAGCCTGCATTATTTACAAGGATATCAATGCGTCCTTCCTTTTCTTTAATTGTCTCAACACAGTCTTTTATTGATGCTGAATCACAAAGATCAAGTTTTATAACCTTTCCGCCTTTTTTAGAAATCTCAGCCATCAGTTCAGTTCTGCGGGCGGCTGCATAAACTGTAAAACCTTCGTCAATAAATTTAAGGGCCGCACCCATTCCGATTCCGCTTGAGGCACCTGTTACTAAAGCTACTTTATTCATTCTTACTCCTATCATGTGACACTATTGTATCACTTATGCCGATGATGATAGATTAAATACATAATAAATAATATCTCTTTTTAAAAAGAGATACAAATTTACAGAAAAGTGTCAGGGCAAAAAAATGACAGAAACAAAAAATCCAAGTGCAATTTATTCACAGACACAGATTCAGAAGGCCTTACTTAGGCTGATGAAAAAAAACAGATATGAGGATCTTACGGTCAAAGAAATTCTGTATGAGGCAAAAATTGCACGCAAAACTTTCTACAGAAATTTTACTTCAAAAGCCGATGTAATGGATTCCCTTGTAAGAAAAACAATGACCCAGTACACACAAAAACTCCTTCAGCTGGAAAATGAAAACCTGGATTTGTTTTTTGATGCAATCTTTGATGTTGTAAAATCAAACCGTTCTTTTTTTAAATTGCTTTCGAAAAACAATCTGCTCCATATGATTTCAGAAGAACTGAACACCTACATTCCGGTAATCCATGACATGTATTGTTCCGACTGTTCATTTTTTAAAACCCTTTCAAAACAGCAGATAACTTTTGTGATTGCATTTAACATCGGCGCCATCTGGAATGTAATCAGCCGATGGATTCAGGAAGATATGAAAACCCCCGAAGAAGAAATAAAGGCAGGACTTGTAAAATATCTTTCTACTTTAAATTAATGATTTTCCGGAACACCAGCAGGCCGTAAACGACTTGAAACAAAAGAAAGATGCCTGCTGAATGCCTGAAATTTATTTCTTCATATTTTCAATGTCTTCTGCAGTTGCACTTTTCCAGTACTGGCTGCGTCCAATACCCATGCCGATTTCTCCGCGCATTTCAAGAGTATCTGTCTTGTATTTTCCGCCGTCAGCTTTATGGAAAGTAATCTTGCACTTGTAGCGCTTGCCGTCGTTTGGGTCGATTACAAAACCGTCGGCCCATACGCCTTCACCCTTGTTTTTCAAATCCCAAATCCAGGTTGTCCCAACAACTGTAAGGTCACCCAAATCTCCTTTGGCTGGGCATCCGGCATAAGACTTTCCCTTTGCCCCGTCAGCCTTCTGATCCTGCGGTTTGTCTGCAACAGCAAGAATTACGCCTGAAAGTTTTCCATCCTTTGCAGAAATTTCCCATCCTGCCGTAGGCTTGTTTGTCTTTTCGTCAATGCTGATCCAGTATCCTTCTGCAGGGTCTGCAAAACAAATTACTACAGCAAAAATTGCAAGTGTAGCCATAATGATTTTTTTCATATTCATCTCCTTGGAGCTTATATTCTGTTTCATCATTATAAACTTTTTTCGCTCTTGGAAAAACAACTAGGCATCAACTTATCACCTGACAGAATATGGCCATATTCACCAAATTATAGGAATAAATTTGACAAGACCCGGAACATTGCTTATCTTTGAATCGGAGGCAAACAATGACAGCAGTTCCAATTTTTGAAGTTAAAAACAGGCTCCCATATTTCATTCATCTTGTGGAAAGCGGAGAAACAGTTCAGATTACGCGCCACGGAAAACCTGTGGCAAGAATCGTCTCAGAAGAAGAAGTTGTTAAGGAACAGAAATCCGAAGGCCAGATATTCATGGAAAAAATCATGGAGTGGCGAAAAAACGCAAGCGACTGGCTTACAAATGAAGAAATTGATGAGGCCTTCAATATTCCACGGACGATAGAACCCGCCATCAGGCATCCCGAAGACTTTGAGGACTAAAAATGCAGTCAATATATTTGCTTGATACAAATATCATCTCTGAAATTGCCAAACCACAGCCTAACCTGTCTGTAGTAAAAAAAGTTCAGGAATCCATTAGCCTTTCAAAAATCCCATCCGTCGGATTTGAAGAAATGCTCTACGGCGTAAAGAAAATGCCAGAATGCAAAAAGAAAGACGATCTGTTCAGCTTCTATGTTGATTACATTCAGGCAAACTATGAGATCGTCCCCTTTGACATTCACGCCAGCTGGATTCATTCCGACATCCGAGAACGCCTTGAAGCAAAAGGCAAGAAAGCACCACTTGCAGATTCCATGATTGCCGCCACAGCAATAGCAAACAATCTTGTTCTTGTAACCCGCAACACAAAGGACTTTGAAGACATCAAGGAAGTCTCAGCCCTAATGCTTGAAAACTGGTTTGAAGAATAGATTAATTTAGCCGTTACCCGGCCAGAAAACTGTCCGGGTCGCTAGTGCCTAAGGACCGGTGAGCAGAACGTAGTGAAGTCGAACCGTCCACTGATCGCTAACGGGGGGGGATTATTTACTTAATTTCTCCATATCTTCTCTAAAATCAACTGTTCCGCAAAATTGAAAAAATATTAAAAATGCGGAATAGATTTTAGTTTTTTATTCCGCAAAATTGAAGTTTTCTTGAAAATGCGGAATAAGAATTGTATAATAAACCCATGAAAGTACTGGAAAGAAAGCAATTTTTACAAAAACTGATAAATTCCATAAATACACCTGACATCAAAGTCATTACAG
>JAKSTQ010000042.1 GCA_024402475.1 Treponema sp. | reverse complement strand
AATGACATCTTAATTTTTTTTTAACACTGTTTCAAGTTGTTATTGCAATTACTGAAAATTCTATTCTGAAAAATACAATCACCCGGGATCCGGTAAATTCACTTTTACTTTAACACGACAACCGCAAACGAATAGCGCGGTAATTCAACTTTACCGTCAAAAGATTTTTCATCTGACTGCAGAAGCTGAACTGCATCAGGTTTTTCAAAAGAGTTTGAAGTTTCTTTTTCTGTTCCGCCCATTACAAGCACCTGCATTGAAGTAAAATTAAATTCACCTTTGTTACAGAGGTCAAGCGAAACAGCCTGGTCATTTGCATTTACAATTTTAAGATAGACTGTTCCCGTTTTTGTATCGAATGACGGATTGTAATAAATTTTTTGTTCACGCAAAGCCTTGTGTTCACTGCGGGTATCAAGAGTGCAGTCGCCTGTATAATTAGAAAAAGCTTTCTGCACATACCAGCTTGGAGTTGCGTAACTTTCTTTATCGTTGAACCAGATCATGTCAGGCGACCATTGTGTATAACCCATTCTGGCAAACAGCGGAGCATAACTTGCAAGGATAACGGCGTCGGCATTGCGTTCGATACCGGTAAGGAATGCGGCTTCTGCCAGTGCGCCTTCGAGTGTGTTGACTGCAGGATTGTTGAAGGAACCTGAGCCTTCCGGATGAGCGGCATATTCACCTGCAAAAACTTTTACGCTACGGTCATAGTCATCATAAAATTCATTATTATCAAAAAGCCACTGAGGTTTTACATAGTAATGTTCATCAACAGCATAAGCAAAAGCAGCATTAGTCTTAGAATAAGCACGGATGAAATCCCAGGAATTTTTGTAATCCTGCGAAATTACGTTTGGACCTGCAGAACCGATCAGCCTGATTGACGGATAGGATTCGTGAATTGTTTTTTCGAACATTAAATAGCGTTTAAAAAATTCTGACTGAGGTGTATCCCACTGTTCGTTTCCGATTCCAACCATTTCAAGATTGAATGGCTGAGGATGTCCAAGGGCTGCACGCACACTTCCCCACTTTGTAGAAGGATCATCGTTTGCAAAAGAGATAAGGTCAACTGCATCCTGAAGGTACTGCTGGAATTCCGGGGAATCCAGGGCAACTGTTTCGTAGGACTGGTACTGGCAGGCAAGTCCTACGTTAAGGACAGGCAGCGGCTTGCAGTTTAATTTTTCGCAGAGAAGAAAGTATTCGTAAAAGCCGATGCCGTAGGTCTGGTTATAGAAGGGATAACGGTCAGGACCATTGTAGCCGGGAATATCTGTCATTGGTGTATGAACGGCCCAGCGGCTCCAGTTGTGTTTACGGTGAATGAGAGGCTTTAAGGTTTCCTTGAAGTTGTAGCGGTTTTCAAGAGTTGCGCCTTCGATGATACAGCCGCCGGGAAAGCGTATAAAGCCGGGATGAAGTTCATCAAGTTTTTCAAAAAGGTCTTTCCTGAAAATTCCGCAGACTGCATCACAAGGAATCATCGAAATAAAATCGAATTCAACTGTACATGCTTCTTTAGATTCAATACAGAAAAGACCGCCCCGCAGGTCTGTCAGTGCTTCAAGGGTAAGTTCATATTTTTTCCACGGACACAAAGTATTTTCTTCATTACGGAACAATTCAACTTCTGCAGATGCAGAAATTTTACCTGAAGAATCTTTTACGGTAACTGAAAGTAATTTAAGGTTTGAAACATTACGGGCATAAAATGACACATTATATCTGTGACCTTTTGTAAGAAGAATTCCGTCGTAGGCTTTATTTGAAAAACCGCCGGCTCCCGTTGCAGCCATTCTAAGGTAATGAGGATTTTCTGCAGCAACAGGACTTGCACTTACGACTTTGATTTCTGCAGCCCCGAAAGGATTCCATGCATAAAGACCTTCGTGCTGTGTGTACCAGTCTCCGTTTTTTATTCCTCCGAAAGCTTTGTAAAATTCGAAGTTACGGTTTTCTATATATTCTGCGTAAAGACCGCCGTCTCCTGCATAGTTGATATCTTCGAAAAAGAGACCTATCATGCCATCGTTGATTTTTGTTTTGATTTCTGAGTAAAGATTAATTTGTGCGTTCATGATTTTGTCTCCATGCCATTTTCTTTTTTATAATGTCTGTAATAATTTACGATTTCGCGAAGAAGGATACAACCAAGAATGATTGCACCTCCAGCCAGTGCCAGTACGCCCGGAACTTCGTTTCCGAAAATCATAACCCATACTGGATTCATAAGCGGTTCAATCATTGTGATGATTCCCGCACTTAATGCCGTAACTTTTCCGATTCCGCGGGAATAAAGAATTGTTGCAAATGCCATCTGAATAATTCCGCAGCTGATAAGCTTGATCCAGGACTGCCAGTCGCCTGCAGGAATTGACCCACCGCCTGCAAACCCGATTGAGATTCCTGCTACTGCCGTTACAAGATGTGCAATCATAAAAGAATTTTCAGAACCGGTCGTTCTCTGTTTGCGCATATAGATTGTACAGAACCCAAAAGTCAGTCCGCTCAATGCCGCAAGAATATTTCCCAGAAAATTTCCGGCATCAAGATCTCCTGCAAAGAAAAGAACAATTCCGCACATAACACCAAACGCCGTGCAGTAATCCCATCTGGAATTCTTTTCTCCAAGCAGCAGCGGGCTGAACAGAATTATGTAAATCGGATTTGTATATTGAAGAAGAATTGTATTGGCTGCCGTTGTAAGTTTATTGGCCATGCAGAACAGAATCATTGTTGCTGCATAAAGAATTCCTGCAAGCCACAGATAAAGGGTTTTAGGGCGGTCAATTTTATTCTGCTCATCCCTGACCGTAAAAACAGGTGGTCTCCTTAAAACTATCAGAAAAACAATCAGGGCTGTAAGGCTTCTGAAACCTGCAATAAAAAACGAAGAGGCATTTACTGATTTAACGAAGACGCCGCCTGTACTCCAGAAAAGAGCACACAATGCAAGCTGGATGGCGCCACGAGTGCTTTTAGTCATATTCCTAATATGGACTTTTTTGAACAGTTTGTTAAGTCCCCGGGTATACTCACTTCACTATTTCAGAAGAGATTTCCGTTCATTTCGTTTTTTTACACTCAATTATATTTTTCTTGAATGGCTGTGATTATTTTATCTATAGCTTCAAGATCATTGGAAGAAAACTTTCTCAGCTTTTTAGCCATTTCCATTATTTCGGGTGAAAGAATTTTTGATTCTACTGTTTTCCCTGTAGCAAGATAATCAAGTGAAACGTTAAGGGCTGAAGCAATTTTTTGAGCTGTATCTATGCTAGGAAGGGTTTCGCTCCCTGGTCGATATTTTTTTAACGTATTCTCGCTAATACCAATTTTTGCTGAAAACTCTTTCAGTGAAATCTGCTGATAACTTAATTCATCTCTAAAATTTTCTGCAAAACTCATGCTTTATATAGTAGTAAAATTTGGTCCCTAGATGGCATATATGTATAAAATTTGACCTTATTATCTTTTAGGGGTAAAATAAGATACTTTATTCACAAATAATACCAAACTTTACATCCAAGGTGATAGTAATGGCTAAAAATTCACAGTTACATAATGCAAAAAACGCAAAAAATGACGAGTTTTATACTCAGCTTTCTGACATTGAAAATGAATTAAAACATTATAAAAATCATTTTAGAAACAAGGTTGTTCTCTGTAACTGTGATGATCCTAGGATCAGTAATTTCTTTCATTATTTTTCGTACAATTTTGAACAACTTGGATTAAAAAAACTAATTACTGTCTGCTATAAAAATCAAGAAAGGGATTTGTTCAGCCAGAATGATTGTGAAAGCGCAATCTATCTTGAATACTGCGGTAAAAAAAACGGCGGAACAATTCCTACCATAGAGGAAATCGGAGTAAAGTCGTTGAAAGGTGATGGCGATTTTCGTTCCCAAGAATGTATTGAACTTTTAAAACAGGCTGACATCGTAGTTACAAATCCGCCCTTCTCACTTTTTAGGGAATATGTTGCTCAATTAATTAAGTATGACAAAAAGTTTTTGATTATCGGGAATCAGAATAATGTAACCTACAAAGAAACATTTTCACTAATAAAGCAGAATAAAATGTGGCTTGGATTTAAAAGCGGAGATATGTCTTTCAAGGTACCTGCAGACTCTGAACCAAGAGAATCAAGATTCTGGATTGATGAATCAGGACAGAAATGGCGGAGTTTGGGAAACATCTGCTGGTACACAAATCTGGATATTTCCAAACGACACGAAAATTTGATTCTTTATAAAACTTACAGCGAAGAAGAATATCCTAAGTATGATAATTATGAAGTTATAAATGTAAATCGCGTAGATGAAATTCCATTTGATTATTGTGGTGTAATGGGAGTCCCTATAACTTTTTTTGACAAATATAATCCGGATCAATTTGAAATCTTGGGAATTGCAAATTCAGCACGATGGATTGATTTTGAATGTTATACAAAAATCAATGA
>JAKSTQ010000041.1 GCA_024402475.1 Treponema sp. | reverse complement strand
TCTACAGGCGGAAACGTATTGAATCTCCTTATGTTCCTTGCAATGGGTTTCTCATCTGCCGGCCAGGTTTTAATAGCAAAATCAGTAGGTGTAAACGACAGACAGAGCATTAAGGCTACAATAGGAAGCATGTTTACTATTCTCCTTTCAATGTCCGTAGTAATGTCGGTTGTCTGCTTCATGTTCAGGAACCAGATACTTCATCTTGTTAATACTCCGGAAGAAGCCTACTTATATACTATGGACTACACAATTATCTGTATCACGGGACTGATTTTCATCTACGGCTACAACATCGTTAGTGCCATTCTCCGAGGTATGGGAGATTCAAAACGTCCATTCTATTTTGTTGCTGTCGCCACAGTTGTAAACATCATCCTTGATATTGTTTTTGTAGCCTATCTTGATATGGCTGCCAAGGGAGCTGCTCTTGCAACTGTAATCGGTCAGGCTGTAAGTTTCTTCTACTCTCTGATCTATCTGTACATAAAAAAAGAAAGTTTCGGTTTTGACTTCAAGCTAAAAAGCTTCATTCCCGATATGGTGATAAGCAAGAAAATATTTGCTCTTGGCATTCCAATGTCAATGCAGGCCGCAGCTATTCATCTTTCATTGACCGTAGTTGCAGCCTGGGTAAACACGTTCGGTGTAATCAGTTCCGCAATCGCCGGAATCTACAGCAAACTGGGTGCGGTTATGGGAATCATGTCAAATTCTACCACTACTGCCGCAGCCTCTATGGTCGGACAGAATCTTGGTGCAAAAAAATACAAACGGGTTCCTCAGATTTTGTTCTGGGCCATGGGACTTTCGGCCATTATGGCACTCATCTGTTCTCTTGCATTATATATTCAGCCGGAAGCAATATTCCTGCTTTTTACCAAGGATATGGAAGTTGTTTCTAAAGCAGCCATAATTATGATTCCTTCTATCCTGAACTTTTTTGGGTGTGCCGCAAGAACCTTTGCATTCGGAATCATAAACGGCTCTGGAAATGCAAAGCTGAACCTTGCCATCGCACTTTTTGACGGACTCATCAGCCGAATAGGTCTTGCCTACCTTTTAGGGTTTGTACTTGCCTGGGGTCCATTTGGATTCTGGATGGGAGACGCAATTGCAGGATATGTTCCTCTCCTCATAGGCGGAACATATTACGCAAGCGGACGCTGGAACCGCTGTCGGTGATTTGAAATGCGTGTTAGGTTTTATTTCTTATTCATAATGAGTCCACATTCTTAAAACTCGGACAGTATTCTGTTCCATAAAAACTTCGTAAACCAATCTGTGCTGAATATTTATTCTTCTCGAATATTTTCCTGCTAAATCTCCAATTAATTTTTCATAAGGTGGAGGATTTTGAAACGGATCATTTTTAAGAACCTCAATCAACTTTTTTACAGTTTCTTTTAAATTAGACTGTTCAATTTTCTTACTGTCTTTTACAGCCTGTTTTGAATATACTACAGTCCACATTACCAGTCTAATTCCTTTACGCTTTCTTCCAAAGGTTCTTTGCTTGCTTCAAGAATAGATTCTCTCATTCCAGGAATTGAACATAAATACAATGTTTCCTGAATTGAATTCCAGTCGTCTTCTGAAATCAAAACAGCATTATTTCTTTTTCCAGAAATTATTATAGGTTCATGAAAATCCTTTGTCTGATCAATGAGCTTATATAAATTTGTTCTTGCTGCTGTTGCTGTCATTACTGCCATAGTGATACCTCTCTATATATACAAAGCGTACGACTAATCGTACGCTTCGTCAAGTTTATAATATAATATTGCTCACAAGATAAAAGGGTGTAATGCGACCTAGCGAAAAGCCAGTGGAATTCTGAAGTTTCATGTAAAGTTTTGATTTTGCCGTAAAGTTTTTTGTGACATCATAGAAAATGACTTTGCAAGCATAAAAAAAGCAATGTTTAGATGTGAAAGATTGCACATTTAAAATCATAAGATGGATTTTAATTTACAATCAAGAAAAGCTAGAATAAAATACATCAGTAAAGGTTTTGACAAAAATACTTTCATTTGCTCATTTGAGCGCAGAGAAAATTTGCGTGCAGACCTGTGCTTTTTTCGGTTCAAATAAAATTAGGAGGAATACGATGAATAATGGTTTGGAAAAAATCGCAGGAATTGCTATTGCAGCAATTTTTGCATTGGGAATGTCCAGTTGTTCTAGTGGTAGCAGTAGCAGCACTGATGATCCTGTTTTGCCACCTGCTCCAGCTAAGGAAACAGTAGCAACCCCTGTCTTCAGCGTGGCTTCAGGTGAAGTTAACAGTGGAACAAGTGTAGAAATTAACTGTGAAACAGAATATGCAATGATTTACTACACAATGGACGGATCTAATCCAACAACATCAAGCACACAGTACACTGACGCAATTAGCATAAATGAAGATGTATCAATCAAGGCAGTTGCTGTAAAAGCTGGAATGAATGACAGTGATGTTGCAAGTGCTAGTTATACAGTAAATTCTTCACCTTACGCAAAATGTGTAGTAGGAGACTTTATCTTAAAAGATGGAACAGTTTTTTCAAGAGACGATGATCCAGAATATGATACAGTAGCTGCAGTAATCGTACGTGCAGCAGGAAATGGAAAGCCGGCCCTTGGTGTTGGAATTAAGCAACGCGAGAAAATTGAATGGTGTAAACAAGGCGCTGCAGGAGATAAAACTAACATTGCTGAATTGCGTGGAGATAAAACAAGCGGCTACAGAGACGGAAGTGACGGTTGGGAAAAACTTAAGTCAGCCTGCCCTGATGCACAAGAACATCCTGAAAATTACCCTGTCTGGGACTTTATCCTTAATTATGCCAAATACAATGGACTTAAAGGAGACCTTGCAAATGGCTGGTACTTACCAACATTAGCTGAACTTTACACAATCTACCAGAACAGCGGTATCGTAAATACAAGCCTTAAAAATGCAGGTGGAAATATGTTTATCTTTGGATATTACTGGTCTTGCTGTCAGTCCACTGACCCCGACAGTCATATGGCCGGGACACTGGATTTCAACTTTGGAACTGTGTTCATCGAACCCAAGAGCATGAATTATCGTTGTTGTTGTAGCGTGAGGGCCTTTGACTAGTGGCACACTGCGGCACGGTAAGAAAGGAGATGCCCATATATTTGGGTGTCTCCACAAAATTTCCTTTTTTTCTCTTCTAATACCAACTACACAAGCAAGAATTGAATTGCATTGAAGAAATATCCGACAAGAATGATTCCGGCTACGCAGACCGCAATGAAAGTACCTAGCAGTTTATTTTTGATTGCTTTCTTCAGCATGATCATGGACGGAAGGCTGAGTGTCGTTACTCCCATCATGAATGCAAGGACAACCCCGAGCCTGGCTCCTTTTGAAAGCAAGGCTTCCGCAATTGGAATGCATCCAAAAATATCAGCATACATGGGAACCCCAGCAATCGTCGCAATGATTACTCCCAAAGGATTACCTGTTCCAAGGAATTTTATAATTACCTCTTCAGGAATCCAGTTATGAATCACTGCTCCAATTCCAACACCAATAAGGATATAGAGAATTACTTTCCTAAAAGTTCCAGCAACCTGCTCCCATGAATATTTAAGCCTGTCTTTTACAGTCAATTCTTCCTGGGGTAGTTCAATGGCTTTTGCATTGCGGATGAAGTCTGCAACCTGATTTTCCATATGCAGCTTTTCGATTATTGTTCCGCCTGCAACTGCTATGACAAGTCCAAGGAGTACATAAACTACTGCTATCTTCAGACCAAATATGCTCATGAGAAGCACAAGGCTGCCCAAGTCTACCATGGGAGAAGATATAAGAAAGCTGAAAGTTACCCCTAGTGGAAGTCCCGCCGCCGTAAATCCCATAAAAAGCGGAATAGAAGAACACGAGCAGAATGGCGTTACAGTTCCAAGGAGAGCCGCAATCACCCTTCCCCATATTCCCGTGAACCGTCCAAGAATACGGCGGCTTCTCTCAGGCGGAAAGAATGACTGAATGTATGAGATGATGAAAATCAGGACACAAAGAAGAACCGAAATCTTGATGATGTCATAGATAAAAAAATGAAGGCTTGCCCCCAATTTTGTTGAAAGGTCAACATGCAAAACCGTCAGCAGTCTACCGAGCACAGCATGGAGCCACTTCATTCCGAAAATCTGATTCTGGATAAAATCCCATACATTCATAAATGATTTCCTATTTTAAAAGCTTGATGATTTCGTCTTTTGAAAGAACTTTCCCAACACTCGCAATCTTTTCATTGATGACAATACACGGCATGCTCATGACTCCGTAGCCTGCGATTTTTTCCATGTCGGTTACAAACTCAATGTCAGTCGCAAGATTGATTTCCGCACAGGCATCGATTACATTCTGATGGAGCTTGTGGCAGTTTGTGCATCCGCTTCCCAAAACCTTGATTGATGAAATTACCTTTGCATCGCTGTTTCCACAACAGCTGCATCCTTCATTTGCCATATTGGCCTCCAAATAAAATTATTTTTTACAGCATGTCATGCTTTCAATAACAGATTTGAATTCCCTGAACTTTTCACAGTTGATTGAATAGTATGTCCAGGTTGCTTCTTTTCTTGATTTTACAAGCTCACAGTCAGCAAGAATTTTCATATGATGAGAAAGTGTCGGCTGTGTGATATTGAATTTCTCCAGGATCTTACAGGCACACAACTCGCCTTTTGTAAGAAGCCTTACAATCTGAACCCTGTGAACGTCACCAAGAGCCTTGCATATTTTTGCAATGATTTCGTCTGTCATACACATCCTTTCATAGATAACTGTCTATATTAAGAATATACAAACAAACATAGATGATTGTCAATGTTTTACAGTCATTAGTGATGCAATTTCGATATTGATGACTTTCTGGATACATCCGAAACCCAAGCCTACCTGGTTGACTTTTCAAACATCTGTTCCAGCATATATTTACCTGCTTCAGTTTTGAAAACATTCTTTTTCATCTCCGGTATGGAGTCACGTTTACAGTATCCTTCCATAAGATTTACTATATAGT
>JAKSTQ010000040.1 GCA_024402475.1 Treponema sp. | reverse complement strand
CACGTCATTCGCGAGTGAGTTGAATATATCACAAATAATTATTTTTAGTCAATAATTAAAATTAAAAAAACACGAAATTCGTCAATTTTTTTGCAATTTTTTTTAATTTTTTTTCGAAATTCACCCTTTTTCAGCGGATTTTATTCAAATTATTGATAAATTCACCTGAAAACCTGAAAATTTCCTGCAAATTTCCTCATTTTTATGACTTTTCTATGTAAAAATCATGCTTTTTTTCCTGAAATTTGTTCATTTTTTTATAAATTTTTCTTCAGATGTTGCCAATCGTTGCCAAGTTTTATATATTGAATGTTATAAGTCTTGAAATTACTTTTTAGGAGCACCTTTATGAAAATAAAACCATTGGCAGACAGAATTCTCGTTAAAGAAACAAAAGCAGAAAGCAAAACAGCATCAGGCATTATCATTCCGGATGCAGCACAGGAAAAGACAAACACAGCAACTGTAGAAGCGGTAGGTCCTGGAACTGAAAAAGATCCTGTTACAGTAAAAGTCGGCGACATGATTATGTATGACAAATATGCAGGAACACAGATTAAGGTTGACGGCAATGAATACCTGATCCTTAAAATGGCTGATGTAATTGCAGTTGTAGAAAAATAACTTTCTTCTAAAATGCAAAAAGCTGTCTGATTAATTTCAGGCAGCTTTTTTTTGTCTTGATTTATTTTGTAAGCTGAAGCAGAAGATTACTTGCTTTTGTATGGCCCGGATTCAGATAGATACAATATTTGAGGGACTTGACTGATTCACTTAAAAGCCCCTGATCATTCTGAAGGACTGCAAGGCGGTAAAGGATTTCTGCTTTCTGTTTTGGTTCTGAAATTCTTCCCGTAAGCTTGCCGTAAAGGTTCATAGCTTTGTTTTTATCATTGAGGCTGGAATAAATCATTGCCAGGTTCATTACGGCTGAATATGAAGAAGCAGGTGAAATTTCCTGAACAACCGCCCCTTCCCGTGAATGCTCATTAAGGACAACAAACTCATACAGAGATTTTGTAAGCGACGCCTTTTTTTCCAGAAGTTCAAAATAGGCTGCATACTCAACTTCCCAGAGATTAAGGTTGTGAATGTTTTGGAAGAGATTATCAGTAAACGAGAACGCGCTGTCAAACTTATAACGGCTTGCAAGATATTTATTGAACAGCTGACGGGCCTGCTGCTCCTGGTGACACAATATAAGTGTATGAAGTGCGTAGCGGGCAATCTGCGGCGGATAATTATTTGTGCCTGAAGTATTGTGTTCAAGAATATTCCACATTTTTGAAAGCCGAACCTTATCCTGAACATCCGGATTCGCCTTATCTTCAAGATCCAGAAGTGCTACATACAGGTCGTAGTTTTTTACGCGTTCAAGGCTTGCATTCATGCGGGCAACAGGATCCGAAAGCGGGATACGGGGAATTTCATCAAAAGCCTTCATGTCAAGGGAACGAACTCCTGCACGACGCAGTTCAAGGGTCATAGGATCATTCATTTCAAGCTGGCTTGTTTTCCAGGAATAATCTGCATAAGCAACAAGGGCTGGAACACAATCAGTCCATTTTTCTACGGCAAAAGAAAGCAGTTTAAAGGCTGCATTCATATCGTCCTGGGAAAGAGACCAGAGTGCACTGTTTACATAAACCACGCTCAGGATTTTGTTTTCAATTTCAGAAAATTCTGAATCCTGTTCTGTATCTGAATGAAGGGCAAGAATCTGATTACGGATC
Source organism: Treponema sp. (assembly GCA_024402475.1). Lineage (GTDB taxonomy): Bacteria > Spirochaetota > Spirochaetia > Treponematales > Treponemataceae > Treponema_D. The sequence continues at coordinate 3,659 of JAKSTQ010000040.1, read as the reverse complement.
TGTTCTGATTCCTTGTCTTCTCCAAGGCTGATATAACAATCCGCAAGCAGAGCCTGGATTTTCAGGTTGAGGAATTCTTTCTGGGCAAGAAGTTTTTTAAGTTCGAAAGAATCTGACAGTTCGTTTTTTATCAGTTCACTGGCTTTAAGAAGGTCACTAACCGCCATGGCATACTGTCTGCAGTCATACATTACACATGACCAGAAATATGCATCCCGGGCATCCTGAAAAGTCTGAGGATGAAGTTTCTGGGCGTCGATATATTCACCGCGATAAAGATGAATTACGGCACAGTTACGCAGCCACATGTTGTCACCGGAACCATTCCATGCATCAAAATAGATTTTCTGATAGTCGGTAGAACAGAACTGGGCAAAGTCAATGCTTTTAAGGTCTTTGACAGCCTTACGGAGAACAGCCTCTGCGTAGATTGAACTGTATTTTGTTCCGGACAGGGATTTTGTAACGGACAAAGCTTCATCAAGTCGTTTGTCAGATATAAGGAAAGAACCGTAAAGCGCATCAAGACTTTTATTGCCGGGCTCTTTTTTACGGCAGGAAACGATAACATTTTCTGCACGCTTATTTTCACCAAGCGAAAGATAGCGGCGGTAAATGCCTATGCGGATTTGAGTATCAAGGCTTTTTTTATCTGTTTTTTCCAGAAGCTTTAAAGCATCCTGAGTCTGGCCAAGCTGAATAAGGCGGTCAATCTGATCAAGAGCTGTAATTATTGAAGTACCTGTGGACGACTTTTTAGAGCACCCTGAAAAAAAACAACCCGCCACTCCTGTTAAAAGCACAGTGAAAATAATCAGAGCACTTTTTTTACTAAAAGAATGGGGGCTGTGTATGATATTCATCGGACTATTACTGTTCCTTGCTGATTTTATCAAGCATTGCGTTTACAAACTTGTAAGAATCATCCGGACCGAATTCTTTTGCGATATCTACGGCTTCGTCAATTACAATGGAAGCTGCAATTTCTTTCTGGAACAAAAGAGAATAGATTCCGACACGAAGAACTGCGAGAGTTACTTTGTTAAGACGGTCAAAAGTCCAGTTTGCGGAAAGATGAGAAGCAATAAGTGCATCAATCTTTTCGATATTTTCGATTGTACCGGCAATAAGGATGCGGGAAAAATCGAGATCTTCCTGTGCAGGTTTATCATCAATCCATGAGAAAGTAAGCAGCTGATCCAATGATTCTCTGCTTGTTTCCCATGAATAGACTCCCTGGAAAGCTGTAATTCTACTTTTACGGCGAGACATACTTATTCCTTACCAGGCAAGAGCAGCTTCGAGATCTTTACCAGTCTTTTTGCGTTCTACGTTAGCTTCTGTGTTGAGCTGTCTTGAAAGATCTTCTACAGCTTTAAGAAGAGCGTTCTGCTGTTTCTGCAATGTAAGATTCTGTTTGATCCATTCGTAGATTGTCATAGTTGTTCCAGGACTTACTACATCTGAAATGCCAAGCATTTTTGCACTGTATTTTTCGAGGAGTACATAGAACTGGTAATCCTGTGAAGTTTCTTTGATGTCAGAAGCTTTGTTCAAAGGTTCGTCAAAGAGTTTTGTAATATGTTCAAAAGTTACGCCAAGAAGTTTTGCATAATCTTCTGTTTTTTCGATAATCATATCACCTGCAGCATATCCTGCAGCTGTAGGATTCTGTGATGCTTCGCGCATTTTTTCTAATGTAAGTTTCTTTGCATTGAAATCAGAAAGAAGCTGTTTGATTTTCTTTTCTGCTTCTGCAGGGTTTCCGTTTTTAGGAACTGATACGAGGAACATACGAAGACCGTCATTGCGTACAAACTTAGATTTGTTAGATTCATAGAAATCACGGATTTCTTTGTCTGTAGCCTGAACACCCTGGATTTCTTTACCCTTCTGCTGCATTACATACTGCTGTGCAAGAAGCTGGTTTCTAAGATATGCTTTGTACTGGGCAACATTCATGTGAACAAGTTCTACGAGGAACTGATCAACTGTTTTGCCGTTATAGTTTTTGCGAACCATATCAGCAAAATCTTTTTCTGTTACCTGACGGCCTGCAATCTGTGAAAGATTTGTAAGATATGCCTGGTTAACCTGGCTGTCAGAAACTGCGATTCCTGCTTTTTTTGCAGCCTGAACCATAAGTTTCTGGTTAATGAGGGATTCAAGAATTATTTTTTTCTCTTCAACACCGAATTTCTGTTTTGACTGAGCCTGATAGAGTTCTACCTGGTCTTTAACTTCTTTTACGGTAATAGATTCGTGACCGTTGAGCTTGATTACAACGAGAGGCTGTAAAGCAGCCTGAGCTACTGCAGTAAATGCTGCAGATGCAAGTAAAATTGCTGAAAAAATTATGCGTTTCATATTTTTTTACCTTCCTAATAATTACAAATGTATTTTTTCACGAATAGTTACAGAATTTTATGCTTTTTCAAGTGGAAGACCACCAGAAATTGTAGCGCGGATACGACGTACACCAGCTGAAGAAGACTGTTCCTTTTCAATCTTGAATTCACCGATCTGAGCTGTGTGCTGAACATGAGGTCCACCACAAACTTCTTTACTGAACCAGTCATTCTTAACATCACGGCCAATAGTGTAAACCTTAACTTCTTCTCCATATTTATTAGAGAAAAGAGCTCGTGCGCCTTCTGCTTTTGCTTCGTCCAGAGTCATGATTCTCATATCAACAGGAAGGTCAGCCTTGATCTGTTCATTAACGATGTCCTGAACTTTCTGAATTTCTTCTTTTGTCATTGGACGTTCAAAAGTGAAGTCAAAGCGCATGCGTTCATTGTTGATATTTGAACCTTTCTGTGCAATCTGATCACCAAGAACATTGATGAGTGCCTGCTGCAGAAGATGTGTTGCTGTATGATATTTTGTTGTAACTTCTGACTGTTCTGCAAGACCGCCTTTTGCTGCTCCTGCATCTGCAGTTTTTGAAGCTTCCTTATGTTTCTTTTCTGCTTCCTTGAAACCTTCAACATCAACTGTAAATCCGTTTTCTGCTGCAAGTTCCTGAGTAAGTTCAAGAGGGAATCCGTAAGTATCAAAAAGTTTGAATGCTGTTTTTCCGCTTACTTCTTTTTTAGGATTCTTCATAAGGTTAGGAAGCATTTTCTGGAATTCCTTTTCACCGTTTTTAAGGGCTTCGCGGAATTTTGCTTCTTCCTGAGTAAGTTCTGATTTTACTTTCTGTGCATTCTGTTCAAGTTCAGGATATGCAATCTTGAAGTTTTCGATTACAGTTCCTGCGATTTCTGCAAGGAAGTCTCTGTCGATACCGAGCTTCATTCCTTCGCGTACTGCACGACGGATAAGACGGCGGAGAACATAACCTGCACCAACATTTGACGGACTTACGCCTTTCTGGTCACCAAGGATGAATACAGAAGAACGGCTGTGGTCTGCAATAATGCGTACAGAACGGTCTTTAAGTTCGTCTGAACCATATTTATAGTTAGAAAGTGATTCAATTTTATTGATGATAGGCATGAAAACTTCTGTAAGGTAAACGGAAGTTTTGCCCTGAAGAATACAGTTTGTTCTTTCAAGACCCATTCCTGTATCTACGTTCTGTTTTGGAAGAGGAATAAGTGTCTTTTCGTCCTTGCGTTCAAACTGCATGAAAACGTTGTTCCAGATTTCCATCC